>NZ_CAFJ01000236.1 GCF_000239795.1 Bradyrhizobium sp. STM 3809 | reverse complement strand
AAGTACCAGAAGGAAGCCTCGGCGAAGTCGCCCCTGTCGGACTTCGCGCAGCAGACCGTGCCGGTGCTGCAGAAGCATCTCGACATGGCCAAGTCGATCAGCAAGTAACCGCTCGATATCGTCGACGAAAAAGTGACGCCCAGGCTTGTCCTGGGCGTCGCGCGTTCTGGTCTATTGCGATCGCGCCAAGGCGAGCTGCGCGCGTCCCGGACGCCGCGGCGGCCGCCTGTTCGGCCCTGAGGGCGCACGCCCGGCAACCTCAAGCGCAAAATAGGCGATCGTGGCTTCCAGGCCCTTGCGCAGCGGAATCTGCGGACGCCAGCCGAGCAGCCGCTCGGCGGTCGTGATCACCGGCTTTCGCCGCTTCGGATCGTCGACCGGCAGCGGCTTGAACTCCAGCGTCGAGGCGGATTGCGTGCAGGCCAGCACCTCGCGCGCGATCGCCTCGATGCTCATCTCGTGCGGATTGCCGAGGTTGATCGGGCCCGTGACCGAGGCCGGACTTTCCATCAGCATCTCCAGTCCACGCACGAGATCGTCGACGAAGCAGAAGCTGCGCGTCTGGCTGCCGGAGCCGTAGACGGTGATTGGCGCGCCGCGCAGCGCCTGGACGATGAAATTCGACACCACCCGGCCGTCATTCTCATGCATGCGCGGGCCATAGGTGTTGAAAATGCGGGCGACCTTGATGTCGAGGCCATACATGCGTTGATAGTCGAACATCAGCGTTTCGGCGGCACGCTTGCCCTCGTCGTAACAGGCACGGGGCCCGATGGTGTTGACGTGGCCGACATAGGTCTCGGGCTGCGGGTGGACCTCGGGGTCGCCATAGACTTCGCTGGTCGAGGCCTGCAGGATTCGCGCGGATTTCTCACGCGCGAGCTCGAGCAGATTGAGCGTTCCCAGCACGCAGGTCTTCATCGTGCCAACGGGGTCCTGCTGATAATGCGGTGGCGAAGCCGGGCAGGCCAGATTGTAGACGCGGTCGAGCCGGCCTTCGAGATCCAAGGGCTCGCGCACGTCGTGCTCGATGAAGCTGAAGTTCGGGTGGTTGAGCAGCGGACGGATGTTGCGCAGCGAGCCCGTATGCAGATTGTCGATGCAGACCACGGTGTCGCCGCGCCGGAGCAGCGTGTCGCAGATGTGCGAGCCGATGAAGCCTGCGCCCCCGGCGACGAGGGTGCGGAGGGAGCGTCGTGCGGGGATGGAGATCTGAATGGTCATGACAATCCCAGTTTCAGTTCGACGGCCTCGGGCGAGGCTTGCTTGAGCGCCTGGCGCACGGGACGTGCCCGGCGGGTGAGCGCCTCGCGGTAGTAATCCTCCAGCTGTCGGGCGCGGTGATCGGGCGTGTGGTCACGGCGGACCCTGCGGCTGGCGCGCTCCGCGATGCCTCGCCGCGTATCCTCGGTCATCTCCTGCAGGATCGCGCGGACGTCCTGCGGCGTCGAGACGACGAGGATCTCGCTGTTCGGCACGAAGATGGTCTCCAGGCCAGGCCAATGATCCGACAGCACCGGCGTGCCACAGGCCGCGGCCTCGAACAGCCGGACGCTCGGTGAGAAGCCGAGGGCCCGCATGTCGGCGCGGGTGACGTTGAGCGTGAAGCGCTGCGCGCAGAAGAAGTCGGCGTGCTCACGCGGAGGAAGGTGATCGATCCGCTCGACATTGTCCGGCCAGGTGATCGTGTCGGGGTATTGCGCGCCCGCGACGACGAAATGTTCCGCAGCGAGTCCGCGCGCCGGATCGAGCAGGAACCGGTCGAGCTGCGGCTGGCGATCGGCGCTGTAGGTGCCGAGATAGCCCAACGTCCAGCGTGCCGGCGTCTCGCGCGGCTGGTAGAGATCGAGATCGGCGCTGCAATACAGCACGCGTGCCAGCGGGCTGCCGTAGAGGTCCTCGATCATCGCCAGCGCCGGCCCGCCGGAGAACGAGAGGTACAGGTCGAAGCGCGGGATCATCGTGGGCGACAGATAGGCCAGTCCGTGCTCGAGCTGCGCCAGGGTGACCGGCGTGTCGATGTCGTAGAAGGCGGTGACGCCGCGGGCGTGCGATGTCGCCCAGTCGGCGATCGCGATCCCGTCAGGCACATAGGAGCCGATGATCACGAGGTCGGCGTCGCGCACTGTCGCGCCGAACAGCCGGGGCAGGTCCTGCAATGATTGATAGAGCTTCACGCTCCAGCCGTCGGGGTCGGTGAGATCGCGGTGGTCGCGATACCAGGGCACGTCGCGCTCCAGAAAGGTCACGCTGTGTCCGCGCCGGGCGAGCGCCGACAGCAGCGCGCGATAGGTCGTGGCGTGGCCGTTCCCCCAGGACGATGTGACCGACAATCCGATGACGACGATGTTCAGGTTCATTCTGCGGCCTCGATGCGGGTGCCCATGCCCTCGAGCAGGGTGTTGAACTGATGGGCGCGTTGGCGATAGGTGTGGTGGGCCAGGATGCGCGCGCGGCCGCGCTCGCCGATCGCGCGGGCGCGGTCCGGCGACAGCGCATCGAGGTGAGCGGCCACGGCGGCCCCGTCGGCGGCGACGAGCACCTCGCGGCCCGGCTCGAGAAAGAGATCGATGCCCTCCCATTGGTCGGTGATCAGGCAGGCGCCGCAGCCCGCGGCTTCGAACACTCGGGTCGGTGGCGAGAACCCGTAGGCCGCCATGCTGTCGCGATTGACGTTCAGGGTCGCGCGCGCCGAGCAGAAGAACGCGTTGTGATCGGCGGTGCCGACATGGCCGACGGCGCGGATGTTGGCCGGCATCGGCTTGTCGTGCCAGCCGGAGCCGCCGAGCACGAAGCTCTGTCCTCGACGTTGCGCGGCGGCGTCGATGAAGAAGCGCTCGATCCGCGCCTCGCGGTCCGGCAGGCGGTTGGCAAGCAGATTGAGATCGGAGCTGAACTCGCCGCGCGGCGGTGCCGGATGATGAGTTGCCGGGTCCAGCGCATTGTAGATCGGCACGCAATCGCGCGCGCCGGCGGCGCGATAGGCCCGCACCACCGGGTCACCCCCGCCATAAGTCAGCACCACGTCGTAGCGGGGAATGGCCTCGCGGAGATGATGCCGCGGATCGGCGGCGATCGCATCCAGCGTGGCGGGCGCGTCGACGTCCCAGTAGATGCGGAGCGCGTCGGTCGAGATCGTGGCGATGGCATCCTCGAGCTCGGCGTCGAACACGCCGACGCCGCTCGCCTTGACGAGGAGGTCGGCGGATCGCACGGCGTCGTCCATGGCGCGCTGCCAGCCCTCGGGCGTCGCCGGATACACGACGACCCTGGCCCAAGGGGGGTCATCGATGTCGCGGTGGGCCTGGCGCTCGAACGCGTCCGGTTCGTAGAAGGTGATCTGATGACCGAGCGCGGCAATCTCCTTCAGCATGCCACGATAATAGGTGGCCGCACCGTTCCAATAGGACGACACCAGGCTGGAGCCGAAAAAGCTGATGTTCACGATGCCGCTCCTGCCAATTGCGTGGACGCTGCCTGATCCTGGCCGCGCAGCCTGGTCACGATGTGCAGCAGCTCTTGCGCGCGGTGCCGGCAGGTGTGTCGGGCGAGCACTGCGCTGCGGGCTCTTGCGGCGATGTCCGCAGCAAAATCGGATGCGGATAGCAGCAGGCGCAACGCCTCGCGCATGTCGGGACCGTCGGCGGCGCGCAGATAGGTATCATCCGGAAACAGCGACTCGACGTCGTCCCATGGTGCGGAAACAATCGGAATGCCGCAGGCCATCGTCTCGAACATGCGAATGGTCGGAATGCCGGGCAGCGATCGCGCATAGGGTGCGCGCGGCACGTGGACCGTGACGCGTGCCTGCGCGAACGCCTGGGGCGCGCGGTGCGCCGGCAGCCAGCCGCCATAACGGATGCCGGCCTGCCGCATGGCGGCAAGCGCGTGCTCGGGATAGCGGACCCCGTAGATCGTGGCGGTGAGCTGGAGGGCTGCGACCGGAGCGATCAGGAATTCCCTGAGTTCGGCGCTGCGCTCGTCGTCGCCCCAATTGCCGATCCAGACGAGATCGTGCTGCGGGACGATGTCGGGCAGGGGACGATACAACGCGGTGTCGGCCGCCTCATGCCAGGTGAAGGCGCGCGACGTCCAGCCGAGAGCGAGATAGATCTGGCGCAGCACCTCGCCGAAAGCGAGCACGCCGTCATAGCCGGAGAGGTCGAAGCGGGTGAGCTCCTGCGGCGCCGTCACGGCGCGGTGGTGGGTGTCGTGGAACAGCAGCACGAAGCGCCCGCTCTCAATGCGATGGCGGCCGATCGCCGCGACGAGGTCAGGCTCGTTCCACTCATGCACGACGACGAGGCCGGCGCCATCGAGCGCCTCGTCCATGTCGAGCGTGCCGTCATAAGCCCTGACGTCGATGCCGGGGAACAAGGAGGGAATCGCGCGCAGGCCGGCATCGCCGCCATCCTTGATCGCGTTCAGCCGGCTCCAGCCATCAGCCGGCTCGTAGACGACGACCTCGTGACCGAGCGCATGCAGCTCGCGCGCGACGCCGCGCAGGAAATGCGCATTGCCGTTGTTCCAGCACGACGACAACGCATGGTAGAACAGCACGCACTTCATGCACAGGCCTCGGCGAGGATGTTCAGTTGAGGCTCGGGCGCCGCCTGCGTGCGCAGGCCGCGGTAGAGCTCGGCGTAGGACGTCGCCATGCGACCGACCGTGTATCTGTCCGCGCGCTGACGCGCCGCCTCCTGCAGCATGGCGCGGGCGCGGTCGTCGGTGGCGAGCCAGCCCAGCGTGCTCCTGAGCGCCCGGACATCGGTCGGGACCACGAACACGGCCGCATCCTGCCAGAGCTCGCGGAAGGTCGGGATGTCGGCCAGCACCAGCGCGCATCCGGCCGTTGCCGCCTCGAGCACCGACAGCCCGAACGGTTCATACAGCGCAGGGCTCGCAAAGATCGCTGCACGGGCCATGCAATTGCTGACATCGCGATGGGAGAGCTCGCCGAGCATCTGCAGATGGGGCGGGGCGATGGTGTCGTCCGGACCCGCTCCGGCCACGTATATCGGACAGGGGACACCATCGGCAGCCGCGGCCAGCGCGCGCAGATTCTTGGCCTTGTCCCACATTCGCCCGGCCGCGAGCACGAATGTCTCCTTGCCGTCTGTCTCCTTGCCGTCCCTGGCGCGGCTGCGAGAAGCTGTGCCGTTCCAGATCAGCGTGCCCGGGCGCCGGGGTTCGTATAACCGGCCGATGACCTCGCCGAAGGCGCAACTGGGCGCGACCCAGCTCGCCGCATGCTGCAATCCGTCGGCCACGCGCGCGCGATAACGCTGCCAGCGCTGCTCCTGCAGGAATGCGGTTTCTTTGCAGGCGATCCCCCAGGAGTGAACGCAGGAATGGGCGACGATGAGAACCGGCGCCCGCCAGTCGAAGGCGGCCTCGCGAAAGCTGTTGAGATGCACGACATCGGGCCGGATCTCGCGTTCGAGCGCGAGCAGCATGCGGCGCGCGTGGTCGAAATGATGCGCGTCCGGGTCCTGCCATTCCAGCGCCAGGTCGGTCTCGATCAGACGGACGCCGGTCCTACCCAGCATTGCGCGCTGATCCGGACGCGGTGGCGGCCCCATGCTGACCAGATGCAGATCGGCACCGCGGGCGGCGAGCGCCGCGCACAACGCGGTCGCGTAGCTCCACACGCCACCGACGGCGTCGGTGGTCATCAGCACGCGGAAGCCGGCAAGCGTGCTCATGGCGCGACCTGCAGCTCGAGGGCCGTGAGCGGAATCGGGCGCTCGTTCTGCACGTCGCTGAACTGGTTGAACAGCTTCAGATAGTGCGTGTGCGCACGCTCCCAGGCATGATCGTCGGGCGTACCCCAGCGCTTCTGGTAGTCCGGCGAACCGGGATACGGATAGAGCGGCACTGGATCGTTGGCCCACACGCCGGCATCCTGCATCCGCTGACGCCAGCGTTGCACGACGGGATCGTCATCCTGCGGCATCTCGATCAAATTGGCCTGGACGAACGGGACATGTCGCCGCGCCTCGACGAGGCGCTCGGCGAGCTGCTCGGTCGTCATCCGGCAGTTCTTCGCCAGTGCCGCGCGACCCTCCGGCGTCAGGCTCTCGATGCCGGCCTCGATCGAGACGCAGCCGGCGCGTCCGAGCAGCTCCAGCATCTCGGGCCTCCACAGATCGATCCGCGTCTGCACGCCGAACTTCAGGCCCCGCGTGACGAGGCCCTGCAGCAGCTCGGCATTGGGCAGGAAGATCTCGTCGATGAAGTAGACATACTCCGCGCCTTGCGCGCGCAGCCGATCGACCTCGTCGAGAATGACGGCCGGCGGGCGCTTGCGATAGGCGTTGCGGAAATTGTCCTTGGCGCAGAACGTGCAGTGATAGGGACAGCCGCGCGAGGCCTCGACCTCGGCTCCGGGACCGACGGGTGCAGCCTCGAAGCGGTGGTGGTGGTGATGATGGCGGCGGATCATCTCCTCCGGCCATTGCAGCGCCGGCTGGTCGGTGAAGACCGCGGCTTGCGGCCCGCCATTGACCTTGATGTCGCCATTGGCGGCCGTGAAGCATATGCCGGCGACATCGCGCGCGCCATTCGCCAGCCGCAGCACGCTGTGCTCGCATTCCCCCATCACGACGACGTCGACGCCGAGCTTGCGCAAGGTCATCCGCGGCGTGGTCGAGCCGTGGGGGCCGACCGCGACGAGGACGGCGCCGCTCTCGCGCAGCGTCAGCGCGAGCTCCTGCGGGACGCGCAGCTCGGGCGGCGCGCAGCGCCAGAACAGATAGGTCGGGGCCGTCGTCAGCACGATCATGTCCGGCCGGAACGCCGCGAGCTCGGCCAGGATGTCCGACGGCGACAGGTCGAACATGTGGGCGTCGAGCAGCAGCGTCGCATGACCTGCGCCGCGCAGCAGCTGCTGGGAGATGCCGAGCTCGATCGGCAGATGCGGGCTGCGGCAGCCGAAATAGATGCTGCCGTCGAACGTCCAGTTCGGATTGATCAGGGCGACGCGGGTCATGCCAGTGCCTCCCGACTCCGCTGCTCGGCGAAGCGGCCAGCGAGCCAGCCATGTAGCCCACGGAGGCCGTCGGCAAAGGATGTGCGCGGCTGCCACCCCGTCGCGTTCGCCAAGGCGCCGATGTCGGTGACGTACCAGGGCTGGTCGCCGGGGCGCCAATCGGAAAAGCTGTGGCTGACCGGACCCGACAGCCGTGCGATGTCGTCGATCAGCTCCAGCAGGCTGATGGCGTTCGCAGGTCCGCCGCCGAGGTTGAACACGCGCCCGCGCGTTGCGTCGATCCGATCGAGCACCGCGAGCCAGGCGTCGGCCGCGTCGGCGACGTACAGCGCGTCGCGCACCTGGCAGCCGTCGCCATAGATCGTCAGCGGCGCGCCGCGCAGGGCGGAGAGAACGAAGTGCGCGATCCAGCCCTGATCCTCGTTGCCGAACTGCCGCGGGCCGTAGATGCAGCTCATCCGCAGCACGGCCGTCTTCAGCCCGTAGACGCGGCCATAGTCGTGGACATACTGATCGGCCGCACCCTTCGAGCAGCCATAGGGGCTGTAGAGGTCGAGCGGCGCGCTTTCAGACACGCCCTGCGCCAGGCCCGGGTCGATCGGCTGGTATCGCTGACCCATGCGGGTGATCGCGTCGTCGCCGATCAGCCGGCCGTAGACCTTGTTGGTCGAGGCGAACAGGAGGGGCGCGCCCGGATTGTGCAGGCGAACGGCTTCCAGCACGTTCAACGTGCCGCGCGCATTGATCTCGAAATCGTCGACGGGGCTGTCGAGGCTGGATGTCACCGCGACTTGCGCAGCCAGATGCAGCACGGCCTTGGCGTGCTTCACCGTGTCGATGACGGTGATCGGATCCCTGACATCGCCGACCGTGATCGTGATCCGGTCGCCGTGGCGTGATTTCAGCCATTGTGCATTCTCGCGGACGCCGGCGCGGGCGAGATTGTCGAGGATCGATACATGATCGCCGCGCGTGGCGAGCCGGTCGGCGAGATTGCAGCCGATGAAGCCGCAGCCGCCGGTGATCACGATCGGGGCTTGGTTCGATGCCGGGTCCATCATGCCACCAGCCCGCGCCGCGAAAGCTCTTCCGTCGCCTTCTCCGCCTGGTCGTCGGCGATCTGACCGGCGAGATAATGCGCCAGCTCATCGAGGCCGTCCTCGAACCGCACCGTGGGCCTGAAGCCGAGCAGCCGTTCGCTCTTGGTGATATCGGCGAAACAATGCCGGATGTCGCCGGCGCGGTATTTGCCCGTGATGGTCGGCGTCATCTGCGAGCGCCCCATGACCCGGGCGAGGTCCTCGGCGACGGAGACGATGCTGCGGCTCTGTCCCGAGCCGATGTTGAATACGTCGTCGGCATGATCACTCTCGAGCGCCAGCACGCAGGCGCGGGCAACGTCATGGACATGGACGAAGTCGCGGCGCTGCCGGCCGTCCTCGAACACCAGCGGCGGGCGGTCGTTGAGCAGCCGTGCAGCGAAGATCGCGAGCACGCCGGTGTAGGGATTGGACAGCGCCTGGCGCGGACCGAACACGTTGAAAAAACGCAGCGCCAGCGTCGGGATGCCGTAGGCCTTGCCTGTGATCAGGCACATCCGCTCCTGGGCATATTTGTTGAGCGCGTAGATCGAGCTGAGCGCGGGCTGCTTGGTTTCCGGCGTCGGCATCGGCTCGAGCTGTCCGCCGGCGTCGTCGCCAAGCTCCCAATCACCGCGCTTGAGCTGGTCGAGCGAGCGCTCCTCGGGCGCGACAACCGCTCCATCGGCGGCGCGGCAGGCACCTTCGCCATAGACGCTCATCGAGGACG
The DNA here is from genome assembly GCF_000239795.1 of Bradyrhizobium sp. STM 3809. GTDB lineage: Bacteria > Pseudomonadota > Alphaproteobacteria > Rhizobiales > Xanthobacteraceae > Bradyrhizobium. Next base: position 23,112 of record NZ_CAFJ01000236.1, on the reverse strand, counting down.
CGACCACCAGGCGCGCCACCGGGCGGTTCGCCAGCGCCTGCAGCAGCACGGCGGTGCCGAGCTCATTGGTGCGGACGTAGGATTCGATGTCGTACATGCTCTGGCCGACACCGACGCTGGAGGCGAGATGCAGCACCTTGTCGACGCCGCGCAGCGCGCGCTCGACGGCGGTCGGATCCGTGACATCGCCGACCAACAGCTCGGCGTCAGCGTGCAGATAGGGCGGACGCTGGCGCTGCGCGCCGTGCACCTGAGGCGAGAGCGAGTCGAGCAGCCTGACCTCGTAGCCCGCGGAGATCAGCGCATCGGCCGTGTGCGAGCCGATGAACCCTGCGCCTCCGGTAATCAGGACACGTGTCATGCCGGGCTACTCCTCGAAGTGAGTCTGGAACGAACTCTCCGGGTGAGAAGCGGCGCAACGAATGTTGGTTCCTAGCGCACGTACAAACGATAATTTCTCTAATCCAGGTCAATAACGTAGATGAGAGCGCACCTCACCAGAACACGCGGCCGTGGCGAGTCGGCGAGATCTGCAGATGGGCCGCAACCGTTGCACCGATGTCGGCAAAGCTGCTGCGCGCTCCGATCGGTCCGGCGGTCCTGCCATTGGCGATCAGCACGGGAACGCTTTCGCGCGTATGATCGGAGCCGCCCCAGGTCGGATCGCAGCCATGATCGGCCGTGATGACGAGGAGATCGTCGCTGCGCAGCGCGTTCAACAGCTCAGGCAGCCGCGCATCGAACGCTTCGAGCGCGCGCGCATAGCCTGCAACATCGCGGCGATGGCCGTACAACGTATCGAAGTCGACGAAATTCGCGAATATCAGGCCGCCGTCGCCGAGCATCGCGATACCCTCGAGCATGCGCGTGAACAAGACGTCGTTGTTCTCCCCCTTGAGATTGTGGCCGGTGCCGCGATGCGCGAAGATATCGGCGATCTTGCCGATCGTGACGACATGGCGCTGCTCGGCGGTCGCAACATCAAGGATCGTCGAGTCCGGCGGCGGGACGGCGTAGTCGCGGCGATTGGCCGTTCGGCGGAAATCGGCCGGGGTCTCGCCGACAAAGGGGCGCGCGATGACGCGGCCGATGTTGAAGCGATCGACGAGCGGGCGAGCCGCTTCGCAGAGCCGATAGAGTCGCTCGAGGCCGAACGCCTGTTCATGCGCGGCGATTTGGAATACCGAATCGGCCGACGTGTAGCAGATCGGCTGACCGGTCTCGATGTGCGCCTCGCCCAGTTCGGCCATGATCTCGGTGCCGGAGGCGTGACGGTTGCCGAGAATGCCGGGCAGGCCGGCCGAGGCGCATAGTTGCCTGATGAGTTCCGGCGGAAACGTCGGAACGGCTTTCGGGAAATAGCCCCAGTCAAACGGAACAGGGACGCCGGCGATTTCCCAGTGCCCCGACGGCGTATCCTTGCCGCGGGACAGCTCGTGAGCATGACCGAACGCTGCGCCTGCGCCCGCTCTCCGCTGCAAACCCGGCGGCTTTCGGCCGGTGGCGCGTTCGCAGGCTTCTCCGAGTCCGAGCGCAGTCAGATAGGGGACTTGCAGCGGTCCCTGGCGCTGGTCGCTGTCGGCGCGGCCGGCGGCGCAGGCGTCGGCAATGTGACCGACGGTGTCGGCGCCTTCGTCACCATAGCGGGCCGCGTCCAACGCGCCGCCGATGCCGACCGAATCCATCACCACGATCAGGGCGCGCATGGCAACGGCTCCGGCAGCGCGGCGGGGGCGGCTGCCACGCCGGTCGAGGCGCAATAGCGCAGGATCATGCCGGCGCAAAAATCGGCGAACTCGTTGACGTCGATCGGCGGGCTGGTGTGATGCGGAGCGAGGCCGCGATGCTCGGGCGTGAAGCAGAAGGTGACCGTGACGTCGAACTCGGCCAGCGCCTCCATCTGCCGATCGAACCAGTCGAGTGCGTCCGGGCGGAAGCTGTCGGCCCAGGACAGCCCCGTGCGGACGTGCCGGACGCCGAGCCGGCGCAGCCACAGCACGGCATCCTCCAGGCGATGGTCCTGGTAGTGGAACCACTGGCACAGGCCCATGCCATGGGCATGCTCTGGAAACAGCTCGGCCGCCAGCTTCGGCGAGCCGTCCTCGCGCAGCAGACCCATGTGGAAGTGCCGGTAGTAGGACGAGCCTTCGGCCTCCTTGTGGCGCGTCGTCGCCTCCCACGCGGTGGGCAGATCATACAGGCTGTACCAATGAATGCGCGGGGCACGGCCATTGAGCAGCTCGGCGGTGCGCTGCAATCCCCAGGCCTGCACCTCGTCGGCGCCGAACGAGGAGACACCGACCTCGGTGACCCACACCGGCACCGACACGAGCGCCTGGATCTCGGCGAGCTTGGCCGGCCATTCGTCGATCTTCCACAGATTCCAATCCAGCGGGAAGCCGTGCACCGCCACCGCATCGACGTGATCGAGAACGCCGCGCGCCTTCATGTTGGCGATGAAGGCGGGGTCGATCGGCGAGATGCCGCCGAGCACGCGCGGCAGCGTGGCATGGGCCGAGCGGATCGCCCGGCCGGCGGCGATGGCGGTCTCGGCGAAGCGCGCCCAGTCGGGATCGAGCTGCAGGTCCCAGTGCGACTTGTTGTTCGGCTCGTTCCAGATCTTGGCCGCCTCGATCATTTCTCACCTCGCGCTGGATAGACCGGGCCGTCCGGTTGCGGCCGCGGCACCTTGCGGCACAGATAGACCTCCTCTTCCGGATGGGCGAGGATCGCGAAGCCCGCGCTGCGCAGCATGGCTTCGACGCAGGCGCGGTTCGGCGCCCACCAGTTGGTGGGATCATCGGCATATTTGTGCTCGATGAAATGCATCCTGGGATAGCCCGGGCTGTCGAACGGGCTGGTCGTCCAGAAATCGTAGTTGCGGGCGATCTCGTCCACCTCCGACGAGCCGCGCTGCATCGACTGGAACAGCAGCTGATCGCCGACGACGTACTCGCGGATGAGGTCGAGCGCCAGCAACGGATGACGCAGGTGATAGAGCACGCCCATGAAGATCACGAGGTCGAATCTCTCGCCGAGCTGGCCGACGTCGTAGGCCGAGAGCTTTCGGAACTCGATGTCCAGCCCGTTGACGTCGGCGGCGAAGCGCGCCTGCGCCAGGTAGTCTTCATCGCTGTCCAGGCCGAGCACGCGATCGGCGCCGCGGCGCTTCATCTCCATGGCGTAGAAGCCGGCGTTGCAGCCGATGTCGAGCACGGACTTGCCGGTGAGATCATCCGGGATGATCTCCGCGAAGCGCCGCCACTTGACGTTCGGATAGTCGCCGAGGAAGTGCGTGGGCGCGGTCGACACGCCCCTCAAATCGAGATTGTGGAACCACGGGCCGAGCGCATCCACCCGGCGGCGGATCTCCTCGCGCGACAGCATGCCGGTCGTCATGCCCGTCCTCCCGGGAGGCGAGGGAGCGTCTCGGCCGCGACGGTGGCGCGCACCGTCGGCCGCGGCTCGACGCCGTCGCGGCTCGCGGCAAGCAGGGCAATCGCCGTGCGATAGCCGCTGATGGTGCCGACATCGACATAGGCCTCGCCGGTCTTGATTCCGACGCCGGTACCGCCGGCGGCGAGATAGCTGTTCACCAGCGTGCCGAAATATTCGTCGCGGCGATCGCGGGCCTCCCACAGCGTGTTGAGATCGTGGAAGCCGCGCGCCGACATGCGGAATGCGCCCCAGATCCAGTTCGAGCGTGCGTCGCGCTGCTTGACCTGGATCTCCTTCACCGTATCGCCGTCGAGCACGACCGCATCGAAGAACTCGGGATGCTCGACCGGAAACAGCAGGAACGACAGGTCTCCATCGGGGAGGCTCGCCAGCGCGCGCTTTGGAAACCACACCGTATCCGGCAGTCCCACTAGCACATCCTCGCGCTCGCCGATCACCGTCGACGCACGGAAGATGGCGTCGCACAGGCCCGCAGCCTCCGGCTGGACGACGTAAGCGAGGCGCGCACTGCCATAGCGGTCGCCGAAATATTCGAGGATGTCCGACTTGCTCGGCGAGATGACGAAGCAGATCTTGTCGGCGCCGCCGAGGATCAGGCGCTCGACGAGATATTCCGACACCGCGCAAGGCCGCTCGGCGCCGCCATCGCTGCGGCTGCCGACCGGAAGCAGCTCCTTGGAGAACGCCAGCGGCTGAATGCGGCTGCCGCGGCCGGCGGCTGGGACGATGCCCCACATGTCAGGCCTCCTGTGCCATGAATGCTGGTGCGCGCCGCACTGCGCGTTCGAACAGACCGATCATCTCGGCCGCGCGCTTGCTCGAGCTGTGTTCGTCCAGCGTGCGCTGCCGGGCGCGGGCTGCGATGCGGGCGAGCTCGCCGTCGTCACGCGCGAGCGCGGCGAGCGTGTCCTGTCCGTGCTCCGCCAGGATGATCTCCGCGCCGGGCGTGAAGAACTGTTCGATGCCGTCCCAGCCGTCGCTCAGCAGCGGCACGCCGCACGCGGCGGCTTCGAACAGCCGGCCCGACGGGCACCAACCCATCTCGGCCATCGCGCGCCGCGTCACGTTGAGCGTCAGCCGGGCGGACGCGAAGAAGGCGGCGTGCTCGGCCGGCGGCAGATGGCGCACGAAGTAGATGTTCGGCGACCAGGGGAAGTCCTGCGGATATTGCGCGCCGCCGATCAGGAACCGCAGGTCGCTCCGGGCGCGGGCTGGATCGACGAACAGCTCCTCGAGCGCGGCCTGGCGATCGGCCGAGTAGGTGCCGAGATAGGACAGGGCGGAGCGATAATGCGGCTGGGGCTCTACCGGCCGATGCACGTCGGGATCGACATGACCATAGAGTGGTGCGATGTCGCGCGCGCCGAGCCGGCTGCGGTATTGCTCGACCAGCCGCGGCCCGCCGGTGAAGCTGAGCACGAGGTCGAAATCAGCAAGCCCCCGCGGTCCGATGTAGGACAGGCGTTCTCCTGCGCGCAGCCGCTCGAGCGTGACCGGCGTGTCGAGGTCGTAGAACACCTTCACGCTGCTCGCGCTGTCGAGGATCAGCGCGGTGGCCTCCTGTCCGTCAGGGCAGTAGGAGGTCAGGATTGCAGCATCGGCATCGCGCAGTTCGGCGGCGGCGAGATGCGCGCAGTCCTGCCAGGACCGGGAGAGGATCAGCCGGCCGCCTGCGAGCTCCGCCATGTCGCGATTGTCGGCGTAGTAGGGCACGTCGTGCTCGAAGAACACGACGTCGTGGCCGGCACGGATCAGGTTCTTGCACAGCCCGCGCCACAGCGTGGCGTGACCATTGCCCCAGGACGACGAGATGGTCAGCCCGAAAATGACGATCTTCACGCCGGCACCTTCTGGTTGGCCTGGTCAAGCTTGATGCCGGTGGAATCCGCGATGAGCGTGCTGATGCTGGCCGGCGCGACCTCGACCGAGTGGAAGTCGTCCAGCGCGATCCTCGCATAATGCATGATCGCGGCCCGGATCGGCTCGGCATGGCTGACCAGCACGATGCAGTCGCCGTTCTTCTGCTCGCAGAGCCGGGCGATGTGCGCGACGATCCGTTGCTGCACCTCCGCCATGCTCTCGCCATGGGGCGGCCTGCTCGATCCGCGTTTCTCGTTCCATCGCTGCCAGACTGAATCCGCCTCGAGCTCGGCGAAGCTGCGCCCGGTCCAGTCGCCGGCATCCAATTCGTCCAGGGCCGGCGCGACCTCGACGGTCAGGCGATGGCGGGCGGCGATGATGCCGGCGGTCTGCAGCGCGCGCAATTGCGGACTGGACTGAATCAGCGAGGGGACCGGATCGATCAGCGACGCGCAGATCCCGGCTTCGCGGAAGCCATCATCGTCGAGCTCGACGCCGGGCATGCGGCCGCAGAGAATGCGGCCGAGCAGGGGATGATGCCCGTGCCGGATCATGTGGATCGTGGTCGTCATCACGGGGCCTCTAGCCGGCGCCGTCGACAGGCACATCGTCGATGAAAGCCCGTGTCCTGCGCCGGGCCTCCTCGTCGGTGAACTGCTGCGGCGGGGACTTCATGAAATAGCTCGACGGGCCGGTGAGCGCGCCGCCGATGCCGCGGTCCATGGCGAGCTTGGCGCAGCGAACGGCGTCGATGACCACGCCTGCGGAGTTCGGCGAATCCCACACCTCCAGCTTCAACTCGGCGCTCAGCGGCACGCCGCCGAACGTCGTGCCTTCGAGGCGGATGTAGGCGAGCTTGCGGTCCGTCAGCCAGGGGACGTGGTCGCTCGGTCCGACATGCACGCTGTCGGCGTCCAGCGGCACGTCGAACTGGCTGGTCACCGCCTGCGTCTTCGAGATCTTCTTGGAGCTCAGCCGCTCGCGCTCCAGCATGTTCTTGAAGTCGGTGTTGCCGCCGACATTGAGCTGATAGGTGCGGTCCAGCCGGACGCCTCGCTCGCGGAAGAGGTTTGCGAGCATGCGATGGACGATGGTGGCGCCGACCTGGCTCTTGATGTCGTCGCCGACGATGGGAAGACCCGCATCCTCGAAACGGGCGCGCCAGGACGGGTCGGATGCGATGAAGACCGGGATGCAGTTGACGAAGCCGCAGCCGGCCTCGAGGGCGCGGGCGGCATAGAACTCTGTCGCCTTCTGGGCGCCGACCGGCAAATAGGAGACGACGATGTCGGTGCGCGATCGCCGCAGGACGTCGGTGACGTCGATTTCCGGCCCTGGCGCGAGCGGTACGTCGTCCTCGAGATAGCGCCCGATGCCGTCGAGGACCGGGCCGCGACCGACGATGACGCCGGTCTCCTCGACCGGCGCAAAGCGAAACGTGTTGTTCGGCTTGGCCCAGATCGCGTCGGCAACATCGCGCCCGACCTTGTCGGCATGGACGTCGAACGCGGAGGCGATCTCGATGTCGCTGATATGATAGCCGCCGATCTCCGCGTTCGTCAGGCCGGGAACGGGCTCGTTGGACTTCGCGTGACGATAGTAGCTGAGGCCCTGAATGAGGGAGCTGGCGCAATTGCCGACACCGACGACACCGACGCGGACGCTGCGTCTGTCTTGAAGACGGGAGTGCATCGAGTGTCGTCCTCCGGCGATGGCTGTGCGGCGTGCGCGAGCGAACCCAAGTACGTCGGCGAACGTGCCATAGGTATGTTCGTTCCTGTCGAGACCGTCACGCGATCCCCGGCTTCCTTCCGGTCCCGCAGGAAAGCCGAAAAACACTGATCCAAGTTAGAAACGGATCGCCTCGCCGAGGAACGATCATCTTCAATGATGAAGAAGCTGCAGGGGGAATCGGAGGCCGCTCTCGCGACACGAACGATTTGAGCGCTCTGGCGTTTGCTGGCGAGAGCGAGGATCATCAGCCTCGCCCGTCCTGTGAGGAGCCCGCCATGAGCGAGAGCGCGACCACCACCGACCACAACAAGATCCGCAAATGGGCCGAGGAACGCGATGGCCGTCCGTCAACCGTGACGTCGACGGAAGAGAATGGTCACGCAGGCATCCTGCGCATCGATTTCGGCCCCAAGGAGAAGTCCCTCGACGAGATCGGCTGGGACGAATTCTTCCGCAAGTTCGACGAATCCGAGCTCGCCTTCCTGTATCAGGACCGCACCAAGGACGGGAAGATCAGCCGGTTCCACAAATTCGTCCGCCGCGACGCGTGAGCGGAGCCAGGCACGATCGCGGGGACGCCAATGATTGGATCGCCGCGATGCGCGTGCAGGATTTCGCGCGTGCCTGGAGCATTGCCGACCGCGATCTGTCGGCGCTCCGAGTCAGCGGCCCGGCGAAGCACGAGGGGCCACGTCACCTGCAGAAGATCTGGCGCGGCGAGGACCTCACCGACCGGACCGTCCTGGTGCGCTGCTATCACGGACTCGGCGACACGCTTCAGTTCGCCCGATTCCTGCCCGCGTTGGCGGCGATCGCCCGCGAGGTCGTCGTATGGTGCCAGCCGTCGCTGTGCGGTCTGATCGGACGGATTCCCGGCGTCGGGCGCACGCTTCCCCTGCACGACGGAGTGCCGGACGTCGCGTTCGATGTCGACGTCGAGATCATGGAGCTTGGGCACGCGCTTCGCGCCGGAGCGGATGACGTCCTCATGCGGCGGCCGTATCTCGCGCCGGCAGGTGAACAGGTTCTGCTGCCGGAGCTGGATGCGCTGGCAATCGGGCTGGTATGGCGGGTCGGCAACTGGGACAAGCGACGCGAGCTGCCGTCCAGCCTTGTTCGAACGCTGGCGATCCCCGGCGTCGTTGCGTTCTCTCTGCAGCCCGACGTCCCGGCCGCGGAGATTGCGGAGATCGGTGCCAGCGACGTCAGCGCACCCGACATCGAGGTCCTCGCGAACATGCTGCGCGCGCTCGATGTCGTGATCACGGTCGACACCATGATGGCGCATCTGGCTGGCGCGTTGGGGTGCGAAACCTGGATCATGCTGCATGCCGAATGCGACTGGCGCTGGCCTGCCGCGGGGCGTCGGACCTATTGGTATCCGCAGGCGCGATTGTTCCGCCAGGACCGCCAGGGCGACTGGTGCGGCGTGGTCGCCGAGGTCAGGGAAGCGCTTCGGACACGTGTCGCTGCAATCAGCCCGGAGCGGAGGATTCGAGCGGAGGACCCGGATCGTGCTGTACGGGCGTCTGCAAGTCCAGCGCCGGCGGCTGGCGCAGCATCAGGTAGTCCGGACGAAAGCCGGCCAGCCGCGTCAGCCCGTCCCAATCCGTGACGGTGATCGTGCGCGAGTGCCAGTGCAGCAGCGCGCGGCGGCGGAGGTCCTGGATGGTCCGGTTGGCGTGCACGGGGGAGATGCCGCAGATGGCCGCGAGATCGGACTGCGTGAACGGCGAGGGGAAGCGCAGGTCGCGCCCGAGTCCCACGGCGCGCAGCCGCATCGTGACCTCGCAGATCAGGTGCGCCACCCGGCTCAGCGAGTCGCGACTGCCGAGATTGGTGAGCCAGGTCCGCAGCGCGGCCGCATCGGCCAGCATCAAGAGCGACAGCGCCTGTGCCAGCCGTGCGGAATGGGCGCGTGCCTCGCCGAAGAAGGCGTGCGGCACGAACGCCGCAACCGCCGGACTGAGGGCGCAGAGTTGCGCCGTCACGCGCGGCACGATGGTCGTGAAGAGATCGGGCACGTCGCCTGGAACGTAGATCGCGGTGATCTGGCCCGTGCCGGCGTCGGTGTCCTTCCAGCAGAGATAGCCCTGCAGAAGCAGGCAGCAGGCCGCGGGCTCGTCGCCCTTGCGCCAGATCTCCTCGTGCGGAACGAAGCTCCGGATCGAGCTCGGCATGCGCGACAGGAGTTCGAGATCGTCGCTGGACAGTTCGAGCAGGCTCGTCAGGCGGTCGGCCAGCTTCGTGAACGCAAAACCTGCCTGCATCCGGCATCGTCCTCATCAGCCGTCGCGCGCCGACGGCCCATTCCCATGCGCAACCAATTTCAAGACTGGCGGGGAGAATCGTTCCTATTGTTCCCCGGGGGACGCGATCCGCGACATGCCCTGCATAAGGACGCTCCGAGTTCTCGAGCCGTTCTGCCAGGAGAAGGCACGTTGAGATTGCGACGGTCCGGCACTCCCACCGCGCCGCGTTGCGCGGCGGCGGCGGTCTTGCTAGCCTGCCGCCGTTGGCGCGAATGCGAGGCGGCGGTGACGGAGACGGAGAAGGCTGCGCAGGTGGTGGAGGCGTTGCGATCGGCGCAGGCGGCTGCGCCCGATGCGGCGTTGCAGATGCTGAACGGACTGATGGGGCTGGTGCGAAGCCCGAGCGAGGAGCAGCCGCTCGAAACCGAGGAGGCGCGCTCCTCGGCCTTCCTGTCGATCTGCGAGGTCGGCAAGGCGCTGCACCGCGGGCAGCCGACGGAGGCGTTGTGGCCGGCAGCGGTGTCCGCCAGCGAACGCTGGCTGGCGCTCGCCAGATAGCGCGGCCGGACGGCCCGCAACGCGATGGCGGATGCGCTTGCCAAGAAGGGTCCGCACTGGCGCGCGATGACCTCCAACGATCTCGCCGCGGTCGATGCGATTGCCGCCCGCGTCCACCCGGACTATCCGGAGGACAGCGCGGTGTTCGCCGAGCGGCTGCGGCTCCATCCCGAGGGCTGCCGGGTGCTCGCGACGGCAGCCGTCACCGGCTATGTCATCAGCCATCCCTGGCATTCCGGCCCGCCGCCGGCGCTGAATGTCCTGATCGGCGCCATCCCCGTGCCCGCGGCGACTTACTACATCCACGATCTCGCTGTGCTGCCCGACTCCCGCAACAGCGGTGCCGCAGGCAAAATCGTCACAGCGCTGGCCGGGCATGCGCGCGCGCTCGGCCTGCCGTCGATGTCGCTGGTCGCCGTCAACGGCTCGGCGCCATTCTGGAACAGACAGGGATTTGCCCTCATGGCCGTCGCCGATGAGCGCAAGCTGATGAGCTACGGCACGGACGCCTGCCTGATGCGGCGCGATCTCGATTGAACGCCTCGCTTCCGAGGCGAACCGAAGACCCGAAACGGAAACGGCCCGGTCGCTGACCGGGCCGTTCTTTCGTGCGCCTATTCCGGCATCGACATCGGACGCCGCCACATGTCGCGGCGCCGGCTGAAGCGGTTGGCGTGCAGCATCCAGCCGGACACCGGCTTGCCGTCGCGGTGACGGCCGCCGCTCTCGGCGCCCATCCACGCCGCCACCGCGCCGAGCAGCAGCGCGGTCGCGATTGAGAAGGCGAGGATGGTCGTGCTCGCGCGGCTCCGCGACAGCGCCGTCTTGGCATTGGCGATCGTCGTGTCGACCCGGCGCTCGGCGTCGGGGCCGGTCAGCCCCGTCGTGGCGTTGACGAGTTGAACCAGGTAGTTGCGATCATCGGTGCTGACGCCGCTGTGGCTCGACGCCGTCAGCAGAATGCGGCCCGCTTCGCTGCGCGCCGGAGCGAGCTCAGGGCTCGGCGGTCGCCGCGCGGCGCGGAACAGGTGATCGAGCTCGTAGCTCAGCACCGATGGCTCGTTCGCGGTCGCCGGCGAGCTCAGCGGGTTCGGCCGGCTGGCCGCGGATGCGACCATCGCCGCCAGCACCGTGCCGAGCACGACCGCAAGCGCCCAGGCCGCGATGCCGTGCATGCCATCGCGCTTCTCGGTCTCGTCGCTATCGGCAAGGCCATAAGGCGCACGGACACGCCCCGCGACGTAGCCGCCGCAGCCGAAGCTGACCAGCGCCTGCAGCACGAGGTAGAGCCCCGACAGCAGCCAGAGCGCGACCGACGCGTCGCGCCAGGTCGGGGCCGTCGAGCTGACGCCCAGCCCGACGGTCATCGCGAAGCTGATGAGGATCGAGGAGACGGCGGCGGCGGTGAGGGCGCCTGCAATGATCGGCGTCCATTGCAGCGTCCAACTGTCGGCGGCCACGCGCCCGATAGGCGACGTGGCGACCTCTGCAGTTTCCATGGCCATGGGCGTCGTCTCAGCGCAGGCCGAAGAACGACAGGATGGCCATGACCACCACGATCAAGCCCACCAGGTAAATCAGTCCGTCCATGGTTTCCTCCTCCGGTTCGAAATGCGTGGCCCTATAAGCGACGGCGACGCGCAATGTTCCGCTCGCCCGGCGGCGGCGGAGGAGGGGATAACGCGGCAGTGCAGCACGTGGCTGACGCCCGTATCGACAGAGCTGGAGATCACGGCCGACCAGCAGGACCTGCGAAGGCCTGCGTGGTCCTGGAGTCGAGGACGGCGGCGGTCGCCACGACGGCCGCCATCCCCATGTCCTCATATCGCGACCGCGCCGGCATCGATCGCTGGAACGGTTTCGGAATGCCTGGACTGGATGTCAGTAGCGTGAGTAGTAGCCGCGCTGACGGGCATAGGCATAGGCCGGGTTGATGCCGCAGCCGGCGTCGGTCCCGGAGGCGGCGGCCTGGCACTGTTGATAGGTGGCAAACTGGCAATTGCCGGGATAGCCCCACATCCTGCCTTGCAGGCAGAAGCGGTCCTGCGCCGCGGAGGCAGGCGAGAGCGCGGCAAAGGCGGCCAGGACGGCGGAGGCGGACAGCGAAGCAAAAAGCAGGCGGCGCATACATTTATCCTTGCGTTGAAAGGTGCCGTGGCAACGCGGGGCTGCTTGGGCGTGTTCCTCGCACGCCACATTAACTGTTGTGTCGGCGCCACGCCGCAGCGTTCATTGTCGATGCCGATCGGCCCGGTGTCCATGGCTGAAAGAGCGATGCGGAGCCCGGAACATTCCCGGACTCCTCCGGTTGCTCACCGACAACGACGGATGCTCGCGATGTTCGGTCGATCCAGGAAATCGGATGCAGAATCTCAAGACGCGCTCGGCGTGTTCGGTCCGCGCCGTGCGCGCGGGCCCGGGACAGGCGGCATGCTCGCGCTGCTCGGAGTTGCGTTTCTGATCCAATATTTCGATCAGCGACCCGAGCAGGGCCGCAGCCGAAACGGCGGCGTGCTCCCTGACGACGGCCATGGCCGGCATGCCGCCTCGCCGTCGGAGATTCCTGCGAAGGGCTGGAAGGACGTTCTGTACCGTGTCTACGAGAACGTCGGCGAGCACAGGATCGTCGCGCTCGCCGCAGGCATGACGTTCTATACCCTGCTGGCGATCTTCCCGGCGCTCGCCGCGCTGGTGGCGATCTATGGGCTGTTCTCGGATCCGGCCAAGATCACGAACCATCTCGAGCAGTTGCAGGGCCTCATGCCCGGCGGCGCGATCGACATCGCGCGCGACCAGCTCACGCGGGTGTCGGCCAAAGGCAGCCAGGCGCTCGGCGTCACCTTCCTGGTCAGTCTCGCGATCTCGCTATGGAGCGCGAATGCGGCGATGAAGTCGCTGTTCGATACGTTGAATGTCGTCTATCGCGAGCCCGAAGGGCGCGGCTTCATCAAGCTCAATGCGATCTCGCTGCTGTTCACCGCCGGCGCCATCCTGTTTGCGCTGCTCGCCATCGCGGCGATCGTGGTGGTGCCGGTGGTGCTGCACTATGTCGGGCTGTCGGATGCGGCCGATCTCCTGCTGCGCATCGGCCGCTGGCCCGCGATCTTCATCTGTGTCTCGCTCGGGCTGGCGCTGATCTACCGCTACGGTCCTGACCGCGAGGAGCCGAAATGGCGCTGGATCAGCTGGGGCAGCGCACTCGCGGCAGCGCTCTGGCTCGGAGGCTCGGCGCTGTTCTCCTGGTATGCGGCGAACTTCGGCAGCTTCAATGCCACCTATGGCTCGCTCGGCGCCGCGATCGGCTTCATGACCTGGATCTGGATCTCCGCGATCGTCATCCTGATCGGCGCCGAGCTCGACGCCGAGCTGGAGCACCAGACCTTGCGCGACACGACGACGGGGCCGGAGCGGCCGCTCGGGGCGCGCGGAGCCACGATGGCCGATACCGTGGGCCGCCCGACCTGACCCGTCGGCAATCGCCGTCGGCGACGGCATTCCCTTTCTGCTCAGGGCTGGCACGAGGCGTTCGGGTTCCAGGGGAACCCGAGCGGGCTCGACCGTGTTTCTGATCATCTCGCGCGCGGTGGCGGGGTTCGTGGCCCGGCCGCGGTCGACCATTGCCATCTCGCCCATATTCACCACGGAGCTTTGCATGACGGAGGAGCTTGCTGGCGGCACGCGCGAGCGCGAGGACCTCTCCCGCATTTCCACCGGAAGCGACGGCCTCGACGACATCCTCGGCGGCGGCCTCGATCCCAACCGGCTGTATCTCTACGAGGGCCGTCCCGGCACCGGAAAGACGACCATCGCGCTGCAGTTTCTGCTCCACGGCAAGAGTCTCGGCGAGCGGGTGCTGTACATCACGCTGTCCGAGACCAAGCGCGAGCTCGAGGTCGTCGCCGGGCGGCATGGCTGGTCGCTCGACGGCGTCGACGTGTTCGAGCTGGTGCCTCCGGAGACGACACTCGATCCGGAACGGGAGCTCACCGTGTTTCATCCGGCGGAGGTCGAGCTCAGCGAGACCACCGGGCTGATGTTCAAGGAGGTCGAGCGCATCAACCCCGCGCGTGTCGTGATCGACAGCCTGTCCGAGCTGAGGCTGCTGGCGCAGAGCCCGTTGCGCTACCGCCGCCAGGTGCTGGCCTTGAAGCACTTCTTCGCCAGGCGCAACTGCACGGTGATCCTGCTCGACGATCTCTCGTCCTCGCAGGACGATCTGCAGCTGCATTCGGTGGCGCATGGCGTCGTGATGCTGGAGCAGCTTGCGATCGAGTATGGCGCGGAGCGCCGCCGCCTGCGCGTGATCAAGATGCGCGGCATCGCGTTTCGCGGCGGCTTCCACGATTTCACCATCACCGAAGGCGGCTTGCGGATCTTTCCGCGGCTGGTCGCCTCTGAGCACCACCGGTCGTTCCAGGGCGAATTCACCCCGAGCGGCAATGCCGAGCTCGATCAGCTGCTGGGTGGCGGGCTCGAGCGCGGCACCAATGCCCTCCTGATCGGCGCTGCCGGCGTGGGCAAGTCATCAGTTGCGTTGAGCTATGCGATCGCGGCGGCGCAGCGTGGCGAGCATGCGGTGTTCTTTGCCTTCGACGAGGGGCGCGGCACGGTGGAGGCCCGCGCGCGGACGCTCGGCCTGCCTCTCCAGCAGCATCTCGACTCCGGGCTGATCCGCTTTCAGCAGATCGATCCCGCCGAGCTGTCGCCGGGCGAGTTCGGTGCCATCGTCCGGGGCAGCGTCGAGCGCGACAGTGCCCGCGTCATGATCATCGACAGCCTGAACGGCTATCTCAACGCGATGCCGGACGAACGCTTCCTGATCCTGCAGATGCACGAGCTTCTGAGCTATCTCGGCCAGCAGGGTGTGCTGACCATCCTCGTGCTCGCGCAGCATGGCCTGGTCGGGCCGATGGATACGCCGCTGGACATCAGCTATCTCAGCGACGCCGTGCTGATGCTGCGCTATTTCGAGGTGGCGGGAACGGTGCGGCGCGCGCTGTCGGTGGTCAAGAAGCGTAGCGGACCGCACGAGCATACGATCCGCGAGTTTCGCTTGAGCAGCGACGGCATCACGCTTGGTCCGCCGCTCACCGATTTCAGCGGGATTTTCCTCGGCAATCCGCGCTTCTCCGGCGCCGTCATCCCTGACCTGGACATTCGAGATGAGCACTGAGGGGGATCAGCGTGTTCTCCTGTTTACGCCGATCGGGCGCGACGGACCGGCCTCGGCGGAGCTGTTGCGGAGCGCCCGGCTCGACACGCAGCTGTGCTCGAGCCTGACCGAGCTGATCTGCGAGCTGGGGGCGGGCGTCGGTGCGGTCGTGGTCGCGGAGGAGGGGCTGTTCGCGCGCGACACGGCGCCGCTCACGCAATGGGTCGAGCGCCAGCCGGCCTGGTCCGATCTGCCGTTCATTGTGCTGACCAGCCACCGCGACCAGCCGGCGGTCGTCGCCTGGCGGCGCAGTCTGGTGCGCGCGCTGCGCAACGTCTCGCTGCTCGAGCGGCCGATCCAGCCGATCACGCTGATGAGCGCCGTGCAATCGGCGATGCGGGCGCGGCGCAGGCAATACGAGATCCGTGCGCTGATCCACGCGCGCGAGCAGGCCGCGCAGGAGCTCGAGCGTCTGGTGGTGGAGCGCACCCGGGCGCTGGCGGAGTCCAACGAGCATCTTCGGCTGGAGATGGCGGAGCGCGCGCGCGTCGAGGAGACCTTGCGCCAGGCCCAGAAGATCGAGGCGATCGGCCGGCTGACCGGCGGCGTCGCGCACGACTTCAACAATCTGCTGATGGTCATTTCCGGCGGGCTCGACATGCTGGACCGGCAGGCCGACCCGGCGCGGCGGCGGCGCCTGATGGATGGCATGATCCAGGCGGCGCAGCGCGGCGCCAGCCTCACCCGCCAGCTGCTCGCCTTTTCCCGCCGGCAGGAGCTCAAGCCCGAGCCGGTCGACATCGCGCGCCAGATCGGTGGCATGCGCGAGCTGCTTGATCGCAGCCTGCGCGGCGACGTGCATGTGCAGTTCGAGTTTCCGGATGACCTCTGGCCGGTCGAGGTCGATCCCGGCGAGCTCGAGCTGGTGGTGCTCAATCTCGCCGTCAATGCGCGCGACGCGATGCCGACCGGCGGCACGATCGTGGTGCGCGGCGAGAACCTGCCGAACTGGCGCGACGACGAGGTGGCCGGCGACTATGTCCGGCTGTCGGTGATCGATTCCGGCATCGGCATGACGGAGGAGATCCGCGCGCGCGTGTTCGAGCCGTTCTTCACCACCAAGGACATCGGCAAGGGCTCGGGCCTCGGACTGGCGCAGGTCTACGGCTTCGCCAAGCAGTCTCGTGGCTCCGTCTGCATCGAGTCCGCGCTCGGCCGCGGCTCGACGATCTCGCTCTACCTTCCGAGGTCCGAGCATGCCGCCTCCGGTCTTCAGCCGCACCTCGTCGACCTGCAGCGGCCGCGATCGCGGCACCACGACGAGGGCCGCATTCTTCTGGTCGAGGATGACGACGAGGTCGCCGCGCTGGTGAGCGAGATGCTGCGCCAGCTCGGCTATGACGTGACGCGCGCCTCCAGCGCCGCGGCCGCGCTCGGCGCGCTCGCCGACGGACGTCCCGTCGACCTCGTGTTCTCCGACGTCATGATGCCCGGCGGCATGAACGGCGTCGAGCTCGCGCGCGAAATCCAGCGGCGGCGGGTGGACATGCCGATCCTGCTCACCAGCGGCTACTCGGGCGCGGCGGTTCACGCCGCGAGGGAGGCGGGGGTTCGTATCCTGTCGAAGCCGTATCGCATCGACGAGCTCGCCGCCGCGATCGATGCGGCGAAGATGGAGACCGTCTGGGACCGCGCGCGAGGCTCTTGATCGCGTCAGGCAGAGCCTTGCGACGGCGCGACGAGCCGCTCAGGACAGCGACGGCGCCGCCTCGGCGGCGGCGTGCTCGATCACCGCCGCCGCGTCCAGCACGAGATCCTCGCGGAAGCGCGGCCCCACGATCTGCACACCGACCGGAATACCCTCATGGACGCCGGTCGGCACGCTGATCGACGGCAGTCCGAGAAAGGCCGTCGCGAACAGGAACACGTGCGAGCGATACAGGCGGTCGACGCTGGCGTCGCTCTCGACGTCGACGCCATAGGGCAGCGCCGTCTCCATCGCCACGGGGCATAGCACCAGCGGATGCTGCTGCATGAAGAGCTGCCAGCGCCGCAGATAGGTCGCGCGTGACGACGACGCGCGGATCAGCCCGGGCACGTCGAGCTCCGGCGTGCGGTTCATCATCAGCGCGAAGGCGCGCCGCGCCAGCGCATCGCCGTGCTTCTCGACCTGCGCCGCCAGCGTCACGCGCGCCTCGCCTTGCGCGAGATCGTTCCAGGCCTTGGCCGCCGCGGCGACGTCCGGCGGATCGCGCCAGGTCACCTCGTAGCCTGCGCGATGCAGGATCGACGCGGCCTTGCGCACGGCCGCCTCGACCTCCGGCGCGATGCCCACGCCGGCCGGATCGAGGCAGACGGCGACGCCGGGATGATCGACGCGCGGTCCCTCGAGCGGCATCGCGACGTGCCAGGGATCGCGCGGATCCGGCGCGGCCATGGCCGCCAGCGCCAGCCGCGCATCCTCGACATTGCGCGTGATCGCGCCCTGCACCGAGATCAGCTGCAGCGACAATTGCCGCTCCGCTGGCGCCGTGCCGTTGAACGCCGGCACGCGGCCGAAGGAGGGGCGCAGGCCCACGGTGCCGGTGCAATAGGCCGGGTAGCGGATCGAGCCGCCGCCATCATTGCCATGGGCGATCGCGCACATGCCGGCGGCGGCCGCCACCGCCGCGCCGCCGCTGGAGCCGCCCGGCGTGCGGTCGGGTCGCCACGGGTTGAGCGTGCGGCCGTGCAGCTCGTTGTCGGTGAACCAGCGCATCGAGAACGCCGGCGTGTTGGTGCGGCCGACGATCACGGCGCCCGCCTTGCGCAGGTTGGCTACGACCGGTGCGTCGTCCGCGGCGATGCTGTCCTTGAACGCCACGACGCCGTTGGTGGTCGGCAGGCCCTTCTGGTCGACATTGATCTTGGTCGTCACCGGCACGCCGTGCAGCGGCCCCAGCGTGGTCCCCGCGGCCACCATGCGGTCGGCGAGGTCGGCCGCCGCGAGTGCGTCCTCGGCCTGCACCGAGACCACGGCGTTGAGCTCGGGATTGACCGCGCCGATGCGGTCGAGACAGGCCGTCACAGCCTCGCGGCTGCTGATCGTCCTGGTGCGGATGGCGGAAGCGAGCTGCGTGGCCGACCAGCGCCACAGCGGGGTATCCATGCGAAGCGAACCTTTGTGATCCAGACCGATGATCAGCCGTGCCGCCATCGGGCGCAGGCCCACGCGTAACGTCCGAACGGCGCCTAACATAAGATGACTCGGCGGCAACGGGCCAAAAATTGTGTTCCCCGCGCCGGAACTTTGCGCTCACGCGGCCGTTACGTAGATGCGTCCGCTCCCGCCTATCCGCGGTGATGCGGCGAGGCGGCAATGTCGCTGCCGGCCAGGGGGATGGATGAGCAGTCGCGAGTTCGGGCGGACCTTCTGGCGTAACCAGACGGCCGTCGATTATGCCCTCCCGGACCTCGCTGCCGGCGGTCTCGACGACCATAATTTCCGCCTCCTGGCCGACGGCATTCCCACGCTGTGCTGGATCGCCAATGGCGACGGCTACATCGTCTGGTACAATCGCCGCTGGCACGAATACTGCGGCAGCACGCCGGCGCAGATGGAAGGCTGGGGCTGGCAGTCGGTGCACGACCCTGCGCAACTCCCCTCCGTGATGCAGCGCTGGCAGGCCTCGATCGCCACCGGCGAGCCGTTCGAGATGACGTTTCCGCTGCGCGGCGCCGACGGTGTCTTCCGTCCATTCCTGACCCGCATCCAGCCGATGCGCGACGCCTCGGGCCGGGTCCGCCGCTGGTTCGGCGTCAACACCGAAGTCTCAGCCCAGGTCCAGGCCGAGCAGGCGCTGCGCGACAGCGAGATGCAGGCGCGCGCGGATGCGGAGCGCGTGCAGCTCGCGCTCGCCGCCGGCGCCATCATCGGCACCTGGGTCTGGGACATCCCCGCCAATCGCTTCACCATCGACGACAACTTCGCCGTCAATTTCGGTCTCGATCCCGCGCTCGGGCGCGAGGGGCTCAGCCTCGAGCAGGTCACGATGACCGTGCATCCGGACGATCAGGCCGGGCTGGCCGCCGCCATCCAGGACGCGCTGGCGCGCGGCGGCGACTACGCGCATCAATATCGCGTCCGCCGCCGCGACGGCCGCTATCACTGGATCGAAGCTAACGGCCGCGTCGAGCTGCGCGACGGCAAGCCGGTGCGCTTCCCCGGCGTGCTGCTCGACGTCAACGCGCGTCACGCCGCCGAGGCGGCGCTGCGCGAGACCGAGGAGCGGCTGCGGCTCGCGACCCAGGTCGCCGAGATCGGCTTCTGGGACTACGATCCCGCCACCGACGTGCTGATCTGGCCGCCGCTGGTCCGGGAGATGTTCGGCGTCGCCGAGGACGTGCCGGTGACGATCGCCGACTTCTACGAGGGCCTGCATCCGGACGATCGCGAGCCGACGACGGCGGCGTTCGCCGCGGCCGCCGATCCCGTCCGCCGCGCGCTCTACGACGTCGAGTACCGCACCATCGGCAGGAACGACGGCGCGCTGCGCTGGGTCGCCGCCAAGGGGCGCGGCCTGTTCGACGACGCCGGGCATTGCGTTCGCCTGATCGGCACGGCCATCGACATCACCGCGCGCAAGACCGCGGAAGCGCGGCTGCGCGATCTCAACGAGCGGCTTGAGGTCGCCAACGAGGAGATCAAGCGCTACGCCCATGTCGTCAGCCACGATCTGCGCGCGCCGCTGGTCAACATCATGGGCTTCGCCCAGGAATTGCAGAGCCAGCGCGACGAGATGTTCGCGGCCGGAGAACTGCCGAAGACCGATCCGCTGCGCGTGCAGGCCGAGCGCGACTTCGACGAGTCGCTGTCGTTCATCCGCGCCGCCACGCAGAAGATGGACGGCCTGATCACCGCCATCCTGAAGGTGTCGCGTCACGGCCAGCAGCCGCTGCATCCCGAGCCGCTCGACATGGAGGCGCTGGTCAGGAAGCTCGCCGACGCCATCCGTCATCAGACCGAGACGGCGGGCGCCGTCGTCACCATCGAACCGCTGCCGCCGCTGGTGGCGGATCCGCTCGCGGTCGGACAGATCTTCGGCAACCTGCTCGACAATGCCGTCAAATATCTCGAGCCCGGGCGCCCCGGCCGCATCACTGTCTCGGGCGAGGCGCGCGGCCGCGAGGTGGTCGTCCATGTCGCCGACAACGGCCGGGGTATCCGGCCCGAGGACCAGGCGCGGGTGTTCGAACTGTTTCAGCGCGCCGGCACGCGCGACCAGCCCGGCGAAGGCATCGGGCTTGCGCATGTGAAGTCCCTGGTCGGGCGCATGCACGGCAACATCTCGTTAATATCCGAGGCCGGCGTTGGTACGACATTCACCGTGACCTTGCCGCGCACGCCCGCGAACTAAGCCCGTCTGCAAATCAGTCCTGCGTGGAATGCGGGACGATTTTGATTTGCCGCAACGGCAGCGGATCTCCTTTCGGCAACATGGCGTCGACGAAAAGGAGATCTATCCATGTGGCTCACCAAGGACGACTTCCGCATCAAGGCGGAGAATTTTGATCTGTCGAATGGGCTGAACATTCTTCGCATCATCTGCGGATTGTTTCTGTTTCCGCATGTCGCCGGAAAATTCGCCGGCGGCGCGGTGTCGGCAGCGACGGCAGGCTTCTTCGCCAAGGCCGGCTTCCATCCGCCGGAGGTCTGGGTGGTGCTCGCCGCCACGTCCGAATGCGCCGCCGGCATCGCGCTGGTGCTCGGCATCTGCACCCGCTTCGCCGCGCTCGGTGCCACCGTGCTGCTGCTGTTCGCCGTCTATGCGCTGCAGGTCGTGAAGGGCTTTGGCTGGACCTGGAACACCGGCGGCTATGAGTATCCGGTGTTCTGGGCGATCACCTCGCTCGCGGTCGGCATCGAGGCCTGGAAGGCGCATCTCGCCAAGGCCAGGCCGCGTGTGTCGGTCGTGCCGGCGAGCGCGGCCGCCTGACCGGCGGTCGTCCGACCGGACATCTCATAGACGATCCCCGGCGAAGAGAGCCGCCCCAGGGCGGCTTTTCCTTTGGCATCGGCGCGTCACGAGGTTATGGCATCACAGGGGACGCCGCAGACCCGCCCGGAGCCGCTCTCATGCCGCCGACTTGCCGCATCCACATCACCGGCGCATCCGGCTCGGGCACCACGACGCTCGGCCGTGCCGTCGCCACCGCGCTTGCGATCCCGCATCACGACACGGACGATTATCTGTGGCAGCCGACCGAGCCGCCCTACACCGAGCTGCGCCCCGTGGCCGAGCGGCTG
The DNA here is from genome assembly GCF_000239795.1 of Bradyrhizobium sp. STM 3809. GTDB lineage: Bacteria > Pseudomonadota > Alphaproteobacteria > Rhizobiales > Xanthobacteraceae > Bradyrhizobium. The sequence goes on along the minus strand of NZ_CAFJ01000236.1, from coordinate 1,811 downwards.
CGCCTGATGGACGAGATGTTCGTCGGCCGCGCCAAATGGGTGCTGAGCGGATCGCTGCAAGGCTGGGGCGATCCGTTGATTCCCCGCTTCGACCTCGTGGTCTTCCTGACCACGGCGCAACAGCTCCGCCTGCAGCGCCTGCGCGCGCGCGAGACCACCCGCTATGGCGATGACGCCGTCGCGCCCGGCGGCGCCCGCCACGACGCCATGGAAGACTTCATCGCCTGGGCCGCCGGCTATGATGAGGGCACCGTGAGCCGCACGCTCGCCAAGCACCAGGCGTGGCTGGAGGTGCTGCCATGCCCCGTGCTGCGGCTGGACGGCGGCGGCGAGCTGAGCGAGCTGGTGGAGCAAACCATCTCGGCGGCTCGGGCGAGCTGAGGGGCGCTGAATTGACTGGACGGATCACGTCCAAAGCGACTGGCGCGCCGGCCGCGTCGTCTGACGCGGCCTGTCACGAAGCGCCGGCCTTAGTAGATGCGGACGTGATTGGCCTCGAACGTGACCGGGAAGTTGTTCGGATTCTGCAGCGTCCATGTCAGGACGGTGCCGACGCCGGCTGTCGTGTCCCAGACCACGGTCCTGGCGGTCTGGCGCAGCGGCTCCATCGCGCGATGGTTCTTGTCGAAATGCGGAGCGATCGAGACGTCGAAGAACTCATCGGGAGTCTTCGAGTCGCGTCCCCACCAGAACGTGAACTGCTGGGTGGCGTGGGCGGGAATCGAATAGGTGCCGCGCTTGTAGTCGATGTTGGCCATGAGTCCGGTTCCTTGTTGTCATCCGTCGCGACGATGCGACACCGGACGATTGCAACTCCGGAGTGTAGATGGCTGTGAGCTGCCTCACGCGGCCGCCTGCGGGCAGTTCGTCAGCCGTGCCGGCGTTCCCACCGCCGTGCAGCCTGCGGGCACATCGGCCGTGACGACGGCGCTCGCGCCGATCTTGGCGAGGTCGCCAATCGCGACGTCGCCCAGCACGGTGGCGCCCGAGGACAGCAGCACGCCGCGGCCGATGCGCGGGCCGCGGCCGGGCAGCGCATCGCGCCGCCCGATCGTGACGTTCTGCAGGATCGTCACCTCGTCGCCGATGCTGCTATGGGCGCCGATCACGATGCCGGTCGCGTGATCGAGAAACACCGACGTGCCGATCCGCGCCGAGGGATGAATGCTGACCTGCAGCGCCGTCGAGCTCTCTGCCTGGAGCAGCAGGGCCAGATCAGGCCGCTCTCCGGTCCACAGCCAGTGCGACACGCGATAGGCCTGCAGCGCGATGTAGCCCTTGTAGTTCAAGAGCGGCGGCAGCAGCGCCGTGGTGGCGGGATCATGCGCCGCGATCGCGTCGAGGTCGCGATGCGCTGCGTCGACGAGCCCGGGCGCCGCGAGATGCGCCTCGCGCGCGAGCGCGGCAAACCGCGCCTGCTCGGCCGCGCTCCGGCCGAGCCGGACGCCGATCTGCTGCGCGACCACACTGCCGAGACCGGGATGGTCGAGGACGGCGGCCGACAGGGCACGGCCAAACACGGGATCGCGCGCGGCGGAGAGCTCCGCCTCGCGACGAAGGGATGACCACAAATCGTGCTCGCGAATGTTCGGGCTGCTCGTCATGGCCGACATTGCTCCCAGGCGACGGTCCCAGGATAGAGCGCCGCTGACGCTCTTGCCAGCGCCCAGGGACGTGTTCGCGACCTCCGAGCCCTCTCTCCGGCAAGGGATCATGATATCATCCCGCTCGGCCGCAAGCTCGCGGGCTCAAAGCCTATTCCGGTCGAGACCTATCGCATTTGGCGATCGACGTGTTGCGTTCATCTTTTT
>NZ_CAFJ01000237.1 GCF_000239795.1 Bradyrhizobium sp. STM 3809 | reverse complement strand
TACCCCCACGAACGACCCCCACGCGAACTAACAAGTCACCCCCACGCGACCCCCACGAATCGGCCCAAAATCGGAAAAACGTGTGGGTATCAACGGTTGCATTGCGCAAAAACAGCGGTTGTGCCCCCGCAAATCCCGCGCGCCCCCACGCGGCGTGTTGTTCACCGGGATCGCAACGGAAAACGCCGCCCCGGCGTTCAACCGGAGCGGCCCCTTTCGATCAGGCTTTCAGTCTCAAAGTCGATTGTCTCCCCGCCATTGGCTCGACTGCAAGACGGCCTTCCGCTTCGAGCTGCGCTATCACCCGGGAGAACTGCGCCGCACGTTGCCTTTCCAGCTTCGCAGGGTCTTTCACGCCCCGCCGCGACTTGGGCGCGTAGTGATCGAGCGCCGGGGTCAACTGCCTGCGCAGCTCGCCGGATGCAAAGGGGTATCCGCGCGGGTTCACGCCCTCATCCACCGCAACACGCCGCATGTGCTCGACGACATAATCGGCGAGGGTCTCGCACGCCGCGAGCCCGGACAGGATAGCGTCGGCTTCGGCTTCCGTGCCGCCGGCCACTGCATCTATCGCGCTGTATCGATCGCGCTCGACAGCGACGGGAGCCCCCGCCGGTCGTCCCTTTTCATCTGTCCAGAGATTCAGAACACGAATGTCAAACGGGAACTCCTGCCCGCTCACGCCATCGCGCATCTTCATCGTTTTCAGGACGCGATCCTGAACCAGCATCGTCGCGTCAACCGCTCCGAGCAGATCGGAGCCGCCCCGCATGCCACGCGATTGGTCCTTGCCGTCATGGTGCGTGCCAATCACGGCCGCGCTTGTGCCGTCCAGAATCAGGCGGCAGTTCTGGACGAATACGCCCATTTCCTTGTTCTGGTCCATTCCAGGTGTCACCGCGGATAGCGTATCGATCGCAACGGCAACGCAAGGCAACCCGGTTTCCGCCTCCAACTGTTTGACCGCTGCTACAATCCTCTTCGCGTCGCGGCTATTGGCGTAGAGGTTGAGGCCGGTGCGCACGAAAGCGAGCGGCAGCCGCGCGTCGTCTGCAATCTCGTTGTGAACGCGCCACGCCTTGGAGCGGCGAGCCGTGCCGTTCGGCCCTTCTGCGGCGATATACAGCACACAGCCGCGCTTCACGTCCCGCCCACGCCACGGCTTTCCCGCCGCGATATGAAACAGCATGTCGAGCAGAACGAGGCTCTTTCCGCTGTTCGGCTGGCCGTACAAGACCGATAGCGTGCGCTCCTCAATTACCTCATGAAGCAGCCAAGCGGGTGGCTTCGCGCTCGCCGCTACATCGCGCTCCAGCTCAAACTTCAGCGGCGAACTGTTTGCCTTTTCCCCGGTGCTGTTATCCGTCGCCTCTACTTCATCGGCGCGCTCGCCTTCAAGAATGCGCGCCCGCTCGGCACGAGCAAGCCGCTCCTGACGCTGAGCGTCAAGGCGCTGCTGCCATGCGTCCCACCCCTCCGTACTGCCGCCGTTCGCGATGTAGGCCCCGTGGTCGTCCATATCGTCCACCGCGTCGAAAGCCTCTCCATCCGAAGGTTTCTTCAGACCCTGATTCTTCAGCCACTCGCGGGCGATTTGACGGTTGTCGTACTGCCCGGTACCCGGCTTGCCCTCGACGTGTTCGCCCGCCCCGGGCCACTGTTCGAAGAAGGCTGCAAGCGCTGAAGCGGGCATGTCCGGCCACTCGCGCATGAGGTGTTGCGCGGCAAGAAATCGGTTGGTCGAGCAATCCGATCCAGGAGCGTCGTATAGCAGCCTAAAATCCGCGTTGTCGGCGAGTAGTCCGGTCAGGTCGTACGATCCGAGATCAGAGTCGAATGCGTGCGCGTGCTTCTCCCAATCCACGCCTTCGAGCAGCTTGATGACTTCGCGCTCTTTGGTGGGTGTGGGCTGCTCGCGCTCGATATCCCCGCTCGCTGCGCCGATCAGCTCGACGACGTAGTCGGGCAGCGGCGGGAGCTTGCCGGTCATGAAGGCGCGAACGAATGCGTCCCGGTCGGCCGCGGAGCCGTAGGTTTTCCCGTCCTCGCGGATCGAGCCAGGGCCGACGAACTGGCCGCCGACGCCTCGGACATCGGTGCCGTACTGCTTTTTCAAAAGGCCCGCTTTGTTCGTGAATTTGCTATCGACGTCTCGAAACACGAAATGGGCACCGCCCGACTTGGTGGGGTTGATAGCAACACCAGCGGGAGGCCCGCCGTGCTCTTCGAACATGGCTCGCAGCTTCTCAGGGCCGCCGTCCTTCTGATCGGCGTCGAGCACGACAAGCCGTGACGGGCCGCACGAGATCGAGGGCACGGCATCGGGAAACTCGCGCCACATGTCATTGATAACCGCAACCCTGTTGGTGGCGCCAACGTGAACGGGCCTTTTCCCGTGCTTCTGTTCGAACTCCTCAATAGCGGCTTCGCGTTCGTTCTTCGAGATCGCGGTGTCGGCCTTCGTGTACCGAGGCACGAGCGGCACCTTGCCGTCAGACGGAAAGACGTAGAGCCCGGCCTCTGCAAAAAACTTCGCGTTGCGGCGATTGGTGCTGCGGCGGGCGCCAGTTGTATCGATTGTCATCGTAGCTTACTCTCGATGAAACTTGATATTCGGGCTGCACTTGCAATCCCGGATGCTGAACGTTTCCAGCGCAGGGCACCAATCGTCATGCTGGAAGACGGCGTGTGCAACCATGCCGGGCTTCAGCGCTTCTTCTAGCGTGATCTCCGGCCGCGACTTTGCGTGCTGCATCCAACGGCCCGCAATCTCGCGCTCGCGTCTGGTCGCGATCCGCGCCTTTCTATGTGCTTTCTGTCCCACGTCTCAAACTCCTGTTTTCTCTGCTAGCTCATAGTTCGTAGATGCGTTCGTTCGCGAGCCGCTGCATCGTCAGGCTCGGCAAAACGCGCAGTCCTTTGGTCTTGGCGTCCGGTCCCGCTTTGCCGCTGTACTTGCGCTCTGCCGCCTCAACTCGGTCCAAGGCGGCTGCAAGCCACGCCTTGCCCGCCTTCGCGCTTTGCTCTGTCAGTGCGGCCCACCCTTCGGGGTTATTCAGGCCAAGGCGTGACAGAACCTTCAGCTCGGATAGGCAGATGCTGCGAGCGTGCTTCGACTTCTCGCGCTTGCCTGCGAATTCCAGCATGTGCAGGGTCAGATGCTCCTTGAGCGCGTCGACTGCCTTTCGCCTCTTGGCTGGTGTCATCGCTCCGAGCTGGCGAACAGCCTTTCGGCCGCCATGCTCCGTTCCGACGAGGAGCGTGGCTAGGCCCGATTCCAAGCTGTTCGCGGACTTCATCAAGTCCTGCGCTGTCCGCAGCGGGATGTCAGCGGCCTTTGCAATCCAAGCGGCGTCGAAGTCCTCGCCTGTGTCAGCGCCTGCAAGCGGGGCGATTTCGATTGCGGCCTTGACGCCCGCCACGCGCAACGCGTGATCGGCCTCGTTGTCCCGTATGACCGAGATCAGCAGCGCCCACGTGCCGGGCCAGTCGCCATAGAGCACGGCATCGGACAGCTTTCCGTCAAAGATGGCGTGGGTATTGAGCACCTTGCGGGCGAGGCGTCGTTTCGCCAGTTCGCGCAGCTCGCGAGCATTTCGCGCTTCTTCTGCGGCTCGTTCGATTTTGCCTTCGGCGGACAGTTTCGCGGCCAGCGCTTCCGTACTTGCAGCAACCTGGTTGATGGTTTCGGTGGACTCGCCGTAGCCGTTGAAGACTTCGCGCTCCTCGTCGTCGGGAGCGAGCGTGTCCGCCGACCGCCCGAAGAAATCGCGGTGGCGTACTTCATCACCGGGATAGTATTCGTCTTTGGGCTCGTCTCGGAGTCGGCCGTTTTCGTCGCTCCCGCCTGCGGCCAAGATCGCGTCGGCATCGGCTGCCAATTCGTCGTTCATGTTTGTGGTCTCGACTGATCGCACGCGAGTCCCCGGCCCGCGGCGTCGAGCGCGCGGGTTGAGCCGGTGCGGAATGTGGAAAGGTCAGGCGGCGATTGAGCGCTTGGCGAAAGCTTCGACAGCGGCGGCAATGGTCGTCTCCCGCCACGCATTGCGTTGTCCGTGCTTCGCGTCGGGCGGCGGCACAAGTCCCGCCGTCAGGTAGTTGTAGAAGGCAGCCCGTGAGATGCCGAAGAGCGCGCCGCGGAAGAAATCGCTATTCTGAAATCGGTGCTGGTTCGGGTAGTCGACGGGGAACTCGGTCTGGTTGATGCCGCGGGCGTGACGTCGGGTGGTGGCCATGGGATTGCGTCTCCGAAAAGCGAGAGTGGGGATAGGCTGCTTTTCGAACACCGCCCCGCGGGTCGGTTTGAGACTGGTAGAGGTGTGTCGCGAAACCGCGGCTTTGCCCATGGGCGCTTCCGCAACCCGCCCGAAGGCGAGCCACCGTTTTTCTTCGGTGTAGGACCAGCGAGACACACCCCTGTGTCGGAACAAGCTGGGCCTTACCATCCGCCTTGCGTTCGAAGCTTAGGCGGTGCGCTGGCGTCTATTCGACGCTGAATTGATCTATAGGGTTCTGACCCCAAATCGTAAACTTGATGGACACTGAATTTTTCTGTGGATTAGCCCCCCACCCCCTTGCACTCCACGTTCTGGACGATTGCCGTGGAGGATCGCGTGGAGGAGACCAAAAAGATGCAAAAACCATCTTGATTTCATAATGGTAAAGAGGACACCCCTTCCGCCAATCTTCTCAATCCCTTCATCTCCATGCGGCTCTGATGTTGCCGAGCCGCCCTGGTGCGGCCTTCGCCTGCCGCGGCCGTTCATGACGATGGCCGCCGTGGCGGACGGATGCCGCCTCAGCCGGTGGCGACACGCGTGTGGGGCTGAACCGCATCGCGTTTGACGCATCCATTCTGATCCACCGGCCGATTCGACCTGCGGCGGTATTTTGGCCTGTCGCAGCTATCCAGGCGCCGGCCATTGCTGCTAGATGTTTCCATCGCAACGTTGCGAAACAGAGTGGGCGTCATGAGAAACGATCGAGACGGTCTTTGGCCACTGCTCGCCGGCTTCCGTTTCGCTTTCTCATTGTGGGTGCTCTGCGCACACACCTACAGTTTCGCGGAGCATCCGCTGCCGGTCCCGAGCGTCAGCGGCGCGATGCCGGTCCTGTGCTTCTTCGCGATCTCCGGATTCAGCATCCATCATTCGATCGCGACCGAGCCTGCCGGCTACCTTCGGCGGCGTTTCTGGCGCGTCTACCCGACGAACTTCGCGACCGTGTCGATGGCGCTGGTCGCCTATCTCATCCTCGGACCCGAGCTGAAGTCGGCCGTCGGTCACGCCGGCGGCGAGATCATCCCGCCCTTGACCTGGATCGGGTCCTACCTGCTGCTGCAGACCGTCCTTCCCATCATGGTGCCGCTGATGTTTCCGGCGTGGTCGCTGTCGATCGAGGTCGCCTACTACGCACTGGCGCCGCTGCTCCGACGCGCAAGCCTGCGCATGCTTCTGGTGATCTCGGCACTCTCCCTGCTCGGCTTCTGCGGATTGCATCTGCTCAAGGGCACCGTGCTGGAGACGCTCGTCTTCCAGAAGACGGTCTTCTTCCACGCCCTGTCCATCTTCTGGGCTTTCGCCTGCGGGTGGATCGCCTATGCAAACGCAGGTCGCGTCCGGCTGATGCTGATCTTCGCGGCATCTGCGCCGCTCGCAGTCGCCTCCTATCCACCCTTCTTCAACATCGAGGGCTGGTTCACGATCATGGCCACGCTCCTCGCCTGGTTCGTGGTGGTGGCCATTCTGTTCCTGCAGCCCACCCTTGCGTTCCGGCGTCCGGTCGCAACCACGCTCAACTACCTCGGGGATCTCGGATACCCGCTGTACCTGTCGCACTATCCAGTGATGTTCATCGTGGCCAGCACGCTGCTGCGCGATCAGCACGCAAGGTTCGACGGCGTGATCTACGGCCTGTGCGCCTTCGTGGTCGCAATCGCGATCTACCACATCGTCGACCGGCCGCTGCGCAGGTTCGGCAGGTCGGCGCCGCCGCTGGTCCGCGCTCCGCTGCGCAATGCGCCAGCGGCGACCGTCAGCGCCAAGTCGGCGTGAGCCCCAGATACATACACGCGTGAGACTCGCGCCGGGCCCCCGAGGGACATCGGGAGCGCTCGCGGCAGACCGCCGGAACGCAAGGCGAGGACCCTTCCGCATCCGCCTGGGTGAACCAGCGCAGCCGTATCGATCAACGCGATGTGCGCGATCCATTGCCCGGTCGAGCAGCGGTCTGGCCGTCCGGCACAGCGGCGACCGAGTCTGACGCCGCCCCGACGTGCGCCATCAGCTGGTGAACATCGCTGAGACGGCTGTTGAGGAGGCTCTCCGTCTCGGCCAGCGTCCAGCGCAGCTCGTCGAGCGCGCCCGGCGCCTGGTCCGGAAAATGCGCCAGATGATAGATCATCTCGTTGAGCACCTGCCGAAGTCCGTACAGGTCGTCGTGAGCAAGCTTCTGGACGTCGAGCTGGCCGAGCAGCCGCTGCACGAAGCTGCGGCGTTCGGCCGGCACATGACGCAGATCGACGAAGCGGTTGACGTGAAACGGCCGCGGCGCCTCGGTGCTGCCCACCGCGTGAGCCAGCGCCGCGCGCACGCTCTCCGCCGCGAGATCCTCGGTGTCGATCGACAACGTATTCGGGAAGAGGCTCTTGGAGCGCTCGATCAGCGAATGCGTCTTGTCATAGTACCAGCCGAATTTGTCGGTCAGCGGCAGCGCCAGCCATTGCTCACGCGACATCTCGCCAAAGTGAAACGCCGTGGGACGCTTGCGTTGCGCCGCGGGCGAGTCGGCGTAATAGACATGGTTCTGGGGCGACAGCTCCGCATTCTCGGCAAGGCTCGCGATGCAGGCGGCACGGTCGCGGCGGCGCAGATGCACCAGCGTGACCCGATCGCCGAGCAGTTCGGCGATGATCGGCAGGATCGCCGCATAGCCATTGCCGACCACGCAGGCATGGGGGCAGTCCAGGATCGTCTGGCGGATCTGGTCCTCGATGCCGGGATCGTTGGTCTCCTTGAGCCGGCAGAACAGCTCGTTGAGCTCGCTGGACTCCCACTCATGCACGGCCTTCTCACCGTTACCCTGGTGGTCGAAGATCTCTTGCATCATGCGTGTGAGCGATGTCGTGCCGTCCCGTCCAGTACCGACGCAGAGCACGCGCAGACCCGAAGGCGGCGTATTCTTCAAGACCGACACATCGTTGTCCATGCGGCGCCCCGACCTGGACCCCAACTTGGACCCGGAGCCCGCCGTCGCGCGTGGACGCGTCAGGCGGCGCAACTCCGCGGACGCCGATTCGGAGGCCAGCTTGTAGCTGTCGCGCTCGTCGCGCAGACGGCCCATGATGACGCCCATCTCCTCGGTGACGCGCTTGTAGCGCTGCGCGTCGTCCTTCGCCGATCGCAGCTCCGCCTGCAGAGCCGCGATGAAGCGTTGTGCGTCCGCATCGAGCCGCTCCGCAGCACTCGCCTCCCCAATACCCAGTCGGGATTTGACCCAATGGCGTACACGCCCACTCGGCAACAGGCTTCCTCCCCTCCGCGGCGCTGCTGAGGCGAGCGGCCGGCTGGTCCGAACCCGGGCGGCATCCGACCGCTGAGGAGACGGATGTGCACGTGAACGGGGTAAGGCATCTGGAGATGCAAATATCGCAATGACTTGCAATGCACGTTGAGCTGCATTGCAGGATCAAGGGCAGCGGCGGCTCTGGCGCCCGCCCGTTTACGCAAGGTGTCAACCTCGCGACATGCACTTCAGCGTGCGGCGACTCCTACAATGCCCAGCACGGGCGTCAGGGTCAACACGACGCGGAGATCCACACGGCACCACGGCGCGGGAACCGGGCCTCGACGATCGACGCCTGCGGTCTGCCCGACCTAATCCAGCCCCCGCTCCCTGCTGAGCCGCACCATCTCGTCGATGAAGATCTGCTTCTGCTTGTCGTCGAGGCTCGTGAACAGCGGCTCGGAGGCGTCGGCGACGGCGCGCTGGTCGGCGGCGCGGTCGACCAGGAACTGGGCTTCGTTGCGCATCTGCTCGACGATGTCGTCGGGCGGATCGCGCTTCGCCCGGGCGATGCGCAGGTTGAGCCGGTCGGCGCCGTTGCGGCCGAGCGCATGCATGGCGTTGGCGAACGGGCCCCAATTCTTGGCCTGCTCCTCGGTCAGGTTGAGCCCGGTCTTCAGGCGCTCGACATTGGCATCGCTGTTGGCGACGATCTGCTCGGCGGTGAGCTCGGGCACGCCCGGCTGCGTCAGCATCGGCGTGGCCTTCGCCAGCTTCGTCTTCTTGGCCGCCTTCGTCTTCTTGTCCTCGCTCTTGGTGTCGCGCTTGTTCTCACTCTTGTTTTCACTCTTGGCTTCAGCCGCCGCAGTCGACGGCTGTGGGCCCGGTTGGCCAGCATTGCCGGTGAATGCCCCTGTCACGCCGGTGACGACGCCGACGACACCGCCGATCGCGCCACCCAGCACGCCGCCGACCGGGCCGGCCGCCCTGTTGCCCTCCCTCGCGCCCTGCTCGACGCCCTTGAACAGGCCCTGCGCGGCAACCTGACGCGGCAGCGCCGACGCGAGGCCGAGCGCCAGCAGCGCAACTGCTGCGGTGCAGAGACGGCGGCGCGTCGGCGTGACCCATCGCTTCGTTTTCATGGCCGCTCCCCCCCTTTTGCGCGTTAGCCGGACGGCCGCGGCGACCCCCCGCCACGGCTTGCGAGTCGGATGAAATTCTAACGTCGCCGCAACGCGCAAGTCCATCTGCCGCACTGCGCATGATGGATCCGAACACAGACTCATCGGGCGCGATCACAGCAGCGTTTTCAATCAGCAGCGCCTCGCTTTGCGCTGCAGCGCCAGGTCATTGCGACGCAATCAGTTGCGGAACCTGCGACGCTTTGCGCACGCCATTAGTTCTAGGTTTCGCCTCACCTGTTTTCTCGACAGCCGCGCGCAATTCTGCTCTGATTGCACCCAAGCGAAATCCAAGCGCGCATGATGCGACGCACAACTAACAATCAGGATTCGCCACCAACCGAATGCTTGGCTCACCAGGGAGGGAACGCCATGTCACGGAGGAAGCTGAACCGCCGCCAATTCGTTGCCGCGACCGCTGCCACCTCGGCGGTCATGATCGCCGCGCCCTATGTGCGCGGCGCCTACGCCGCTGGTAAGCTCTCGATCGGGTTCTGGGATCATTGGGTTCCCGACGCCAACAAGGCTTCCACGGAACTCTGCAAGGAATGGGCGGACAAGGAGAAGGTCGACCTCCAGGTCGACTACATCACCAGCCAGGGCAACAAGAACATCGTCACCATCGCCGCCGAGGCGCAAGCGAAATCGGGCCATGACATCTTCCAGATGCCGACCTGGTGGTGTCACTCGAATTCCGATCTGCTCGAGCCCGTCAACGACATCATGGAGCCGATCATCCAGGAGAATGGCGATGTCAACGGCACCGTCAAATATCTCGGCATGCTCGACGGTAAATGGATGGGCGTTCCAGCCTGCGTCGGCAGCCAGATCAAGGGCCCGTGCTCGCGCATCGACCTGATGAAGAAGCATGCCGGCATCGACGTGCAGGAGATGTACCCGGCCGGCTCACCGCCGAAGGCCGACAACTGGAACACCGACACCTTCCTGAAGGCCGCGGAAGCCTGCCACAAGGCCGGCGTGCCGTTCGGCATCGGGCTCGGCGAGACCACCGACAGCGTCGATACCGCGGGCGCGTTCTTCCAGGCGTTCGGCGCACAGCTGGTCGATGCCAAGGGCAATCTCACGGTGAAGACCGATGCGGTGCGTCAGGTGCTCGAGTTCTACAAGAAGCTGATCGCCTTCCTGCCGCCGGACGTCGCCGCCTGGGATGACGCCTCGAACAACAAATGGCTGGTCGCCGGCAAGGGCGCGCTGATCATGAATCCGCCGAGCGCCTGGGCGGTGGCCAAGCGCGATGCCCCGCAGGTGGCGGAGCAGTGCTGGACCCACGGCTTCCCGACGGGGCCCAAGGGCCGTTTCGCCCCGTTCCTTCCCTTCTTCTGGTCGATCTGGAGCTTCTCCAAGAACAAGCCGGCCGCCAAGAGCCTGCTCGTGCACCTCTCCAAGCCGTCGTCGATCGAGAAGATGGTCGATGCCAGCGGCGGCTACGATCTGCCCGCGTTCAGCAAGCTCACCAAGCTGAAGGTCTGGGCCGAGCAGGGGCCGCCGAAGGGAACGATCTTCCACTACCCGGATCCCTATCAGCAGCAGGTGCTGTCGATCGCGGCCTCGCCCGCCCCGCCGAAGGTCGCGCAGCAGATCTACTTCCAGGCGACGCAGACCAAGATGTGCCTGCGCTATGCCCAGGGCGAGAAGATGGAAGCGACGCTGGCCTGGGCCGAAGGCGAGTGCGAAGGCTTCCTGCGCAGTTGAACCGACCCAAGTCAGGCGATGGCGGCCTGCATCGCGGGCCGCCACCGTCAGTCGTCGCCCGCCTGCCCCGCCCCGTGAGCGCCGGCGCCCCCCGGCCAAGTCGCAAGGAGCCCATGGTCATGGCCGATGCTGCATTCGGCGAAAACGCGGTGACGCGTCCGCGGCCGGCGGTCGGCCGCAGCGGTCTGCGCAAGGCGCTGCAGCGAAAATCCTCCGTCGCGTTCCTGATGACGCTGCCGCTCATCCTCCTGATCGCGCTGCTCGTCGTCTATCCGGCATTCTACTCGGTGCATCTGGCGACGCTGAACAAGTCGATGCAGCGCTTCGTCGGCCTCGGCAATTTCGAGTTCCTGTTCAAGCGCGACACGTTCTGGCTGGTCGTCAAGCAGTCCTGCATCTTCGCGATCTCGGCCGTGCTGTTCAAGGCGCTGATCGGCTTCATCGTCGCGCATTTCGTCCACAACATCCCGGCCAAGGGCCAGCGCAAATGGCGCGGCATGCTGCTGGTGCCCTGGGTGATTCCGCCGGCGATGAGCACCTTGGCCTGGCTGTGGCTCTTCGATCCGTCCTACAGCGCCTTCAACTACACGCTGTCGTTCTTCGGCATCGGTCCGATCCCGTGGACGGGTGACGCCGCCTGGGCGCGGTTCTCCGTCATTCTGGTCAACGTGTGGTACGGCGCGCCGTTCTTCATGATCATGTACCTGGCGGCGCTGAAATCGGTGCCTGACCAGCTCTACGAGGCCGCGGCGATCGACGGCGCCAATTGGTGGCAGCGGATCTGGTACGTGACGCTGCCGATGATGCGCAACATCATCGCGATCACCACGCTGTTCTCGCTGATCGTGACCTTCGCCAATTTCGACATCGTCCGGATCCTCACCGCCGGCGGCCCGCTCGACAAGACGCACATCTTCGCGACCTGGGCCTTCCGCGTCGGCATCGAGGGCAGCGACATTCCGCTCGGCGCCAGCGTCTCGCTGTTCATGGTGCCGATCCTGGCGGTCGCCGCGATCTTCATCCTGCGCGACGTCTCCAAGCGGGGGAACGAATCCTGATGAGCACGATGACCGTCGACAAGGCCGGCCCGACCCGCACCGTCAAATACGGCTCGATGAGCCGCGACCGCGCCTGGGCGCTGCGCTGGTCGTATTTCTTCCTGACGCTGTTCGCGATCTTCTCGCTGGTGCCGCCGTTCTACATGCTGATCACCTCGCTGAAGGGCAGCGCCGAGATCTCGGCCGCGACCAATCCGTGGTGGGTGTTCCGCCCCACCCTCGAGAACTACGCCGCCCTGCTGAGCTCGAACCAGTTCCTGCGCTTCTTCTTCAACTCCGCCATGGTCTCGATCATCGTCGTGGTCATCACCATGCTGATCAGCATTCCCGCGGCGTTCGCGCTGTCGCGGATGAAGTTCTGGGGCTCGGCGACGCTCGCCACCGGCGTGTTCCTGACCTACCTGATCCCCGACAGCCTGCTGTTCATCCCGTTGTTCAAGATGTTCGCGCTGATCGGGGACGTCACCGGCATCCAGCTCATCAACCGCTGGTACGTGCTGCTGTTCATCTATCCGACCCTGACGGTGCCGTTCTGCACCTGGATCATGATCGGCTATTTTGCCTCGATCCCGAAGGAGCTCGACGAGGCCGCGATCATCGACGGTGCCTCCTGGCTGCAGACGCTCACCCGGATCTTCATCCCCGTGGCCCTGCCCGGCCTGATCGCCGCGACGATCTTCGCGTTCACGGTCTCCTGGGCGCAGTTCCTGTATCCGCTGGTGTTCACGACCTCGGCCGACCAGCTGGTGCTGCCGGTCGGAATCGTCACCACCCTGATCAAGGGCGACGTCTTCAACTGGGGGCAGATCATGACCGGCGCGCTGCTCGGCGCGGCGCCGCCGCTGATCATCTACGCGTTCCTGATGGACTACTACATCGCCGGCCTCACCGCCGGCGCGACCAAGGGCTGATGACGGGGGTTGATCCGATATGGCTGAAGTGAGCTTGCGCAAGGTCGTGAAGCGTTACGACGACGTCGAGGCCGTCCGCGGCATCGATCTCGACATCGCCGATCACGAGTTCGTCGTGCTGGTCGGCCCAAGCGGCTGCGGCAAGTCGACGACGTTGCGGATGATCGCGGGGCTCGAGGACATCTCCGACGGCGACATCACGATCGGCGGCGACGTCGTCAACGACGTGCCGCCGAAGGACCGCGACATCGCGATGGTGTTCCAGAACTATGCGCTCTATCCGCACATGACGGTGGCCGAGAACATGTCGTTCGGGCTGCGCCTGAAGCACTATCCCAAGGCGGAGATCAAGAGCCGCGTCGCGGAAGCCGCACGCATGCTGGACATTGCCGACCTCGTCGACCGCAAGCCGAAGCAGCTCTCCGGCGGCCAGCGCCAGCGCGTCGCGATGGGCCGCGCCATCGTGCGCAATCCCAAGGTGTTCCTGTTCGACGAGCCGCTGTCCAACCTCGACGCCAAGCTGCGCGTGCAGATGCGCATCGAGATCAAGAAGGTGCACCAGAAGGTGCGCACCACCACGGTCTACGTCACCCATGACCAGGTCGAGGCGATGACCCTGGCCGACCGCGTCGTCGTCATGAACAAGGGGCGCATCGAG
>NZ_CAFJ01000238.1 GCF_000239795.1 Bradyrhizobium sp. STM 3809 | reverse complement strand
GTTCACCCATCGCCGCCTGCTGCCGACGCTGCTGCTGTGGGTGATGTTCTTCATGAACATGATGGACATCTACTTCCTCAACAGCTGGCTGCCGACGCTCACGCATGGCGTCGGGCTCGACGTCGAGGCGGCGATCGCCGTGGGCGTGGCGTTCCAGCTCGGCGGCATGCTCGGCACGATCGGGCTCGGCGTGCTGATCGAACGGTTCGGCTTCGACCGCGTCCTGTTCGTGACCTATGTCGCCGGCTTCCTGTCGATCATCACCATCGGCATCGCCGGCGCGTCCCTGCCGATCCTGGTGCCGGCCGTTTTCATTGCCGGCGTCGCCGTGATCGGCGGGCAGATCGGCTGCAACGCCTATGCGGCGCGGATCTACCCGACCTACATCCGCGGCACCGGGATCGGCTGGGCGCTCGGCATCGGCCGCTTCGGCTCGATCCTCGGCGTGACGCTCGGCGGCCTGATGCTGGCGGCGAAATGGGACGTCGCCGCGCTGTTCCAGGCGAGCGCCGTGCCGCAGCTGTTCTCGGCGCTGGTGATCCTGGGACTGGCCGTCCTCAGCATGCGCGGCAGCCTTCCGACCGCCGATGACCCCCAGCGCAATCCGCTCTCGGCAGCCGAGCGCGCATAGAATCCAGCGAGAGAAACTGACATGAAGACGCTACAGACCCAGGTCCTCATCATCGGCGCAGGCCCGGTCGGACTGACCGCTGCCATGGACCTCGCCTCGCGTGGCATCGATGTCGTGGTTGCGGAGATCAGGCGCGCCGGCGAGCCGCCGAACGTGAAATGCAACCACGTCTCGGCACGCTCGATGGAGGTGTTTCGCCGGCTCGGGATCGTCCAGCAGGTCCGCAACGGCGGCCTGCCCGCCGATTTTCCCAATGACTGTGCCTATCGCACGACGGTGGTCGGCCGCGAGCTCACGCGCATTCCGATTCCGTCGCGCCAGGACCGCTACACGGCCAAAGGAGGACCGGACACGGACTGGCCGACGCCCGAGCCGCCGCATCGCATCAACCAGATCTATCTGGAGCCGATCCTGTTCGCCTGCGCCGAGGCGCAGCCCGGCATCACCCTACTCAATCGCGTCCAGCTCGAGACGTTCGAGCAGGGCGACACCGGCGTGATCGCGCGGGCGCGCGATCTCGACACCGAGCAGGACATCACGATCTCGGCCGACTATTTGATCGGCTGCGACGGCGGCCGCTCCACCGTGCGCCGGCTGATCGGCTCCCGTCTCGGCGGCACCGACGTGGTCCAGCGCGTGCAATCGACCTACATCCATGCGCCCGCGCTGAAGGACCTGATCACCCAGAAGCCGGCCTGGATGACGATGTCGCTCAACCCGCGGCGCTGCGGCACCACGGTGGCCATCGACGGTCGCGACAACTGGCTGATCCACAACCACCTGGCGGCCGACGAGATCGAGTTCGACAGTGTCGATCGCGACTGGGCGCTGCGCACCATCCTGGGCGTCGACGAGCGTTTCCAGTACGAGATCATCAGCAAGGAGGATTGGATCGGCCGTCGGCTGGTGGCCGATCGCTTCCGCGACCGTCGCGCCTTCATCTGCGGCGATGCCGCGCATCTGTGGATCCCCTATGCGGGCTACGGCATGAATGCCGGGATCGCCGACGCGGTCGACCTGTGCTGGATGCTGGCCGGTGTCATCCAGGGCTGGGCCGCACCCGCCCTGCTCGATGCCTATGAAGCCGAGCGGCAGCCGATCACCGAGCAGGTGTCGCATTTCGCGATGAACCATGCGCTCGCCGTGATGAGCCAGCGGCGCGGCGTGCCCAAAGAGGTGGAATTCGACGGTCCCGACGGCGATGCCGCGCGAGCCAGGGTCGGCCAGGCCGCCTACGATCTCAACGTGCAGCAATATTGCTGCGCCGGCCTGAACTTCGGCTACTACTACGAGGGCTCGCCGGCCATCGCCTATGACGGCGAGACGCCGCCGCCCTATGGCATGGGGCATTTCACGGCATCGACCGTGCCGGGTGCACGCGCCCCGCATGTCTGGCTGGCGGATGGACGTTCGCTGCTGGATGCGCTCGGCCCGGCCTACACGCTGCTGCGGTTCGATCCGGCCGTCGATGTCGCGCCGCTGCAAGAGGCCGCCGCCCGGCAAAGCGTTCCCATGGCGCTGGTCGACGTCGACCGAACCAAGTCCGGCTACGGCTTCGCGGAGAACCTGCTGATGCTGCGGCCCGACTCGCACATCGCCTGGCGTGGCATGGCCTCGCCGGCCCATCCCGGCCAGCTCTTCAATCGTCTGCGCGGTCTGGCAGACCAACCCGAGGCCGTGCGCCGTGACACCGTCGTCGCCTGATCCTGATCGCGGCGCGATGACGAGCCATCGCACCGCTCACCACTTTCTCGAGGCACTGGTCGATCTCGGCATCGACTACATCTTTGCCAATCTCGGCACCGACCACGTCTCGCTGATCGAGGAGATCGCGCGCTGGGACAGCGAGGGCCGTGTTCACCCCGAGGTGATCCTGTGTCCGCACGAGGTGGTCGCAGTGCACATGGCCATGGGGGTAGCTTTTGCGACGGGCCGCGGCCAGGCCGTGTTCGTTCATGTCGATGCCGGTACCGCGAATGCCTGCATGGCTGTTCAGAATGCCTTCCGCTATCGGCTTCCCGTCCTGCTCGTTGCGGGACGGGCACCGTTCACGATCCATGGCGAACTGCCGGCGGGACGCGACACCTATGTGCATTTCGTGCAGGACAGTTTCGACCAGGCGAGCATCGTCAGGCCCTATGTGAAGTGGGAGTACACGCTGCCGTCCGGCGCCGTCGTGAAGGAAGCGCTGGCCCGCGCGGCTGCATTCATGCACAGCGATCCGCCGGGGCCGGTCTACATGATGCTGCCGCGCGAGACGCTTGCCGAAACCTGGGACGAAGCCGCAATGCCGTCCTACCTGCCTGCGCGCTATGGCAGCGTCCGAGCCGGCGGCATCGAGCCGAAGCGCGCCGAGGCGATCGCAGACGCCCTCATGGCGGCGGACTGCCCGGTCGCGCTGACGGCCTATCTCGGGCGCAATCCGGACGCCGTGTCGGTGCTCGAGCGGCTGGCTGTGGTCTGCGGCATCCGTGTCGCCGAGTTCAATCCCGTCACGATGAACATCTGCCAGGACTCGCCCTGCTTCGCCGGCTCCAACCCCGCCGGCCTTATCGCGGGGGCCGATCTCGGGCTGCTCATCGACATCGATGTGCCGTTCGTTCCGCAGATGCTGAAGGCGCCTGATCGGCTGCGCTGGATCCAGATCGATGTCGACGCGCTCAAGGCCGACATCCCGATGTGGGGGTTCGCCACCGATCTTCGCGTCCAGGGCGATTCAGCCGTCATTCTGCGCCAGGTGCTGGACATCGTCGTCGCGCGCAGCGACGAGTCCTATCTGAAGAAGGTGCGTGAGCGGATCACAAGCTGGAGGCCTGCCCGCGAGGCTGCGGAGGCCGCGCGGATCTCTGCGGCCGCACAAAAGGGGTCGCGCGGCGCGATCAATCCAGCCCATCTGTTTGCACGGTTGCAGGCGCTGCTGTCGGAAGACGACATCGTGATCAACGAAGCGGTCCGCAACGCACCTGTCCTGCAGCAGCAGCTGCGCCGCACCAGGCCGATGACCTATGTGGGTCTCGCCGGCGGCGGCCTGGGCTTCAGCGGCGGCATGGCGCTCGGGCTGAAGCTGGCCAATCCGTCACGCCGCGTCGTCCAGGTCGTCGGCGATGGCGCTTTTCATTTCGCGGCGTCCGACTCCGTCTTCGCCGTCTCGCAACAATATCAACTTCCGATCCTGACGGTGGTCCTCGACAACAATGGATGGCAGGCCGTCAAGGCGTCTGTCCAACGCGTGCATCCGGACGGCGCCGCGCAGCACAGAGACGCGTTCCTTTCGCGGCTGTCCACCGGTCGTCCAGGTGAGCAGCGCCGCTTCGCCGATATCGCCTGTGCGTTCGGCGCTCATGGCGAGCGGGTCGACGATCCCGACGCACTCGACGCCGCGATCGGCCGATGTCTTGCCACGCTCGACGGCGGCCGCTCCGCGGTGCTGCACGTCGACGTCACGCCGCTATAGCCGGTCGGACAAGCCGCATGGCGGCGGTCGAGCGCAACGAGGCGGCGCTTACGCCACCCGCGGCACGCCGTGATAGCGCTCGACGACGATGTCGCGCTTGGTCGCGTCCACGCGCACGGTCATGTCGTAATGGCCTTCGTGCAGCTCCTTGCTGAGCACTTCGGCATTGCGATGCAGCCAGGAGATGCCCGCGCCGTCGGCGGCGTCGATGGTCAGGTCGAGCGTCGTACGCGCCGCCGCGAGCCGGTCCTCGATCGCCTGCAGCAGCGCCTCGACGCCCTCGCCGGTTTCGGCCGACACCATGAAGCACGGCCGCTCCGGCGGGCGCCGCGCGGCGATATTGGCGAGGTTCTCGCGCGCCGCGTCGTCGAGCCGGTCGATCTTGTTCCAGACCTCGATGATGGTGTCGGTGGCCTCGGGATCGATGCCGAGCTGGCTGAGCACGAGCTCGACGTCGTGCTGCTGCGCCTCGGCGTCCTCATGCGACATGTCGCGGACATGCAGGATGACGTCGGCCTCCAGCACCTCCTCCAGCGTGGCGCGGAAGGCGGCGACGAGCTGCGTCGGCAGGTTGGAGATGAAGCCGACGGTGTCCGACAACATCGCCTTGCCGCCATGCGGCAGGCTGATCGCGCGCAGGGTCGGATCGAGGGTGGCGAACAGCATGTCGGCGGCCTGTACGTCGGCGCGCGTCAGGCGGTTGAACAGCGTCGACTTGCCGGCATTGGTGTAGCCGACCAGCGCGACGACGCGATACGGCACGCGCTGCCGCCCGGCGCGATGCAGCCGGCGCGTCGCCTGCACCTTCTTCAGCTCGTTCTCGAGCCGGGTGATGCGGTCGCCGATCAGGCGGCGGTCGGCCTCGATCTGGGTCTCGCCGGGGCCGCCCATGAAGCCGAAGCCGCCGCGCTGGCGCTCGAGATGGGTCCAGGAGCGCACCAAGCGGCTGCGCTGATAGTTGAGATGCGCGAGCTCGACCTGCAGCGCGCCCTCCTTGGTCTTGGCGCGGCGGCCGAAGATTTCGAGAATCAGACCGGTGCGATCGAGCACCTTGGTGTTCCAGGCCTTCTCCAGATTGCGCTGCTGGATCGGCGACAAGGCGCAATCCATCACCACGAGCTCGGCGCCCTGGCTCGCGATCACGCCGGCGATCTCGTCGACCTTCCCCTTGCCGAGATAGGTCGCCGGACGGATCTGCCCGATCAAAGCGAGGATCGATTCGGCGACCGTCAGGTTGATGGCGCGCGCCAGCCCCGCGGCCTCGTCGATCCGCGCCTCGACATCACGCATCTCGGAATGGCTGGCCGGCGCTCCATCGTCGCCACGGCGTGTCCGCAAGTACGGGCCGACCACGATGACTCGGCCCGTTGTCTTGACGTCATCCGGCCTGGCAAGGCCGATGGTCCCTTCGCGATCGCGGGGTTCCAATCAGGTCACTCTCACGCAGAGGCGTCCTCGCCGCCCTCGAACAGCTGGATCGGAGCACCCGGCATGATGGTGGAGATCGCATGCTTGTAGACGAGCTGCGAATGGCCGTCGCGCCGGAGCAACAGGCAGAAATTGTCGAACCATGTGACAATCCCCTGCAGTTTCACGCCGTTGACCAGGAAGATCGTGAGCGGTGTCTTGGTTTTGCGGACGTGGTTCAGAAACGTGTCTTGTAGGTTTTGTGCGCGGTCTGCCGCCATTGTTGTTATCTCGCAGTCTTGTGCTTTTTCTTATTGAACCTGCGGCGACCCGATTGCCGGCCTCGGTGCCGTCGCGGTGACCCATGATCCATTGAGATCCCCCTCGAGGGATCATGGGACGCGCGATTAGAGGA
>NZ_CAFJ01000239.1 GCF_000239795.1 Bradyrhizobium sp. STM 3809 | reverse complement strand
CGCAGTCGAGACCTTCTCAACTTTTCCCTTGGCGCACAGACATGCAGCAGGGTGATCGTTGCATGCAATGACCGCTCACGAAATAAGCGGAGTTTGTGCCGACCGCGCCTGCCCAGCAACCGGGCAGCGCTGACGCTGTTCTCAACCTGTTGAATTAGTTCGTACATCGCCAGCACCGCGCCGCCCCATTGCATTGTACACAATGGCATAGCGCTTGCTTCATCTCCTGCGACGCATTCTCGTGGGAGGCAGGCGGCTGACATGGCGAACTCATCTGCAGCGGCAACCGCCACGATCGCAGCCGAGCCGGAACCGATCGCGCTCGATCTGTCGAAGACCGCGCTCGTGATCATCGACATGCAGCGCGACTTCATGGAGCCGGGCGGGTTCGGCGAGACGCTCGGCAACGACGTGTCGCAGCTCGCCCGCGCGGTCGCGCCGATCGCCGCTGTGCTGGCGGCGGCCCGCAAGACGGGCATGCTGGTCATCCATACGCGCGAGGGCCACGAGCCTGATCTCTCCGACGCGCCGCCGGCCAAGGTCGAGCGCGGCGCGCCGAGCCTGCGCATCGGGGATCCCGGGCCGATGGGCCGCATCCTCATTCGCGGCGAGGCCGGGCACGACATCATTCCCGCGCTCTATCCCGTCGACGGCGAGGTGGTGATCGACAAGCCCGGCAAGGGCGCGTTCTACGCCACCGAGATGGGCGAGGTGCTGAAGCATCACGGCATCGAGAATCTTCTTGTGTGCGGCGTCACCACCGAGGTCTGCGTCAACACCACCGTGCGCGAGGCCAATGATCGCGGCTATCGCTGCGTCGTCATCTCCGACGGCTGCGCCTCCTACTTCCCGGAATTCCACGAGATGGGCCTGAAGATGATCAAGGCCCAGGGCGGCATCTTCGGCTGGGTCGCGGATTCGGCCGCTGTGCTGAAAGCCATGAGCTGAGAGAGCCGAGAGACGAGTCGAGACGAATGAGTTCGATCATGTAGTCGCTGACGGCAAACAGGGGAGCAAGGCGATGAGCGGAAGCGGGACGGCAAGCTCGGTCAAAGCGGACTTCAAGCCGGTGCTGTGGACACCCGGCGACTGGAACGCGTTCTTCGGTTTCGGCACCAACATCCTCGTCAACATGCTCGTGCTCACCGGGCTGTTGCGCTTCGTCCTGAAGATGCCGGACAGCTTGGTGTTCGGCCGCATCCTGCCGGCGCTCGGCCTGATGATGTGCCTGTCGACCCTGTATTATGCGTTCCTCGCCTATCGGCTGGCGAAGAAGACCGGACGCAGCGATGTCTGCGCGCTGCCGTCCGGCGTCAGCGTGCCGCACATGTTCATCGTCACCTTCGTGATCATGCTGCCGATCACGCTCAAGACCGGCGATCCCCTGAAGGGCTGGTCGGCCGGCCTCGTCTGGGTGTTCTTCCAGAGCTTCATCCTGATGATCGGCGGCTTCGTCGCGCCCTATATCCGCAAGATCACGCCGCGCGCGGCGCTGCTCGGCACGCTCGCCGGCGTCTCCGTCACCTTCATCTCGATGCGGCCGGCGCTCGAGATGTACATGACGCCGCAGATCGGGCTGGTGTGCTTCGCCATCATTCTCGTCAGCTGGTTCGGCGGCGTGAAATATCCGAAGGGGCTGCCGGCGGGCCTCGTCGCGATCGCTGTCGGCATGGTCATCGCCTGGGGCTCGAACCTGTTCGGGCTCGGGCTCGGCGGCCTGAGCGTCAAGGGCGTCGGTGATGCCTTCGCGAGCTTCGGCTTCTCGGTGCCGCTGCCGGCCTTCGGCACGGTGTTCTCCGGCTTCGAATATCTGGGGATCATCCTGGTGACCGCGATCCCGTTCGGCATCTACGACCTCGTCGAGGCGATGGACAACGTCGAGAGCGCGGAGGCCGCGGGCGACGAGTACCCGACCACGCGGGTGCTGACCGCCGACGGCATCGTCAGCCTGATCGGCTGCATGATGGGCAACCCGTTCATCAACGCCGTCTATATCGGCCATCCCGGCTGGAAGGCGATGGGGGGCCGCATCGGCTATTCCGCGGCGACAGGCCTGATGGTGATCGTGCTGTCCTGGCTCGGCATCATCTCCGTGCTGCTGGCCTTGGTGCCGGTGGTCGCGATCTCGCCGATCCTGCTCTACATCGGCATGCTGATCGGCGCGCAGGCGTTCCAGACCACGCCGGTCAAGCACGCGCCGGCGATCGTGCTCGCCTTCACGCCGCATCTTGCCGCCTGGGCCAAGCTGCAGATCGACACCATGCTGGCCTCGACGGTGACGGCGGCGCAGAGCGTCGGCGGCCTCGCGGCGGATAAGGTCGATGCGGTGAAGACGGCGGCAATCGCGGCGCTGCCGCAGCAGGGCGTGCTGTATCACGGCCTCGAGGTGATGGGCGGCGGCTCGATCCTCGCCGGCCTCGTGCTCGGCGCGATCGGGGTGTTCGTGATCGAGCGCGACTTCACCAAGGCATCGGCCTTCGCGCTGGCAGGCGCCGTCATGACCTATTTCGGCTTCATGCACGGCGAGGCCGTCGGCATCGGCGGAGGCTTCGGCGTGACGCCGGCGGTGGCGCTGGCCTATGTCGTCGTGGCCGGCGGTCTGTTCTGGCTGGGCCGGATGGGCATGTCCGAGAGCTACGTGCCGCATGCCGACATGCACGCGGCGCCGGCGGAGTAGGTGGGCCGGTTGATGAAGGCGCAGGTTTCGTAGCCCGGATGAGCGCCAGCCGACGCCTCTTCGGCGGTGGCGAAAGCGACATCCGGGTTCACCGGCGTCAGCGCGTGAGACCCCGGATGAACACGCCTCTCGGCGTATTCATGGTCGGTGTGCAGGACCCGCTTTGGGTG
>NZ_CAFJ01000240.1 GCF_000239795.1 Bradyrhizobium sp. STM 3809 | reverse complement strand
GGGAATGCGAGTCGCCGTAGCAACGGAAATTGATCGGCTTGGGAGCGACATCCAAGAAGAGTCCGGCGACCTGAGCGCGTTGCGCTTGCAGTACGAAGCTTACAAGCGTCTTGAAGACCAGGCGGCATTCTACAAGGCAGCGGCAGCTAAAGGGGTTGAGGCTGCGGAAGAATCCAAGAAGACATTGGAGGGCGAGAGCACACAAAAGGTCAGCGAAGATTTCAAAAGTTTATTAGAAAAGCCAACGACTAAGGCCGGGATGACCCGCGTCGGACTGTCGGGCGGGGACGATGCGGTCGCGGTTGTTGAGGGGCTTAGGGATCGGGCGAGCAAAGAAAAAGAGCCTGCATTGTTTCAGGCTGGCGATCGCGCGGCGTACTTTATTGCCATCATTCAGCGGCAGCGCAGAGAAGCCGCAGACGGATGGATGGCATGGCGGCAATATGTCCGTTTCCTTGCCGACGACGACCTCAAGGAAAGTGGAAGCGTACGATCCTTCTTGTACATGATGGTTGATGTGCGCGGTCAGATCCTGGCAGCCAATTCACTGAGCGCGCTTCGAGGGTTCGCGGACGCATTCGAGCTCTACTTTTGGTACGATTGGGCGAGTTTCAATGGAATCCTCTCTGATCCCGCGCCGGCCAAGGACCTTTACAAGCCGTGGTCCGTAAAAGAAGGAGCGGTCGTCGACGGCGTTTTGGTGACTAAGGTATTGCAATCAAACATACCGGTGGGGCACCTAATATTTATCAGCCTTTTCGGTGCGACTGCCTACGAAGGAGACTTCTACCCGGGTATCGGCAAGATCAATGATGAATTGGCAATGTACTTGTATTTCAGGTGGGCCAAGGACGTTTTCGTTGTGGGCAAGGCGATCGCGCCCGCTCCCCTGACATTTGACGAATCTCGGTATGATGAAGTTCGCGAAATGTCGGAGCGTACTGTTGCGAATTTTACAAATGGTGAGCGCGCTAGTCGTCTGGGAGAGATGAAACTACTTGTTATTATCTATTTTCGTCAGCTGTTTAAGCGGGATCCTGACCGTCTTGACTTGGATTTCAAGAACCTCGTCCAAAAGCTACTTGGAATCAAAGATAACAAAGTCAGGAGCTGGCTTCGGAGCCTGCCACAACGGTCGACGTCCAAGCCCGATCAAAGCGACCCGTCGAAAGACTTGGAGCCTCTGGTCTCTTATCTGCTGAACGAGTCTGATGTTGGCAAAGCAATCTCCATTGGAGATGCGCGCTCCCAGCTCGAAAACGCGGTAACCGATCTCGACTCGAAGATTTCGCTGTACTCGCTTCAGACCTCCCCGGCGTCGGCTGCGAATGTAAGCGGTGTCGTGAACGCCAGGACGTCGCGAACTCCGCCAGAAAGAGTGGCGTCGGCTCCGAGGACTGCTGTCGGAACGTCGACAATCGATGATGCACTGGATCAGATCAACCTGATGAAGGGGCAACTTCAGGATCGCTACTCCGCCTTTCAAACGATCGCGGCAGGCCAGGATCAGGTACTGTCCGATGTCGAGGCGGCTTACGGAGATCGGATCGCCGCGCTGACGTCCTGGGAGCCGGATTCTAATGAGGAGCTCACCTGGCGGTGGTACGGCCCCGAGCAGTCTGCGGCGGAGTCGTAGGCAACCTCGCCCGAACACGTTCGACCCGAGAGCAGCCCACCCATATCACAGGAGGATGGAGATGGCCGCGAGCCAGGAAATGTTTCGCTTCGTCAACACCAGGGTCATGAACCGTGCGAGCTTCAGCGCCATACAAAGCCGCCTGATCCTGGATCGCCGGCCGACGACCGCTGGCTCGCTGCTGGCTCGGCTGTTCGGTCCTGGCGACTTCGCGCTGAAGCTCGCCATGGCGGACGCGTTTTGCCTGACGAGCGATTGTCTCAACGAGAGTGCGCCCGCCATCCTCGCGCTCGATCCGCTCGCAGCGTTCTTTCGGAGCCATCTGGTGACCGGAGGACCTTTGACCGACCTCGCCAGTGCGTTCGAGGCCACCTTTCCGGCTTTCGCCGGCCTGATCGACGCGGTGCCGCGGCCGGCGCTCGTCGCCGCCGCGCGCGCTACGACGGCTCGCCTCTGGGATTCGCTCTACGCCCAGACGGTGATTGGTTGCGACCGCTATGTCGCGAACAACCACCTCATCGACGGACTGCGGGTCTACCACGTCCTGCGCTTGTTGTGGTCGGCGAGGAAACGACAGCTCGGCAGCTGGAATGGTGGGCTGTTCGACGATTACGACGCGCTTATCGACGTGGTCGCCGCCATGGCCGCGTCCGATGACCCGCAAAAGCTCGGTGACGGCGGCGTCATGTTGCGATCTCTGCAGCCCGCGCAAGGCGGAGCGGGCGGTGCGATCGCTCCTTCGGCGGCCGGCGCAAGATCCGAATCCTCGCCCTCGGGGCATCCCGGCTCCATCGTGCCGTCCGGCACATCGGTGCCGCCTCCGGCGTCGCATTCTCCGGGCTTTCCGGCCGGTCCACCCGCTCAACCGTCGCTGCCGGGCCTGGTCACGCCGCGCGGCATCTTCTACACCCCGCTCTCGGTGGGAGCCATCAAGCCTCCGGTAGTCGGAGACCTGCTGGTCGTGAATCAGGCGCTGCAGCGCTACGATATGAATGAGCTCGCTTCCATCGAGCCCATTCTGCGTGGCGAGCGCCGTGAGCACACCATCCGCCTGCTCAATCGTCAGAGCCAGACAACAACGACCGAGACGTCGCAGCAGCAAAGCCAATCGGACTCGTTGACGACGGATGAGCGCTTCTCGCTTTCTAGCCAAGCTCAAAAGGCGGCGACGGAAAGCCTCGGTGTCAATGCCGGCGTCAGTGTCTCAGGCAAGTTCGGTCCGGTGCAGGTTTCGGCGTCGGTCAACGCATCGTACAACACTTCCAAATCCTCGTCGGACTCGACAGCGCAGGACTACGCCAAGACGGTCACGCAGCAGGCGCAGAAGAGCGTCGAGAGCAGCATCAAGCAAACCAGCTCGGCCACCATTCTGACCGAGACCCAGGACACCACGTTGAGGGGCTTCAACAACGAGAAGGGCACCTCCAACATCAACGGGCTCTACCGGTGGGTCGACAAGATCTATTCGGCGACGTTGCTCAATTACGGGCGGCGGCTGATGCTCGCGCTCACCGTGCCTGAGCCGGCGGCGTTGTACCGCGCATGGATCCAGCAGAGCGTGGCCGCCGCCAGCACCGAGCTGGTCGAGCCCGTGCCGCCGTCGCGCATCGACAAGACCTCGCTCAAGCCGCTGCACCATCCCAAGTCGGGCGGCGGCTTCGAGAGCTCACTCGATCTCAATGAGGACAACTATGCCAAGTTGGCAGCGCTCTATGATGTCACCGTATCTCCGCCCCCGCAGAAGCACCTCACCGGCAGCAAGGCGTTCGTCTATCCTGACGCCATGCAGGCAGGCAAGATTGATGTGAATGATGCCGTCAACGAGCCCGGTTACGTCAGCAGCGACAATACCATCACGCTCGATCCCAGCTATCGGCTGACGCGCCTCAACGTCCTCGCTCCCGAGGGCGGCAGCGGCGATTTCCTCTCCTACGCCAACGCCCTGCATCTTGGCGAGGTAGCCGGTTTCACTACAGGCGCCGACGGCACCACCGTCGCAGAGGCCGACCTCATCCTGGTGCAGGTCGCGGACCGCAGCTTCTACATGTCGGTGCGCCGCGGCCGTCCGGATCCTGACGAAAAGGTCATCAAGACGAACTTCAACAAATGGCAGGAGATCGAGCATCACGCCGACCCATTCGGCGGCGCGGTACAGCCTTCGATTCCGATCACGATCACCGCCAAGTTCGAATGCATCATGACGTTCACCGTTGCCTATGAAGCTCACCTGACCAACGAGGCGCTGAACGCCTGGAAGGCGAGCGCCTATGCCGCCATCCTCAGCGGCTACAACGCCAAGAAGCAGGCCTATGATGAGGCGATGACCGTTGCCAACGCCACCGGCAAGTCGACGAGCGACGCCAAGACCTACGCGTTGCGTTCCGACCAATACCGGAGCATCGAGCTGACCGAGCTCAAGCGCGGTTGCATCGATTTGCTCAGTCGTGGCACGGCTGCAGGCTTTACGTCGATGAAGATCGCANGGACGGCACGCCGACCATCGTCTACGATGCCGCAAGTGGCGCGTCGCTCGGCGATTGGCGCTCGCCCCTGGCGAACGGCTCTGTCGCAGATTTCTTCGAACTTGCCTTCGATTGGGCAAACACCACCTATCAGTTCTACCCCTATTACTGGACGTCGAGCGAGCGCTGGGGGACGCTGGCGGCGGCCGCGAGCGACGATCCGGTGTTCGAGCAATTTCTCCGTGCCGGCAGCGCAAGCGTCGTCGTGCCCGTGATGCCGGGCTACGAACGTCCGGTTCTGTTCTTCCTGAAGACCGGTCTCATCTGGGCCGGCAAATATCTCGCTCTCTTTCCGACCCAGGACATCCTCGACGCCTACGAGGATGTCGAACTCGGGCGGCAGTTCGATCCGCCGCTGCAGGTCGGTGACGCCTGGGAAATCCGTTTGCCCACCAGCATGGTCATGTTGCAGGACGACGATACTCTTCCGGTATTCCCTCTCGACCAGGCGCCCGAAACCCAGCCCACGGCCACGGCGACATCACTTGATGAGAGCGTGCCATTTTGACAATGGCTCCTCGCTCTCGCGCAAGCAGTTCAGCGCAGGCGTATGTCGGCCGTGAAACTGTGGTCGCGTCGTCCGATGGCCGGTCTCGCCGGTTGCCTTGGCGGTCTGCTCGGCCGGTGCCTTGACCTCGGACGCCACGAACGCAAAGCCGCGGCCGGCATCGCCCGCGCGCGCCACCTCCAAAGCGCGGCCGGATAATCTCACGTGGCAACGCGCCTGAATCCGCATCGAGAGGCCTGGGTGCGACGGAGCGCATCTCCAATTCACCCTGTCTCATGGTGTAGACTTGACGCCGTTGGCACGGTGGGCGCGTTGTCGTATCCTCAGCGAACAGAGACGATGCGAAATGGAGGCTTTGCCGTGCTTCGATGCCTTGCACCTGGACTGATCCAGCCGGCGGCCCGCAAGGCATGGATCTGCTCCCTCATCCTCGGCAGTTCTGCGATGGCGTCGAGTTCTTCTGCGACGGCGGAGCCGCTGGTGCCGTCGAAGACCCGCACGATCACCATCCATTCCCAGGGCGCCGACGACCAGGGCATGCGACCTTCACCGCCGACGGCGGGCTACAAGCTTCTGACCATCAAACCGGTTCAGCCTCAACCCGGCGATGGCGGCGCAGCAGGTGGCGGACAATCATCCGACGGCATCACGTCCGGAAACATCTCCTCCGAGGGCCTTCACAAGATCCGGACCTTTCAGGTCAGGCAAGCGCCCGGCGACATGGATGACGGATTTCGCCATCTCGTCCCCACGACACCGGTCCCAGCCGAGTCCGCACCGAAGTGATCGTCGCCGCGGCGCCCCGTCGTTGCGAAGCGGCGGACGGTTCGGGTGAGAGTGCGTTTGACGGCGACAGTGGCCGGTTTGCGAACGTCGAGCGCGCGGTCGCGCAGGTGCGGACGGGGTGGTGAGCTCAGGCGACTGATTGGGGACGGCGTCGGCAGCTTCTGGTATTCAGAATGAACGGCTACGCCGGTCGGTCTCGGCCCGCTTCTCCGGCACGACGATCCCTCGCTTGACGGTCCCAAAAGTAAGCAGAGAGAAAAGTGCAGCGTCGCCGCCGCCCCGCTGAGTTGGCCTCGTCCATGCT
>NZ_CAFJ01000241.1 GCF_000239795.1 Bradyrhizobium sp. STM 3809 | reverse complement strand
AGCGGCACCGGCACCCGCCTGAAGCAGTCGACGCCGGGTGACTGCGCCCGTGTTGTCCGTGTCGTCCATCGCCCTCTCCTGCCAACAAAGCTCCGCCGTCGCGCGGGCGTACCGCGCCCGCACTCCCTTAACGGAATGCATCGATGTGTCGTTGAACCTGCGCTGTCGTCAGCGCCGCAATGATGAACGGATGATGCGTTCGCTCCCGCACATCGTCAATGAAATGGAATTTCGAATGTGGTGCGCCAACGAGCGAATATCGCCTTGCTCGACCTTGCTCGCAAAGAAATCAATCCTTCCGCCGCCTCCTGACTGGGCTCAGCCGACCCGCCTATCGGAATCGCGCAACGCAGATCCGGCCCCAGTCTGCCGCTGCCGCACGCGCGGAATCACCTCCTCGGCAAACCGTTTCATCTCCGCCTCGAACGGCTGGAACTGCAGCATGAACAGCTCGATGCCGGCGGCGTAGAAAGCGATGATGCGGTCGGCAACCTCGTCATAACTGCCGACCAACCCGGCTGCGGTGCCGCCATTGCTGCCGACGCGCGCGCTCTTCTGCATCGTCTGCATCATCACGACCTTCGGATCGGTGTTCGCCTTCTGGATCGCCTTCATCGGCGCGTCCTTCTCGGCGAGACGCAGCAGCCGATGATGCGCCGCCTCGGCCTCGTCTGTGGTCGGCCGCGCGATCACGAAGGCCGAGAGGCCGAAGCGAAGCGGCGGCGCCGCGTTCCTTGGCCGCTCCGCGACATCGCGGATCAAACCGGCGACGTCATCGAGCGGCTGGCCATTGATGAACCAGACATCGCCGTGATCAGCGACCAGGGCGCGGGCCGGCTCCGATTCTCCGCCGACATAGATTCGTGGCCTCGCGCGATAGAGGTCCTTCGGCCGCAACGCGTAGTCCTGCACGTCGAAATACCGGCCCTTGTGCGTCAGGCGCTCGCCCTGCAGCAGCCGCGACACGAGCGTGATCCATTCGCGGCCATAGGCGTAGCGCTCATCGTGCTCGGCGAAGCCGATGCCGGCCCGCTCCAGCTCCGGCCTGTTCCAGGCGTTGACGAGATTGATCGCAAAGCGCCCGCGGCTGATGTTCTCGATGCCGAGCGCCATCTTGGCGAGCACGACGGGATGATAGAGGTAGGGCTTGATCGCCGTGATGATCTCGATCCGGCTGGTGAGTGCGGCGAGCGCCGCCGCCGCGCTCCAGGCCTCCAGCTGATCGAGATCCTCCTGATGCGGGTTGATGGTGTGCTGGGCGACCAGCGTCGAATCGAATCCAAGCGCCTCGGCCTTGAGCACGAGATCGCGATTGCGCTGCCACGAGGCGTCGTAAGGCTCTTCCGGATCCTGATGCGCGGCCCGCGGGCCATGGACGAGGGCCCAAATGCCGAAACGGAGCGGATGTGTCATCGTCGAGCCTCGCGATCTCAGCGTCCCGCATCGTCGTCCCGACGATGCGTTTTCATAGCCGCACGTACTAACAAATCCCGAAAAGAAGTTCTTGCCGCTTTTGACCCGGGCAAGAAATCGAAAACCTCCCAAGGCAACAACAATTGGAAAACGGCTCTATTTCGATCGGCCATGTTTCGTGGGACAGTTTGACGGCGCGCAACGGCGCTGCGTCACGCGGCCACCCGCGCATCCGATCTACTTTACTCTGCCGCGCGATCGCGATCGGCGGCCATGATATCGCGAGGACGACGTACTCTTGAGCAATCTGGAACAAGCTGCCGGGACGATCGATCTGCCGCAGACCACAAGTGGCGCGGGCTCCGGCACCTGGCGATACCGCGCGCTGAGTCCACTGGCTCTGCAGGCCCTGTCGTGGCTCGCGCCGGTCCTGCTGATCGTGATCTGGGAAGCAGCCGCGCAGGGCGGCTATCTGTCGCCGCAAGTCCTGCCGGCGCCCAGCAAGGTCATCCGCACCGCCGTCAAGCTGACGACGCAGGGCACCCTGCTGAACGATCTCGGCGTCAGCCTGTTGCGCGCCGCTGCCGGCTTTGCGATCGGCGGCGCCGCCGGCTTTGCGCTCGGCATTCTCGTCGGCTTCTCAGCGGTCGCCGAGGCGCTGATCGACCGCAGCATCCAGATGGTCCGCGCGATCCCGTTCCTGGCCATGCTGCCGCTGGTGATCGTCTGGCTCGGCGTCGGCGAGGCCGAGAAGGTGTTCCTCGTCGCGCTCGGCGTGACCTTCCCGATCTACATCAACACCACGCTCGGCATCCGCCAGGTCGATCCGAAGCTGATCGAGCTCGGCCGCGTGCAGGATTTGTCGACACTGCAGCTGATCCGCCGCATCATTCTGCCCGGCGCCCTGCCCTCGATCCTCACCGGCGTCCGCTATGCGCTGGCGACCGCCTGGCTCGCACTCGTCGTGGCCGAGACCATCGGCGCGCAATCGGGCCTCGGCTTCCTGGCGATGGACGCGCGCGAGTTCCTGCGCACGGACGTCATCGTGCTGACGATCGTGATCTACGCCCTGATCGGCGTCGGCGCCGACCTGATCGCGCGCTGGCTGGAGCGGCGTCTGCTCGCCTGGCACCCGAACTATGGAGCGGCGCGATGACCGTCCAGTTCGCGCCTCCGTCCCAAAGCGCCCCCGCGCCCGCGGTGATCGTCAACGGCCTGCGCCGCGCCTATGGCGATCGCACCGTGATCGAGGGCCTCGACCTGCGCATCGAACGTGGAGAGTTCGTGGCGCTGCTCGGCGAGAGCGGCTGCGGCAAGACGACATTGCTGCGTGCGCTCGCTGGCCTCGATCCCGTTCAGGGCGGCCGCATCATCGCGCCGCGCCGGCCCGCCGTCGTGTTCCAGGAGCACCGCCTGCTGCCCTGGGACAGTCTGTGGCGCAACGTCGCGCTTGGCCTCGATGTCCCCGATGCGCGCGCTCGCGTTGCGGCCGCGCTCGCCGAGGTCGGCTTGGGCGACCGGCTCGACGACTGGCCTCGCAACCTCTCCGGCGGCCAAGCGCAGCGCGTCGCGCTCGCGCGCGCCCTGGTGCAGCAGCCGGAGCTCCTGCTGCTCGACGAGCCGTTTGCGGCGCTCGACGCGCTGACCCGCATCCGCATGCATGCGCTGGTGCGCGAGCTCGTCGCCAACCATCGTCCCGGCGTGCTGCTGGTCACGCACGACGTCGACGAGGCGATCACGCTCGCCGACCGCATCCTGGTGATGCGCGACGGCCGGATCGCCTATGAGCACCGCGCGAACGACAGCGGCACGATTGCCCGGGGCGACCTGCTGGCCGAGCTCGGCGTGCTCGCAGCGCCCGCTCACGGTTGATTTTTCGGAAGGATCGACATGTCCATGGATGACTTCTCCCGCCGCCAGTTTCTCGGCACCGCGGCCTTCGGCATCGGCGCGCTTGCCGGCTTCACCCTGACGGATGAGGCCTGGTCGGCATCCGGCCGCGTCACTGACACGGTACGCCTGACCTGGGGCCTCGCCGGTCTGAACAACATCGCCAAGGAACGCGGCGAGTTCGAGAAGCTGCTCGCCAAGGACGGCATCAAGGTCGAATGGCTCGGGCCGTTCCCCAACCACGCCCCGACGCTCCAGGCGGTCACCGGCGGCACCGCGGATTTCTCGTTCGGCGGCTCGACGACGCCGGCCCTGGCGGCGATCATCGCCGGCTCGCCGCTGGTGTTCACGCAGTTCGTCGTCTACGAGCCGCGCACCACCGCAATCATCGCCCGCGACGATTCCGGCATCAACAAGGTCGAGGACCTCGTCGGCAAGTCGGTCGCGGTCAACCGCTCCGGCCTCGGCGAGTTCCTGCTGGTGGCCGCGCTGGAGAAGCACAAGGTCGACCGCTCCAAGGTCCGATTCGTGTATCTCAATCCGCCGGATGCGGCGCCGGCGCTCGCCTCCGGCAAGGTCGACGCCTGGTCGATGTGGAGCCCCGGCGTCGACATCGCCCGCCTCGACTACAAGGCGCACGACATTTTTCTGGAAGGCCGCGATCTCGAATTCCAGATCGACTACACCTCCTATCTGACGACGCGCAAATTCGCGACCGAGAACCCGGCCCTGGTGCGCGCGGTCAACGACGCGTTCCGCGCCGAAGGCAAATGGATCTCGGAAAACAGCGAGGACGCCGAATACATCGCGCAGAAGGCCGGCAAATACAGCGACACGGTGCGCGACCAGTTCATCGCGATGAACCGCCAGTACCGCTACTTCTCGGTCAACGACAAGCAGTTCGTCGCCGACCTGCAAAAGGCTGCGGACTGGCTGGCGGAGCGCAAGGTGCTGCCCGAGCCCGTCAAGGTCGCCGATCACCTCGCTTCGATCGAGGACACGGTGCCGCAGCGTTGAGCCGTCTTCCCTCTCCTTTCAACCGTTCCGGTCCGTCATGAACAAGCCGCTCTCCAGCAAGACACTCACCACCGAAACACCATTGCCGTTGGCCTCGGAGGCCTTCGATCAGTTGCTGGCGGCCATCGCCGATGGCGAATCGGAGCGGGAGCGCGAGCGGATCCTGCCACATCAGCAGATCGCGCTGATCAAACAGGCCCGGCTCGGTGCGCTGCGCCTGCCCGTCGCCGCAGGCGGCTCAGGCAGCACGATCCGCCAGCTGTTCGAGATGGTGATCCGGCTCGCCGAGGCCGACGCCAATGTCGCCCATATCCTGCGCAACCATTTCAGCGTGGTCGAACGGCTCGTGCGTATCCCCCGCGATGATCAGGCGCGGGAGTGGCAGCAGCGCGTCGCGGCCGGCGCGATCATCGGCCTCGCCACCACCGAGCTCGACAGTCCGCAGGTCGGCAACATCACGCCGAACACGACCTTCACGCCGGATGGCGATGACTACCTGCTGAACGGAACCAAGTACTACAGCACCGGCACGCTCTATTCCGATCTCGTCCTGGTGCGGGCCGCCGATCCGGACGGGCGTCCCGGCGCGACCATCCTGCCGCTGGACCGCGCCGGCATCGAGCTGATCGACGACTGGGACGGCATGGGCCAGCGGCTGACCGCGACCGGCACCACGCATTTCCGTAACGTCCGGGTGAAGCGGCAGGAGATCGTGTTCGACGCGCCTGACATCGGCTATGGCGTGCCCTACTCCAACACGTTCGCACAGCTGTTCCTGACGGCGGCCGTGGCCGGCATCAGCCGCGCAGCCTTGCGCGATGCCATCGCGCTGGTGCGCTCGCGCAAGCGCACCTTCTACTACGCGCCACACGAGAAGCCGACCGAGGATCCACTCCTGCAGCAGACGGTCGGGCAGATCGCCGCGTCCGCGCATGCCGCCGAAACGGTCGTGCTCGTCGCCGCCGAGGCGCTCGACGCCGCGACCGAGGCCTTCGATGCCGGGCGCGCCGATGCCGAGTCGCTGGCGCACCGTGCCGCGCTGCTATCGGCGCAGGCCAAGATCGTCGCCGACGATGCCGCCATCCGCAATGGCGGGCTGATCTTCGACGTCGGCGGCGCGTCGTCGACCAAGAAGGCCACCAATTTCGACCGACACTGGCGCAATGCGCGCACGCTGTCGTCGCATAATCCGGTCACCTACAAGGAGCGGGCGATCGGACAATATCTGATCAACGGCACGCCGCTTCCGGCCAAGGGTTTCTTCTGACCGGCGCACGGTGCTGCCCCGAAGGAGGCGACGGATGAGCAAGCATGGACTGCATCTGCTGACGGCGTCCACGCCCCCGCACTTCTACTCGGCGCTGCGCCGGGTCGCCGCCGGCGTCAGCATCGTGACCGCCGGTCGCGGCGACGACATCACCGGCGTCACCACGGCGTCGCTGGTCTCGCTCTCGGCGGAGCCGCCGCGGCTGATGATCAATCTCGGCCGGCAATCGTCGGCGTATCCGCTGATCGTCCGTGACGGCTGGTTCGGGATCAACGTTCTCAGCTCTGACCAGCTCGTGCTCGCCGATCGCTTCAGCAGCCCGCATCTTGCCGGACGGCAGAAATTCGAGGGCGTCGAGTGGTCGCGTCATGCGGCCGGCGTACCGCTGCTGCAGCACGCGCAGGCGGCGATTGCCTGCGAAGTCGACGAGATCATCGAGCGCTACGACCACGCGATCATCGTCGGCCGTCCCGACACGATCGAGCTGGCGCCACGGCTGTCGAGCCTGCTGTACTGGAACGAGCAGTATGTCGAGGTCGACCGCAACGCCGATCTCGACGTGCTCGCCGAGGTCGGCGTGCCCCCGGCCCATGTGCGGTGACCGCAGCATGATCAAGGGGGAGACGACATGAGACATCGCGCGGTGGCCGGCTCCGGAGCGGAGACGCCTTCGCCCGCCGGCGAACGCTGGGGCCTCGACCGCCTGGTCGCGGAGCTGCGCGTGTCCCGCGAGGAGACGCACAGTATCCGCAAGGACGGCACGATCCACCGGCCGCCGTCGCGCGACAAGCTCGCGCAGGTCGTCTCCGCGCTGACCGAGGCGCTGTTCCCGCGACACTACGGCCAGTACGATCTCGATAGCGAGAACATCGACTATTTCGTGGGCCACCGCCTCAGCGTCGGCCTCGATCTGCTATCCGACCAGATCCACCGGGCCGCGTTGTTCGTCGGCGACGAGTTGATCCCCGGCTTCCGTCAGCCCGAAGCCATCGAGCTCACTCAGAGCTTCGCAAGGGAGCTGCCGGGGTTGCGCGGAATCCTGATCAGCGACCTGCGCGCCGCCTTCGTCGGCGACCCCGCGGCCAAGAGCTTTCCGGAGATCCTGATCGGCTATCCCGGCATGACCGCGATCATCCATCACCGGCTCGCGCATCTGCTCTACGGCCATGGCGCCCGCCTGGTGTCGCGGCTGATCGCCGAGATCGCCCACGCCCGGACGGGGATCGACATCCATCCGGGCGCGCAGATCGGCTCCGGCTTCTTCATCGATCACGGCACCGGCGTCGTCATCGGCGAGACCGCCGTGATCGGCGACAACGTCCGGATCTACCAGGCCGTCACGCTGGGCGCCCGTCATTTCCCGACCGAGGAGGACGGCACGCTGATCAAGGGCGACGCGCGCCATCCGATCGTCGAGGACGATGTCGTCATCTATGCCGGTGCCACCATTCTCGGCCGCATCACGATCGGCAGGGGATCGACGATCGGCGGCAATGTCTGGCTGACGCACGACGTGCCGGCGAACAGCGTCGTGACGCAGGCCACTCTCCGAAACAAGGTCGGCGGCCCCCTGCAGAAGCCATGACCGACGAACCGACCCGCACAGTCTCCTCGCAACCGACAAAGACGAGCGCGCCATGAGCCAACGCCGCCAACTGAACCTCAATCTCTTCATCTATCCCGGCGGCCATCACGAGGCGGCCTGGCGCTACAAGGGATCGTCGGCAAGCCGCGCGCTCGACATCGGCTATTATCAGCAGCTGGCGCGAACGGCGGAGCATGCCAAGTTCGACGCGATCTTCTTCGCCGATGGTCCGGCGCTCGCCGACAATGTCCGCTACGCCCAGCGCTTCCGCTTCGAGCCGATCACCTGGCTGTCGGCGATCGCCGCCGCCACCAGCCATATCGGCCTGATCGGCACGGCGTCGACCACCTATCACGAGCCGTATAATCTCGCCCGCCTGTTCGCCTCGCTGGATCATCTCAGCGGGGGTCGCGCGGGCTGGAACATCGTCACGACCAGCGCGCCGCAGGCGGCGCAGAATTTCGGCCTGCCGGAGCATCCCCCGCATCACGAGCGCTACGAGCGCGCCAAGGAGTTCCTCGATGTCGTCACCGCGCTGTGGGACAGCTGGGAGGACGACGCCGTGGTCAATGATCCCGCGTCCGGCATCTTTGCCGACACCGACAAGGTCCATCCGCTCAACCATGTCGGCAAGTGTTTTCGCGTGCGTGGTCCGCTCAACGTGCCGCGCTCGCCGCAAGGGCGCCCGGTCTATGTCCAAGCCGGCTCGTCCGAGGACGGCCGCGCCTTCGCGGCACGTTTTGCGGAAGCGATATTCACTGCGCATCAGACACTCGCCAGCGCGCAGGAGTTCTACGCAGACATCAAGCGCCAGGCGCGCGCGCTCGATCGCAATCCCGATCACGTCAAGATCCTGCCCGGCATCAGCCCGTTCATCGGCTCGACGCAGGCCGAGGCCGACCGCCTGCAGGAGGAGTTCAACGATCTCATCCAGCCCGAGTACTCGCTGGTGCAACTGCGCCAGATGCTCGGGCTCGATCTCTCAGGCTTCGATCTCGACGGGCCGTTCCCGCGCCATCTGATCGAGACCGACGGCGCGCGCGGCGTCGCCAGCCGCTTCAAGCTCGTGGTCGACATCGTCGACCGCGAGAAGCCGACGATCCGCCAGCTCATCCAGCGCCTCGCCGGTGCCCGTGGTCATTGGGTGATCGCCGGCACGCCGGAGAAGATCGCCGACAACATCCAGGCCTGGTTCGAGAACGGCGCCGCCGACGGCTTCAACGTGATGCCGCCCTGGCTGCCCGGCGGCTTCGACCTGTTCGCCGAGCACGTCGTACCCATCCTGCGCAAGCGCGGCCTGTTCCGCACCGAATACGCGGGCACGACCTTGCGCGAACACTATGGGCTGGATCGGCCTGGCAGCCTCTACAGCCATCCGGTCCAGGCGATCGCCTGAGATCCGTTTCACGGGCGGCGCGGACGCCAAGCGAGGCGCCCGCGCCGCCTTTCGTTTGCTTCAAGCCCTATCAAGTCAAGCTCTGGAAGTCACATGCATCACATCACCCGATCGCAATTCGTCGGCCTGCTCGCCGCGTCCGTCCTCTCGATCGTTTCGGTCACCAGCGCATGGGCGCAAGGACCCGAGAAGAAGGAGCTCAAGGTCGGCTTCGTCCCCGGCCCCTACATCGACGAGTTCAAGATCGGCGTCGCGCCCGAATTACAGAAGAAGGGGTACCAGATCCGCTACGTCGAGTTCTCGACCGGGCTCGAGGCCAACAATGCCGTGTTCAAGAGCGAGATCGACGCCAATGTCATGCAGCACACGATTTTCCTGAACTCCTACAATGAGCGGCAGAACACCGACCTCACGGGCATCGTGCACGTGCCGACGCCGCCGATGGGGATCTACTCCAAGAAGCATCCGCTCGGCACCAAGATCGGCCAGGGCGCCAAAATTGCGGTGCCCAATGACCCGGTCAATTTGCAGCGCGCGCTATGGATCCTGCGCGATCTCGGCCTGATCGAGATCCGCGACTCGAAGCCGATCGATGCCACCGAGCTCGACGTCATCAAGAATCCCGGCGGCATCAAGATCGTCCCGCTCGAGGCGGCTCAGGCGCCGCGTGCGCTCGACGATGTCGACTTCGCCGCCATCCAGGGCAATTTCGCGATCTTCAGCGGCCTGAAGCTGACCAATGCCTTTGCGCTGGAGAAGATGACGACGCCCTACATCAACGTCGTCGCCGTCAAGCGCGGCAATGCCGAGACCGCCTGGGCCAAGGACATCGTGGAAAGCTACAAGTCACCGGGCTTCAAGGCCGCCATCCTCGCCGACCGCTTCTATGACGGCTTCACCCTGCCCGACTACATGAAGTGAGCCATCCCGGCGGTCCGTCCCGGACCGCCGCCGATCTCTCCCGGCTACTTCAATCCGAAACCGAGCGCGCGCAGCGCCTCGGCCAGCCTGTCGCGTCCGTTGAGCGCCTTCGCCGAGCCGAGCCGGTTGAGCACCGTGTCCCGCCAGCCGACGGGCGCCACGCCCTGGCTGGTCTGGAACGCGCGCAAGGTCTCGTCATAAGCCGTGATGCCGTGGATCTCGTCGGTCGGCGCATAGCGCTCGCGATGCAGAACCACGCTTTGGCGCAGCCGCGGCTTGACGTCCTCGCCTGCCGCGAGATCGGCATAGCCGACGCAGAGGCCGAACACGGCAAGCACGTTCGGCGGCAGGCCGAGTTCCTCGGCCACCGCCTGCGGACGATTGCGGATCGCGCCGATATAGACCGAGCCGAGCCCGAGCGCCTCAAGGGCGACGACGGCGTTCTGCGCGGCGAGCGCTGCGTCGATGATCGCAACGAACAGCGTCTCGAGGAAATGGATGCCGTCATCGGGGCGCCCTTCCCGTCGCGCCAGCCGCTCCGCCCGCGACAGATCGGCGAGCCAGACCAAAAACAGCGGCGCCTCGCGTATATGCTTCTGGTTGCCGGCGAACTCCGACAGCCGCTGCTTGCGCGCGGGGTCCTCGACCGCCACGACGCTCCAGGTCTGCAGGTTCGACGACGACGCCGCCGACTGCGCCGCGGCCACCAGCGTCTCCACGGTGTGCGGCGGCACCGGATCGGGGCGGTAGCTGCGGATCGAGCGGTGCGCCAGGAGCTGGCCGAGAATATCCTCGGCGCCGGAAGCGATGGCGGGGACGTCCGCGCCATAGCGCTTGCGCAGCGCCGCTATGATGTCGTCGCTCGGAGTGATCGGTGCCCTCGTTTCGATGATCGTCATTCCAGTCCCCATGCCGGCCCGTACGCCATTGTCACGGCCGATGTTCGATAGTTGCGTGCGCGTCGGCGCCTAGCAAAGCCGACCCGAAGGGCGACGGCAATCCCCCGACGGATCATGCGTGCGATGTCGAAAGGCCCCGCTACTCCGCCGCCTGCGCCGCGGTGGGATCAATCACCGGTTTACGCAAACCCGCCTGCTCCATCAGCGGCAGCACGCGGCGGCCGAAGAAGTCGAGATCCGGCTTGAAGTCGTAGAACGACAGCTGAAGGCCGTCGACGCCCGCCTTCTTCAGCTGCACGAAATGCTCGACCACCTGCTCCGGCGTGCCGATCACCTCGATGTTGCCGCCGATCGCCCGGCGCTTCGGTGCATCGACACCGACGCGGCCGCGCCAGGCGTGGGCGTCGCTGTCGAGATTGTGAAAGCTGCCCACAGGATCGGCATGGGCGACGATGGCGTCGTGATAGGCCCAGGTCTCGCGCTCGGTCTCGCGGCAGATCACCATCGGATTGAGCAGGGTGCGCACCTCGCGGCCGATGTCGCGCGCCGCCTGCTTGACGCGCGCGGTATGCGCCGGCAGCGCAGGGATCGCGCTCTCGAAGCTCGAGCCGGCGGGGCTGGTGATGAAGACGATATCGGAATAGCGCGCGGCAAAGGCGATGCCGGCATCCGAGCCGGTGGCGTTGACCAGCACCGGCCGGCCGAAGCGTGGCTTC
Organism: Bradyrhizobium sp. STM 3809; assembly: GCF_000239795.1. GTDB lineage: Bacteria > Pseudomonadota > Alphaproteobacteria > Rhizobiales > Xanthobacteraceae > Bradyrhizobium. Next base: position 5,481 of record NZ_CAFJ01000241.1, on the reverse strand, counting down.
GGCGTCACGAAGGCGCCGTTGAGCTTCCAGGACGACTGGCCGGAGAACGAGTAGTTCTCGGTATCGCCCCACAGCCGCTGCAGCACTTCGAGAAACTCGGCGGCGAGCTCGTAGCGGCGGTCGTGGTCGATGCGGCTCCAGCCGAACGCCTCGTGCTCGGCGGCCCGGTGGCCGGTGACGACATTGATGCCCCAGCGGCCATTGGAAATGTGATCGAGCGTGGCGCCATATTTGGCCAGATGCAGCGGGTGCATCGGACCGTAGAGCACATGAATGGTCGAGATCAGGATGATCCGCCGGGTCAGGCTCGTCAGCGCCGCCGTGGTCATGAAGGAGTCGAGCGCCTCGCCCGTGAACACGCCGCCATAGCCGCCCTTCGGCAGCCATTGCGACAGCGCGAAGACCAGATCGAAGCCGAGATTCTCCGCGGCCAGCACCAGGTCGCGATTGTAGTCGAAATGCCATGACGTCGTGCGCGGCAAGGTCGAGGCGCTCCAGCCGCCGGCCTGGATCGGCAGGAACAGGCCGAGCAGCAGCGGCTGTTGCAGCGCTTGCGACAGCGGGCTGTCCGGCCGGTCAGCGGGTCCCGGAAAGCCGTCGAGGCCGACCAGGGCGCCCGGCCGGTGGGTGATGATCGTCATGCTGTCCTCTTGTCGTCGGTCTCGGCTGCGCGCGCGGCCTCGCCGGCGCGGCGAAACACCGTCTCCATCAGCCATTGCTCGTTGGGAAACTGCCCGGCCCATTCGTCCCAGCCGGAATGCTTGCGATATTGACCGAGGCGTCCCGAGGCGACCGCCTCGTCCGCCGTGATCGCGACGCGGCGGTCGCAATCGGGCGCGACGTAGATCGCATCCGCGCGGCAATACAGCTCGCACATGAAGCAGGTCTGGCAATCCTCGACCCGCGCCAGCAGCGGCGGTCCCGACTGCGCACGGTCGAGCACGTTGGTCGGGCACACTTGGACGCAGGCGCCGCAATCCGTGCAGCGATCGGCGAGGATGAGCTCGATCATGACGCGGCTTCCAGCGCGATCGGAGCTTCCAGCGCGGGGCGCGTATCGGCTGCGATCTCGACGCGATCGAGGCCACGGCTGACGAGCCGCACCGCGAGGCTCGGATCGAGGCGGGGATGATCCACCCTGCGGTGCAGTCCCCTGCTCTCGGTACGCGCCAGCGCGGTCGCCACCGACCAGCGTGCCGTGGCCACCAGCGCCGCCGACTCACGCGAGCACATGATATCGCCGCCCGCATGGTCGGCGATCTCGCGCCAGAGACCATCGAGCGACCGCTGTGACGCCGCCAGCGTCGACTCCTTGCGGAACAGATTCTTGTCGAACGGATGCATCTCGGCGCGGACACCGGCTCTGATCGCGTCGTGATCGAGCGCCCGGGTCCGCAAATGCGGCCGCAGGCCGGCCTGCCCGAGCGGCGTCAACGTCGAGGCTTTTGCACCGATGCTGCGCGCCAGCCGCGCAGCAGCCTGTCCTGCGCGGACGCCGGAGGTCAGCGCCCAGGCCGAATTGATGTTGCCGCCGCCGGAGATCGCACCAGCCACCTTCTCGCGCGACGCATTGTCGCCGGCGACGAACAGCCCCGGCACCGACGTGCGGCCATCGACATCGTCGACCCTGACACCGCCGAGCCCGCGGATGGTGCCGTCATTGTGCAGCGTGACCTCGAAGCGATCGCGCCAGGGATCGATGCCCCAGCGGTCGAACACCAGCGGCACGTTCGGCGAGATCGTGTGCAGCCGGGCCTTGATGTCGTCGGGCAGCCGATGCAGCGAGCAGAACACCGGACCGGCGAGCAGCGCCTTGGCCAGCCCGATGGTTTGCTGCGGTCCGAACGGCAGATCGAGCTCACGGCCGTCAGCGTCGTAATAGGTCGCGAACGCATAGGCCATGCTGCGCGTCATCGTCGAATGCGCCGGCGCGATCGTATAGGCTGCGGTGAACTCCATGCCTGACAGATCGGCCCCGGCCTCCGCCGCCAGCAGATAGCCGTCCCCGGTGTTGGTGCGCGATCCCAGCAGATGCGACAGGAAGCTAGTGCCGCCGGCGGCGAGCACGGTCGCGCCCGCCGCGATCTGATAGGGCCGGTCGCCATCCTGGCGGCGCAGGCCTCGTGCGCCGCCGACCGTGCCGTCGCCGCGCGCCAGCAGTTCCAGTACGGGCGAATGGTCGAGGATGGTGACGCCACTCTCCTGCGCAACAGTGCGCAGCGCCCGCATATATTCGGGACCGCGAACGGCGCGATAATTGGTCTCTCCCTCGTCGTCGATGCCGAACGCATAGTGGCTCGCGAGCGTCGGCAGCGTGCGCCAGGTCTCGTCGATGATCGCATGCATCCACGCGGACTCGCCAAGACCGAGACCCGCGACGACACGCTGGCTGACCGCCTGCTCGCGCGCACCAGGCGGCACCCACCAGTGGCCCGGGCCCGCCGCGGCCGTGACGCCGCTGGTGCCGCAATAGCCCTTGTCGACTAGGATCACGGAGGCCCCGGCACGCGCGGCCGAGATCGCAGCCCAGGCGCCGGCCATGCCGCCGCCGATCACGAGCACATCCGCGGTGAGCACGAGTGGATCAGTCAAAGCAGCCGTCACGAGGCGATCCGACCCGTCACCCGCAAGACGCGCGCTCCCATTGGTCGTGTCAGCATCGCCCGCGCAATCATGGTCAAAACTCCGCAGCCCTGCGCGCAAACGACGCACGGGTGCGACCATGGTCATCCAGTGAACCGCCACTGGCAATTTCAGAATTGCGCGATTTTCGAACGCTCTGTTCTCGCCACAATCCGAGATCGGAGAAGAATTCGGTCGCGCGTAGCCAACTTCCGGCGCCGCCCGGTTTCCCAGTCGGCGCTTACGGCAATTCTCATGTGGCATCGTTCAGGGCGACATACTTGCGACAACAATCCGCACTTTCCTGGAACAATATCGACCGGAACACGCCGAGACTTGGAATATTTGTCTTTCCGAATCCGGCCGCCGGTTTCCGTGCTAGATTATGAACGTTGCGCATCGTCCGCACGCGAGAGAAAAGGCATCTCTGAATGAGCCGTTTTCCGGAACGACACATCATCATCGTCGGCGGCGGCGCATCCGGCGTGCTGCTGGCCTATCAGCTGCTGCAACACCCGGAGTCCGATATCCGCGTCACCTTGATCGAGAAGCGTTCGGAGGTCGGTCGCGGGCTGGCCTATCACACCGGCAACGCCGATCACCTGCTCAACGTACGCGCCGCCAATATGAGCGCGCTCCCGGATGATCCCGACCATTTCTGGCGGTGGCTCTCGACTCACGAACATGGCCTTCAGCTGTGTCCCGATCCGTTCTGCTTCGTGCCCCGCCGGCTCTATGGCGACTACATCGCCAGCCTGATCGCGCCGCACCTCGCGGCGGAGGACGGTGCGCAGCGGCTCACCATCATCCAGGGAGAATGCGTCGCGGTCAGCGAGGGCCGCGACGGCGTGACCGTCAGCCTCGCCAACGGCACGCGCCAGCTCGGCGACATCGCGGTGCTCGCGACCGGCCATGACGCTGCGATCCCGCGCTCGGCGTGGCATGCCGATCCCTGGATCAACCCCTCCGTGCCCGGCTTCAGCCGGGATTCGGCGGTGCTCATTCTTGGCGCGGGCCTGACGATGGCAGACTACGTGCTGTCGCTGCTGCGCGAGGGTCATCGCGGCCCGATCCTCGCGATCTCGCGCCGCGGCCTGGTGGCCAGAGGGCACCGGCGCATCGCCCCGTGCAGGATCAGCGAGGACGAGGTTCCGTTCGGCGCGCCGGGCAGCGTTCTGCTGCGCTGGTTCCGGCAACGGATTGCCGCTCACATCGCCGAGGGTGGCGACTGGCGCGCGGTCATCGATGCCGTGAGGCCGTTCAGCCATCGGCTGTGGCAGGACCTGCCGCCGGCGTCCAAGCGCAGCTTCCTGGAGCATGCGCGGGCGTGGTGGGACGTGCATCGCCATCGCATGGCACCCGAGGTCGAGGAGCGGATCGCACGGGCGATTGCGCACGGCCAGCTCCGCATTGCTGCGGCCAAGCTGGTCAAGATCGACGGTGGCACGCAAGGCGCCCGCGCGCATTATCGCCGGCGTGGCCGCAGCGAGATCGAGACGCTCGAAGTCGGCGCCGTGATCGACTGCACCGGCATCGTCAAGGATCCTCGCGCCACCGCCAACCCCGCAGTCCGCAGCCTGTTCGACCAGGGGCTGGCGCGCTGCGACGCCTTGAGGATCGGCATCGAGGTCACGGCCGATTGTGCCATCGTTGGCGCCGATGGCGCGCCCTCGCAGCGCCTGTTCGCGATCGGCCCACTGACGCGGGCCGCCTTTTGGGAGATCATCGCGATCCCGGACATCCGCAGCCAGTGCGCCGATCTGGCGGACCGGCTGTTACAGGCACGCCCGATCGTGGTGCCGCCGATCGATGCGCCGGCGCTGGCGGCGGCTGCCGATCACCAGGTCGCGATGTAGGTGCCCTTGAAGCGGGTCTCCAGGAACGCCTTGACCGGCTCGGAATGGTAGGCCTCGATCAGCGGCTTGACCCAGGGCTTGTCCTTGTCCTCCTCGCGCACCGCGAGGATGTTGACCCACGGCCCCTCGGCGTTCTCGCGCGCGATCGCGTCCTTGGCGGGATTGAGCCCGGCCTGGACCGCGTAGTTGTTGTTGATCGAGACGAGGTCGACGTCGGCCAGCGCGCGTGGCAGCTGCGCGGCGTCGAGTTCGACGAATTTCAGCTTCTTGGGATTGTCGGTGATGTCGGCGACCGTCGCGGCGACGTTGCTCGGATCCTTCAGCTTGATGACGCCGTGCAGCGCCAGGATCATCAGTCCGCGCGCGCCGTTCGACGGATCATTGGCGATCGCGACCTTGGCTCCCTCGGGAAGCTCGGCGAGCGTCTTGTACTTCTGCGAGTAGACGCCCTGCGGCGAGGCGATGGTGGTGGCGACCTTGACGATCTTCCAGCCGGTCTTGGAGATCTGGTTCTTCAGATAGGGCTCGTGCTGGAACGAGTTGGCCTCGAGATCCTTCAGCGCCAGCGCCTGGTTCGGGATCACGTAGTCGGTGAACTCGACGACCTTGATGTCGAGCCCACGCTCAGCCGCCACCTTCTTCACGACATCGAGGATCTCGGCATGCGGGCCGGCGGTGACACCGACGCGGATGGTTTCGGCCTGCGCGGGAAGCGCGACGGACAGCAAGGCGGCGAGCGCGACAACGGGACGTAACATTCAAGTCTCCAACCAAACAAAAGAGTTCCGCTGGTGACTAGCCCTGGCGCCGCGGAGGATCAATCGCAGCTGCGAACAAAACAACGGACTAGCTGTCGTTATTGTTGTTCGCGTACAAACGTTCTTTATTTTCCGCGTTACCGAGCGATTTATGCTCCTCCCTGTAGCCCGGATGAGCGAAGCGACATCCGGGACCACACGAGCTGCCGAGGAGAACCCGCATGTCGCTGGCGCTCATGCGGGCT
>NZ_CAFJ01000242.1 GCF_000239795.1 Bradyrhizobium sp. STM 3809 | reverse complement strand
CATGATCGTGGCGGCGCTGATCGCAGCCCAGCTGGTGCTGATGCGGCGGCTGATGACCAATCCGCGCGAACTGGCGCCCTGGTACAACGGGACGGGCGTGCTGCTCTATGTGCTGGGCATGCTGGCGTCGGCCTTCGCGCTGGCGGGGATGGCGGCATGACGACGGCCCCTGCTCCGCTCTCCTGGTTCGGTATCGTCAGGCTCGGCCTGGTGCAGACCGCGCTCGGCGCCGTCGTGGTGCTGACGACCTCGACCCTCAATCGCGTGATGGTCATCGAGCTGGCACTGCCGGCGATGATCCCCGGCCTCTTGGTCGCGATCCACTATGCGATGCAGGTGCTGCGTCCCTGGCTCGGCCACGGCTCCGATGTCGGCGGGCGTCGCTTCGCGTGGATCGTCGGCGGCATGGCCGTGCTCGCGGCCGGCGGCCTGCTTGCGGCTGTCGCCACCGCGCTGATGGCGAGCCAGCTGGTGCTCGGTCTCGTCGTCGCCGTGGTCGCCTTCATCATGATCGGCATCGGCGTCGGCGCCGCCGGCACCTCGCTCTTGGTGCTGCTCGCCAAGCGCACCGCGCCGGAGCGGCGCAGCGCAGCCGCGTCGATCGCCTGGATCATGATGATCGCGGGCTTCATCGTCACGACGGCGGTGGCCGGCAAGGCGCTCGATCCGTTCTCCGGCGAGCGGCTGATGCTGGTGTCCGGCACGGTCTCGGCGATCGCGATGGTGCTGACCTTGATCGGCGTCTGGGGCATCGAGCAGCCGGAGCTGTCCGCCGAACGGGCCGCGGCGACCGCCGAGCGCGGCGGCTTCATGGAGGACTTCCGCGAGATCTGCCGCGAGCCGCAGGCGCGCCGCTTCGCGATCTTCATCTTCGTCTCGATGCTCGCCTACAGCGCCCAGGACCTGATCCTCGAGCCGTTCGCCGGCAGCGTGTTCGGCATGACGCCGGGGCAAACCACGCAGCTCTCCTCGGTGCAGCACATGGGGGCGCTGATCGGCATGATCCTGATGCCGGCAATGGCCAGCCTGCATACCGACTGGCGCACCAAGCCGCAGCCCTGGATCATCGGCGGCTGCCTGGCCTCCGCACTGGCCCTTCTCAGCCTGGTCGCCGCCGCAAGCGTCGGTCCCGCCTGGCCGCTGCGCGGCTCCGTGCTGCTGCTCGGCATCACCAACGGCGTGTACGCGATTGCCGCGATCGGCGCGATGATGAACATGGTCAGCGAAGGCCGCGACAATCGCGAGGGGACGCGGATGGGCCTGTGGGGCGCCTCGCAGGCGATCTCGTTCGGCATCGGCGGCTTCGTCGGCACCGCCGCGGCGGACGCCGCCCGGGCCTTCATGCCCTCGACCGCTTCCGCCTACGCGGCGGTATTCGCCGCCGAGGCGGCGTTGTTCGTCCTTTCCGCCTGGCTCGCGATCTGGATCAAGCGTCCGCGCGAGCAGACATCGGCGCTTGCGGCGCAGCCGGCCAATCAGGGAGCCTAGCGATGAGCACCTCGTCCGAGACATTCGATGTCGTGGTCGTCGGCGGCGGCCCCGCCGGAGCCACCGCCGCCAATGACCTGGCGCGGCAGGGGCACCGCGTGCTGCTGCTCGACAAGGCCGGCCGCATCAAGCCGTGCGGCGGCGCCATCCCGCCGCGGCTGATCAACGAGTTCGAAATTCCCGACCATCTGCTGGTGGCGAGAATCTCGTCCGCCCGCATGGTTTCGCCCAGCAACCGCGACGTCGACATGCCGATCGACGGCGGCTTCGTCGGCATGGTCGATCGCGAGCATTACGACGAATGGCTGCGGGCCCGCGCCGCGACCGGCGGCGCGGTCCGCCGCACCGGAACGTTCAGCCACATCTCGCGCGATCAGGACGACACCGCCCTGGTGCATTACGAACGTCGCATGGACGACGGCAGCCTGCACGAGGACAGTGTGCGGGCCCGCGCCGTGATCGGCGCCGATGGCGCGGTGTCGGCGGTGGCGCGACAATGCATCCCCGAAGCCAGCGAGATCCGCTACGTCTTCGCCTATCACGAGATCATCCGCTCGCCGGACCGCAGCCATCCGCTGTTCGATGCCACCCGCTGCGACGTCGTCTATCGCGGTCAGCTGTCGCCGGATTTCTACAGCTGGGTGTTCCCGCACGGCCCGACCACCAGCATCGGCACCGGCAGCGCCCATAAGGGCTTTTCGCTGCGCGGCTCGGTGGCCCAGTTCCGCAAGGCGGCCGCGCTCGACGATCTCGAGACCATCCGCCGCGAGGGCGCGCCGATCCCGCTGAAGCCGCTGTCGCGCTGGGACAATGGCCGTGACGTCGTGCTCGCCGGCGATGCCGCCGGCGTGGTGGCGCCGGCCTCGGGCGAAGGCATCTATTACGCGATGGCCGGCGGCCGCGCCGCGGCAGATGCCGTCGCCCTGTTCCTGAAGACCGGCGACGCCAAGGCGCTCTCCACCGCCCGCAAGGCCTTCATGCGCAAGCACGGCGCCGTGTTCTTCATCCTCGGCATGATGCAGCGCTACTGGTACACGAACGACGCCCGCCGCGAGCGCTTCGTCGCGATCTGCCGCGACAAGGACGTGCAGCAGCTGACCTGGGACGCCTACATGAACAAGGAGCTGGTGCGGGCCAAGCCGCTGTCGCATGTCCGCATCTTCTTCAAGAACATCGCCCACCTCACCGGACTTGCGAAGGCGGCCTAGCAGTTCAGGTGATGGATGAGCTGTTTCGCAGCCCGCATCTGGTCGACCTGATCCTGGCGGTGGTGGCGGTGGAGCTGGCCGCCGTGACGCTGATCTGGCGGCGCTATCGCCGCGGCATCAGCCCGCGCGCGCTGCTGCCCAATTTGCTGGCCGGGGTGTTCCTGCTGCTGGCGGTTCGCTGCGCGCTGACCGGGGCGCCGTGGTTCTGGCTGGCGGGATGCCTGGCGGCGTCGGGCGTCGCCAATGCGGCTGATCTTAGGCAGCGTTGGCGGTCATGATCCGCTCGAACGGATAGCGCCCGAAGGGCCGCAGTGCCTTCCGGAGGGGCGGGCCGTTCGCGGTTGCCCAGCGGCTGACCACACCCACGGTGTCATCCCCGCGAAAGCGGGGATCCATAACCACCGGCGGCTGTGGTGGGCAATGCTGACAATGCAGACCTTGTCCGCCAACACGCATCACGCGGTATGGGTCCCGGCGTTCGCCGGGACGACATTGGTGGGGGCGGATGGCGCGGCGGATCGGCGCTCAGACCCTGAGCGCCGGCTCGACGCAGCTCACTTCTTCTCCGAGAACGTCTTGAGATAGGCGACGACGTCCTTGCGCTGCTGCTCGTTGGCGAGCTTGAACACCATCTTGGTCGAGCCGGTGGCCTGGTCCGCCTTGCCCTTCTCGGTGAGATATTTCTTCAGGAAGGCGTTCGGATCGGCGAGGTATTCGAAGATGTTGTCGTCGGTCCAGACCAGCCCGGCCTCGCCGGCGTGCTTGTTCAGTTCGGAATAGGCAAATCCGGGATAGGTGCCGGTCGGGCGACCGACGACTCCGGTCAGCACCGGACCCACGGCATTCTTGGCATCGGGTCCGATGCGATGACAGGTCATGCATTGCTTGAAGACCTGCTCGCCCTTCGCGGCGTCGCCGCCATCCAGCGCCAGGGCGGCGCCTGCCGACGTCGCAATCATGACCGCCGCAATCAAACCCGATTTGAGCATGTGCATTCCTCCTGAATTGCCGTTTTGTTAGTCCACGTGGTCAACGCCTTACAGGTATCAATGTCATGCGGCCTTGTCATGCCCGCTTCATGCAAAAGTGAGCGAATAAGTCGCAGTTCGAACATGCATCAGGCGCGGGAATACCAACGAAAGTTGCATGCTCGGAAATAAGCCTTGACACCGAGGGCCCTGCGTGGACTAACGACATTCTCAAGACTCTCAATACGTTAGCGGAATGCGGCGCAACACCTTCAAAATGCGCGCCAAATAGGCGGCCGCGTCCCCGTGAGCGTCTTTCGAGGGTGGCAAGATAACGGGTGCCAAGACCATGGCCGAGTTTCACGGTCCACGACCCGACGTGACATTGCTGCTCGACATGGACGGCGTGATCCGCGAGGCGACGCTGTCTCCCAACATGTCGGCGGAAAACGTCGACGTATGGCTCGGCCGTGCATGGTCCGAGATCGTCGACGATGCGAGCGAGAAGATCGAGCGCATCATGCAGGACACCAAGCGCACCGGCATTTCCGCATTCCGCCAGATCACGCAGCGGTTCCCGAGCGGCCTCGAGCTGCCGATGGAATTCACCACCGTGCTGCTCGGCGGTCGCGCCGGCATGCTGGCGATCGGCAAGAACCTGCAGGCCGTCGCGGAACTGCAGGCGCGGCTGATCTCGGCGCAGCAGACCATCGAGCGCGACTATTGGCGCCTGCGCGAAATCGAAACGCGCTACCGGCTGGTGATCGAGGACTCCAACGAGGCCGTGCTGCTGACGAAGGTCTCGGATCTGCGCATCGTCGAGGCCAACCGCACCGCCGCCGCCGCCCTCGGCGTGGCGAGCCGGCGGCGCGACAACCTGGTCGGCCGCGAGTTCCTGCACGAGATCCCGGAGAAAGACCGCGAGCCGGTCGAACTGATGCTGCGGCGTGTGCGCGACCAGGGCAAGGCGCCCGGCATCGTGATCCATCTCGGCGAGGACGCCGCGCCCTGGATGCTCCGGGGGTCGCTGATGACCAGCGACAATGCACCGATGTTCCTGCTGCAGATGGCGCCGATCGGCAAGTCCATCCAGCCAGGGCCGGTGTCGGATGATCCGGAAGGGCTGATCGACAACCTGCCCGACGCAGTGATCAGCATCGACGCCACCGGCACGATCAAGCGCGCCAACCGCGCCTTCCTGGATCTCGTCGAGATCGGCTCGAAAGAGGCGCTGGTCGGCGAGAAGCTGAGCCGCTGGCTGACGCGCCCCGGCGCCGACCTGGGGGTGCTGATCTCCAATGTCGAGCGCCACGGCATGGTCCGGCTGCTGTCGACCACCATCCAGGGCGAGCTGGGAACCGAGACGGAGGTCGAGATTTCGGCCGCGGCGCATGGCCAGGAGAGCCAGCGCCGGATCGGTCTCGTGCTGCGCAACATCGCGCGACGGTTGTCGCCGACGGCGGAGCATGACAATCTCAGAGCCGCGCTTTCGGGTCTCAATGAATCAGTCGGCAAGACACCGCTGCGCGATCTGGTGAGGAGCACGGTCGAGGTCGTCGAGCAGCATTACGTCCGCGCGGCGCTCGAACTGGCCAACGGGAACCGGACCTCGGCGGCCGAAATCCTCGGCCTCAGTCGCCAGAGCCTTTACGCCAAGCTTGATCGGTATAATCTGAGCCAACTCGAAGAAAACGGCGAGGAAACCGAAAAGGGGAGCTGATTGCCCGTTCCGCTGACAATGCCGGCCTTCGGCCACGCTACTCTTGCGGATTGCGAGCGCGAACAGATTCATCTGGCAGGCTCGATCCAGCCGCATGGCATTCTGCTGGCGGTGAAGGAGCCGGATAACGTCGTCATCCAGGCCAGCGTCAATGCGGCCGAGTTCCTCAACGCGAGCTCCGTGGTCGGACGTCCGCTGCGCGACCTCGGCGGCGATCTGGCGCTGCAGATCCTGCCGCATCTCAATGGTCCGCTGCATCTGGCGCCGATGACCCTGCGCTGCACGGCCGGCTCGCCGCCGCGCCGGGTGGATTGCACCGTCCATCGTCCGTCCAATGGCGGGCTGATCGTCGAGCTGGAGCCGGCGACCAAGACCACCAATGTCGCGCCCGCGCTCGACGGCGCCTTCCACCGCATCACCTCGTCCTCTTCGCTCATCGGACTGTGCGACGAGACGGCGACGATCTTCCGGGAGATCACCGGCTACGATCGCGTCATGGTCTATCGCTTCGACGAAGAGGGCCATGGCGAGGTGCTGTCGGAACGGCGGCGGCCGGACTTGGAGGCTTTTCTCGGCAATCGCTACCCGGCCTCGGACATCCCGCAGATCGCGCGGCGGCTGTACGAGCGCAACCGGGTGCGGCTGCTGGTCGACGTCAACTACACGCCGGTGCCGCTGCAGCCGCGGATCTCGCCGCTCAACGGCCGCGACCTCGACATGTCCTTGAGCTGCCTGCGCAGCATGTCGCCGATCCACCAGAAATACCTGCAGAACATGGGCGTCGGCGCCACGCTGGTGTGCTCGCTGATGGTCAGCGGCCGCCTGTGGGGCCTGATCGCCTGCCATCATTATGAGCCGCGCTTCGTGCCGTTCGACATCCGCGCCGCCGGCGAGGCGCTGGCGGAGACCTGTGCGATCCGTATCGCCGCGCTGGAGAGCTTTGCCCAGAGCCAGTCCGAGTTGGTGGTGCGCCGCCTGGAGCAGCGGCTGGTCGAAGCGGTGTCCCGCGACGGCGAGTGGCAGGCAGCCCTGTTCGACGGCTCGCAATCGCTGCTGCAGCCGCTCGGCGCCAGCGGCGCGGCGCTGCTGTTCGAAGGCCAGGTCATGACCGCCGGCGACGTGCCGTCGACGCAGCGCATCCGCGACCTCGCCGCCTGGCTCGATCGCCGCCGCAAGGCGCCGGACGCGCCGCCGCAGGGGCTGACCGTGACGGCCTCGCTGACGCTCGACGAGCCGTCCTTCGCCGACATCCGCTCGATCGCCTCGGGCCTGATCGCCGCGCCGCTGTCGGCGAGCGAGGGCGAGTATCTGTTGTGGTTCCGGCCGGAACAGGTGCGCACGGTGACCTGGGGCGGCGACCCGCTCAAGGCGGTCATCATCGGCGACGATCCCTCGGACCTGTCGCCGCGGCGCTCCTTCGCGCAATGGCATCAGCTGGTCGAGGGCAAGTCGGAGCCATGGTCTCCGGCCGAGCTCGCCTCGGCGCGGCTGGTCAGCGAGACCGTCGCCGACGTCGCGCTGCAATTGCGCTCGGTGCGCATGGTGATCGCGCAGGATCAGCTCGCGACCATCAGCGCCCAGGTGCTGCGCTCGGAGCAGCCGGTCATCATCGCCGATGTCGAGGGCCGCATCCTGCTGTTGAACGAGGCGTTCGAGCAGCAGCTGCGCGCCTCGCATCCGCACATTCCGCATCTGCGCGACCTCGGCGCCTATTGCACGGCGCCCGCGGAGTTCCGCGCCAATCTCGACGACCTCATGCGCAACAAGCGCAGCTGGCGCGGCGAGCTGACCTTGACCGGCGGCGCCTCGCCGCAGCGGCCGCTGATGGTGCGCGCCGATCCGGTGATCGCGCCGCACGACCGCGTTCTCGGCTTCGTGCTGATCTTCTCCGACCTCACCGAGCGCAAGACCGCCGAGGCCGCCCGCGCCCGCTTCCAGGAGGAGATCGACGGCGCGCGCCGGCCGAGCCTGCGGCTCGATCAGAGCGCCAGCCTGATCTACAAGGAGCTCGCCGCGTCCACGGTCGAGAACGCCCAGCTCGCCGCGCTCGAGGTGACGCACGGCGCCGAGGCCGGCAGCATGCCGGAGATGCTGGAGAGCATTCGCAATTCCACCGCGCGGACGCTGGGGATTCTCGAGCACCTGGTGTGGTATCGCTCGCAAAGCGAGGAGTGAGATGGGCGTTTCGTCCGCCCGTCCTGCAGTCTGTAGGGTGGGCAAAGGCGCGAGGCACACGCCTCGTTTGGGCCCCGCGGCAGCGCGCCGTGCCCACCATCGGGCGACGACGGGGATGCGAGACGGTGGGCACGGCGCGCGCCATCGTGCCACAAACGCCGGATGTGCCCTGCGCCTTTGCCCACCCTACCGCTCTGGTCGAGCGCGGCGACATCTCGCGACACACGATCACGGGTAGCTGGAATCCGAGCTATCACGCGAGCCAAGAGACGGCGCGTCCAGAGGACGCGGGCAAGTTTCAGCGGCCGGGCCCTGCGGCCAACTGCAGCGCCTGCGACAGCGTGATGTTCAGCTGGAAAGCCGTGGCCGCCTCCTCGACGACGAAGTCATGCTCTGTCATCGCCGCGCCGGCCTGCTCCAGCGCCTCGCGGTACTCGGTCTTGAAGCGCGGAATGTCGGTGATCGCCGGAAACTCGTAGAACGACAGCGCCTCGGGCTGCAGTTCGAGCGAGCGGGCGAGAATCTTCTTGATGATCTGGCCGCCGCTGAGATCGCCGAGATAGCGTGTATAGGCGTGCGCCAGCAGCGGATGACCGGAACCGGATCCCGCGTCCCTGATGGCACGGACATAGGCGATGGCTTCGGGCAGCAGCGGCAGGTCGCTCGCGTCGAGCGCGGCGAGATCGGCCTTGATCGCTGAACATCGATGCAGCTCCGGCCGCACCGTCGGCCCGACCACCGGTGACGCCTGATGACGAACGAGCTCCGCTTCGAGCGCCTCATAGACCGGCAGCAGATTGCGCAGCAGCAGCGCGTAGGCGTCGACCGTGCCGCGGCCACGCAGCAGCTCGGCGACGAGGCCGGTCCGCTCCGCGGTCACGTGCAGCGCCTTCGTGCGCTCCCGCATGGCTTCCAAAAGACCGGCCGGACGCGTGGTGCGCCCGGCCGTTTCGACGTGATTGGATTCAACTCGGTCCAACATCTCTCAACCCGCAGAGCTTCAGCGCGGCGGCGCCAGCCCGTGTTTCACGCCCCAGTCGAACCAATTGTCGACCACTGTGCCCGACAGTAGGATGCCGATGCCGCCGGTCAAGGTGCAAAGCACGGCGAACCACCAGGCCCAGCGATGAATCGACTCGGCGGTCGCGTTGAAGCCCATCGTCCAGCGCCAGAACAGCGCACCGCGTTCGAAGGCCGTGCCGCGGTCGACGATCTGCTCCAGCTCGCGCTCGCCGCCGTAGCGGCTGATCGCCAGCACCGTCGCGCCATGCATCGCGAACAACAGCGCCGACCCGTACAGGAAGGCGATCGAGAGCATGTGGAACGGGTTGTAGAACAGGTTACCGTGGGTGATGGAGAAGTTGTTGGTCCAGTCGAGGTGCGGGAAGATGCCGAACGGCACCGCCTCGCTCCAGCTGCCCATCAGGATCGGCCGGATGAAGCCGAGCACGAGGTACAGCCAGATCGCCGACGCGAACGCCCACGACACATGCGTGCCGAGGCCCAGCGCCCGAGCGCGGCGGTAGGTGCGCGCCCACCACAGCAGGATCGAGGTCGTCAGGAAGAAGCCGGCCATCAGCCACCAGCCGCCCTCCTGCAGCGGCGGGAAGATCTGCAGGCCATATTCCGGCGCCGGCGGCTGCAGGGACAGCCAGAAGAACTGACGGATGAACTCGAGCGGACTCCAGTTCACCGAGGCCAGCATGTTGAGACCGATGATCTCGATCGCAGCAAAGCCTGACATCAGCGAGGCCAGCCCGAGGAAGCCGAGATAGACCGGGCCGACCTGGGCGTCGCCGAGCTTGCCGAACCAGTAGTTGAAGCTGCCCTTGCCGAGCCGCTCCCACACCCCGGGCTCGATCGGGATGCCCGGGTAGATTTTACTACGGACTTGGATCTGCGTGAAGATGTTCTGGTATTGGGCCATGACGACCTCTCCTTGAACTCATTGCGGCGGCGACCAGATCGGGATGTGACGCCACCAATCCCACCAATCCGACCAGGCATTGCCTTCCGGCATCAGCCAGGCGGGGCCGGAGATGACGATGCAGACGGCGCTGAAGAACACCGCCGACAGCGCCAGGAACAGGCCAAGGCGGTGGATGCCGAGCGTGCCGATGGAGTAGCCGATGAGATCGCGGAACATGGTGTTCTCATGCTCCGGCGACTTCAT
>NZ_CAFJ01000243.1 GCF_000239795.1 Bradyrhizobium sp. STM 3809 | reverse complement strand
TCAGAGGCAGCTTGGCGACCTCGGCCACCGTGATGCTGCGGCGGTGGCGCGGCACGAGCGGACTGTCGGCAGGCAGGAGCACGAACAGCTCCTCATCGAGCAGCGGAATCGCGTCGAGCTTGGACGACACGTCATTGTTGAACAGGATGGCCAGGTCGAGCTGTCCAAGCCGCATCATGTGAGCGATGTGGCCGCTCATTCCCTCGACGACGTTGAGAAGAATACCCGGATATTTGGCGCGGATGCATTTGGTGAGCGGCAGCCCGATGGCGAGTACGGTCGTCGCGGGCAAGCCGACCGAGACCATGCCGCTGACCTCTGCCGAATCCTGGCGGGCAATCGACAGCGCATGATCGAGCTGGCGCAGCATGAAACGCGCGTGATGGTACAGCGCAAGGCCGTTCTCGGTCGGGATCACGCCGCGCGAGGAGCGCTGCAGCAAGGGCCTGCCCACTTCCTCCTCGAGCTTTGCGATCTGCTGGCTCAGTGCGGGCTGCGCAACGAACAGGCAGCGCGACGCCTTCGACAGGCTGCCGCTCTCGACGATCTGGGCGAAGTAGCGCAACTGACGCAAATCCATGAGCGGGCACGCACCACCGGGGAGGAACAAGACGTTTCAGCCAGGCTATATGCTCAGCTTATGGCGACCAATCCAAAACAGTATTTTTGCTAATGTCAATTTCTCTCTAAGGACGAGGTCAACAGCTGAGAAAGCCCTTGGGAGGAGCCAGACGATGGTGGACGCCGCGGTTCAAAGACAGGCCCCGGCTGGCCTGCCCTCCTGCCGGCTCCTGATCGACGGCGAATGGGTGAATGGCCTGCACACCGTCGCCGTGCTCGACAAATTCCGCCTGCTGCCGGTGATGTCCGCGCATCTGCCCGACCGCGAGCAGGTCCGCGCCTGCGTTGCCGCCGCCGAGCGGGCGTTCCGAGCTAACGCACTGACGCCCTATGATCGCGGCGTCATCCTCGATCGTGCCGCGGTCGAGCTCGAGAAGCGTGCGTCGGAAGTGGTGGAGGTGCTGCGTCAGGAGGCGGGCTTTCCACGCCGCGATGCGATGGGCGAGTTGCAGCGCTGCGCGACGACGTTTCGGCTCTCCGCCGAGGAGGCGCGGCGGCTGGCCGGCGATATCGTGCCGATGGAAGGGGCGGCAGGCCAGAAGGGCCGGATCGGCTTCACCATCCGCGTGCCGCTCGGTGTCGTGGTTGCGATCACGCCGTTCAATGCCCCGCTCAACACGGTGGCGCACAAGGTGGCGCCCGCGCTGGCCGCCGGGAATGCCGTGGTGCTGAAGCCGTCGCTGCACACCCCGATGACGTCCTGCATCATGGCGGAGTGCCTGATCGCCGCGGGTCTGCCATCGGGTCTGATGTCGGTGCTGCATGGTGACGGCGAGGTCGCCGATTGGCTGATGACCGAAGCCGCCGTGAAGTTCTTCGCCTTCACGGGCAGCACGGAGATCGGCCGCATCATCCAGGGCAAAGCGGGACTTCGTCGCACGCAGATGGAGCTCGGCTCGATTTCCCACTGCGTGATCTGTGAGGACGCGGACCTCGATGCTGCGCTGCCAAAGGTGGTGAATGCCGGCTTCCGCAAGGCCGGCCAGGTCTGCACATCGATCCAGGTGCTGCTGGTGCAGCGTTCGCTGATCGGGCAGGTCGAACAGAGACTTTCAGAACTCGTCGCCGGGCTGCCCTATGGCGATCCCGGGGAGGACGACACCGTGGTCGGTCCCGTCGTCAGCGAGGCCGCCGCGCAGCGCATCGAGTCGTGGATCGGGCTGGCCGAGCAGAGCGGCGCGCGGCGCCTGGTCGGCGGCGCGCGGGTGGGCGCCGTGGTACCTCCCACGCTGCTGACGAATGTCGACAGGGCGACGCCGCTCGGCTGCCAGGAAGTGTTCGGGCCGGTGATGTGCATCGCGCCGTTCGATCGGCTGGACGAGGCGATCGCACGCGTCAACGACACGCCCTATGGGCTTGCCACGGGCATCTTCACGAAGCGCCTGGACAAGGCTCTGCAGGCCGCGCGGCAGTTGCAGGTCGGTGGCGTTCACATCAACGAGACTCCGAGCTCTCGCGTGGACCTCATGCCCTATGGCGGCTCCAAGGACTCCGGTTTCGGTCGCGAAGGGCCGCATTACGCTATCCGCGAAATGAGCGAAGAGCGTATCGTGACGATCCTCGCATGACGCGGACCGTCAGCTGACAAGGATCTGACCATGACCAAGATGAAGGGCGGCGAAGTCATCGCCGAATATCTCGTCAAGCAGAAGGTGCCCTTCGTGATCGGCATCTGCGGCCACGGCAACGTCGGCATCCTTGACGCGCTCTACCAGGTGCGTGATCGCGTCAAGCTGGTCTCGCCCCGCCATGAGCAATGCGCCGGCCACATGGCCGACGCCTATTTCCGTGTCAAGCACAGTCCGGTCGCGACCCTGACTTCGACCGGGCCCGGCTCGGCCAACATGGTGATGTCGCTCGCGACCGCATTGTCGGACTCGTCGAGCTTCCTTGCGATCACCGCCAATGTTCCGACGTCGCAGGCCAATCGGGCGCCGTTCCAGGAGCTTTATGCGCACAACCAGGCTGATTTCGCTCAGGTGCTGCGCCCGGTGGTGAAACGTTCCTTCCAGCCGAGCCGCGTCGACATGCTGCCGCTGGCGCTGCGCCAAGCCTTCGACACCATGGTCACGGGACGTCCCGGCCCGGTCAATCTCGACATTCCGTACAACGTCTTCCAGGAGGAGGCCGACGTCGAGCTGCCGCCGCTGTCACATGTTCATGGCAGTCATCGGCCGAGCGCGAGCGAGGCCGACCTCGCCAAGGCGCTCGACCTGATCGAAGCCGCCAGGCGACCGGTGTTCTTCATCGGGCAGGGCACGACGCTCTCCGAGGCCGGCCCCGAGATCAGCGCGCTGCAGAGCCGCTACGGCATTCCGGTCATCACCTCGCCCAACGGCATGGGCTGCGTGCCGGCGGACGATCCGTTGACGCTGGGCTTCATCGGCCGCAACGGCGCCTATCCCGCCAACCAGGCCGGTCGTCATGCCGATCTCGTGCTGTGCATCGGAACGCGTTTCGACGATCGCTCGTCCTCGAGCTGGCATCAGGGCTATTCCTGGAATTTCCCCGCGACCAGGCTGCTGCAGGTCGACATCGACCCCGCGGAACTCGGCCGCAACTATCCGCCGACGCTCGGCATCATCGCCGACGCCAAGACCTTCGCCGGGCAACTGCTCGTGGCGCTGGAGCGCCGCCCCGCGATTCGCCGCGAGAACTTCGCGGCGTGGCGCGACGAGATCGGGACCTGGAAGGCGGAGTGGGAGAGCTTCGTCCGGCCGCATTTCAGCGCCGACACCACGCCGATCCGGCCGGAATACGTGGTCGCCGCGCTGCAGGACGTGCTGCCGGACGACGTCATTCTCTCGCTCGACTCCGGTGTGCACCACAACTGGTTCATGCAGTTCTGGCAGCCGAAGCGGCCGCAGAGCATGATGAACAGCTGGGGCTTCTCGTCGATGGGGTTCGGTGTCTGCGGCGTGCTCGGCGCACAGCTGGCGGCGCCCGATCGGCCCTGCGTCGCGGTGGTCGGCGACGGCGGCTTCATGATGGCGCCGTACGTCGTCGCCACGGCCGTCGAATATGACCTGCCGTGCATCTGGATCGTTTGGAACAACTTTGCCTGGAGCGCGATCCGCGACCTGCAATACGGCCTTTTCGAGGGCCGCGAGCTCGGCACCGCGTTCTATCGCGGCAATCAGGGGCCCGGCGGGGATCGCTACAATCCGGACTTCGCAGCCTGGGCGCGCGCCTGCGGCGCCGACGGCGTGACGGTGACCCGCAGCGCCGACCTGCGCGGCGCCGTCGAGACCGCGATCAAGAACCGCCGGCCCTGCGTGATCGATCTGCATGTCGATGCCGAGGTGCGCCCGCCATCGACCGGCACCTGGGAGCTGCCGCCGATCCCATTCAAGGAGCCGGTGTTCGGCAAGCCTTACAGACGCGACTGACGAGACAAAACAAAGACAACGACATCGAGAGGGAGGAGCACCATGTTGAAGCGTGATCTGAACCGGCGATCTTTCATGCGCGCGTCGGCCGGCGTGGCCGCCGCATCCGTGCTCGGCGTCAACGGCACCGCGCGCGCCCAGGCCGACGGGCCGGTCCGCATCGGCATGATCTATGCCAAGCAGGGGCCGGGCGCCTCGATCGGTGAATATCTGCAGCGCGGCAGCTCGCTTGCGGTCGAGCAGGCCGGCGGCAAGGTGCTGGGACGCCCGATCGAGCTGGTCTGGCTGGACGAGCCCAATCCTCAGGTGTCGCAGCAGAACATGCAGCGGCTCGTCGACGAGAGCAAGGTCGTCGCCGTGGTCGGCGGCAACTACTCGTCCTCGGCGCTCGCCATGATGAGCGTCGCCAATCGCGAGAAGGTGCCGCTGATCCTGACCGGCGCCGCGGCCAGCGAGATCACCGGCAAGAGCTGCAGCAAGTATACGTTCCGCACCCAGGCGACCGTGCCGGTTCAGATGGCCGGCCTGATGCCCTACGTCTCCAGTATCGGCAAGAAGGTCTATTTCATCACGGCATCATATGCCTTCGGACAGGACATCCTGCGCGCGTCGCGCGCGCTGTTGAAGCAGGTCGGAGCCGCCGAGGTCGGAGTCGACGAGGTGCCGATCAACACCGCGGACTACAGCTCCTACATCCTCAAGATCCGCCAGGCCAAGCCCGACGTGATCGTCGGCGGCCTGGTGGGCGGCGACTTCTCCAACTTCCTGAAGCAGTGGAACGAGATGGGGATGAAGGACAAGATCCCCTATGCGGCGGTCGCCGTCACCGACACCGATTTCTGGGATGTCGGGCCGCAGGCCTCGACCGGCATCTACATCAAGCCCTGGTACTACAACAATCCCAAGAACACGGCCGCAGAGCAGAAGCTGATCGAGGACTTCAAGAAGAAGTACAATCAGCCGCCGTCGGACAAGACGTGGTCGGGCTGGATCGGGATGCGGGCGCTGCTGGAATCGATCGAGGCGGCGAAGTCGACCGAGTCCGCTCAGATCGTGGCGCATCTCGAGCAGTGGAAGAACACCGAGGGTGAGTTTCCGTTCTTCTTTCGCGATTTTGACCATCAGTTGGTGCGCCCTGCCGTCATCGTCCAGGTCAAGAAGCAGATCACCGACAAGTTCGACTATTTCGACGTGCTGAAGAACACGTCGGCGACCGCGGACGAGACCGCGAAAGCGTTCGGTACCAAGGAAGATATCGGCTGCAGCATGCCCTCGCTGTGAGGCGGCGGCCCGGTTCTATGGCGCATTGACAGGCTCGAACGATGCTCGACACTCTCGTCTCCCAGGCGGCCAACGGGCTGGTGCTCGGCTTCATCTACGTGCTGATCGCCGTCGGCCTGTCGATCACCTTCGGCCTGCTCGGCGTCATCAACTTCGCGCATGGTGCCTTCTTCGCGCTCGGGGCCTACGTGGCGTGGCAGCTGTTCCAGCTGTTCGGCTGGAGCGCGGTGATCCTGGCGCCGCCCTTGGTCGGGCTGATCGGCATGGCCGTGGAGGTGACGATCATCCGCCGCCTCTACGGCAAGGAGCCGCTGCTCAGCCTGATCGTGACCTTCGCTCTGGCGCTCCTGATCGAAGCGGTGATCCGCTATGTCTGGGGCGCAGACGGCAAGCCGTTCAATCCGCCGCCGGCCTTCGCGGGCATCGTCGAAGCCGGCCCGTTGCTGATCACCCGATATCGCGTGGCGGTGCTGGGTGCGACAACAGCGACTTTGCTCGGGCTGTGGGGCTTCCTGGCGTTCACGCCCTATGGCCGGATCCTTCGCGCCGGCAGCCGGGATCCGGAGATGGTGGAATTGCTCGGCATCAATCTGCCGCGGGTGCTCACCGCGGTGTTCGGGCTCGGCTGCATGCTGGCGGCGATCGCCGGCGTGCTCGCGGCGCCGCTGTGGACGGTGTCGCCGTCGATGGCCGCCAATGCGGTGATGCCGGCCTTCGTGATCGTCGCCATCGGCGGCCTCGGCTCCTTTCGGGGCGCCGTGGTCGCCGGGCTCGCGGTCGGCATCGTGACCTCGCTGACCATCCAGTTCTGGCCCGAGGCGGCCGCGGCATCGATGTATGCCCTGATGTTCGCGATCATGCTGCTGCGGCCACGCGGGCTGTTCGGCGAGCGCTGGGAGCGTTTCGAATGACGACCACCAAGCCCGTTCTGCAGCGACTGGCGGGGCATCCGGTACTGGTGGCCGGCGTGATGCTGCTCCTTGCCTCCGGCATCGCGCTCGCCGTGGGCATGCCGATCCACCGCGTGACCCAGATCGCGATCTACACGCTGTACGGCGCCGAGGTGAACTTCCTGATCGGCTATCTCGGCCTGGTGCCGTTCGGCGCCTCCTTCTTCTTCGGCTGCGCGAGCTATGCGCTGGTCATCGGCCTGGGCTTCATGCCGGGTGCCAACGAGATTGCCGGCATGGCGATCGCGGTGGTGTTTTCGCTGCTGCTGGCGCTGATCGTCGGCGCCATCATCCTGCGCCGGCGCGGGCTCTACTTCTCGCTATTGACGTTGGCGTGCTCGCAGATCGCCTTCGAGATTGCGTTCAAATGGACCTCGGTGACCGGAGGGGAGAACGGGCTGCAGAACGTTGCGCGCCCCCTGTTTCGCTCCGCGCTTGCCTTCCACGGCTTCACGCTCGTCGTGGTGATCGGTTGCTTGTGGATGCTGTGGCGGCTGGCGCATGCGCCGTTCGGCCGGCTCATGCAGGCGCTGCGCGACAACGAACAGCGGGTCGCAAGCCTGGGCTTCGACACCTACCGCACCAAGCTGATCGCGCTCGTGATTGCCGGCGGCGGCATCGGCGTCGCCGGCGGATTGATGGCGCTGCTGCTGCAGGGCGTCTACGCCAACAATCTGAACTGGGAGCATGCCGGAGATCCGGTGCTGATGGCGGCACTCGGCGGCGTGCATCATTTCCTGGGGCCGTTGTGGGGCGCCATCGTCTTCATCGTCCTGGAAGACCGGCTCAGCGCCGTCACCGAGAACTGGTGGCTGATCTTCGCCCCGATCATCATCGCCTTCGCGCTGCTGTCACATGAAGGCATCCACGGCATCTTCCAGCGTGTCGCCGGCCGCAGCCGCTGGACCCTGACGCGCGACGTCATTCCAACACGGCCGCGCGACATCGTTCCCTATGCGCCGGATCGCGCACGCCAGGCTGCAGCAACGGCCTCGCAGGTGCCGATCCTTGCGATCCGCAACTTGTCCAAGCATTTCGGTTCGATCGTGACCCAGAACGACGTGTCGTTCGAGATGAGCCGGACCGGCCTGCACAGCCTGATCGGCCCTAACGGCGCCGGCAAGACCACGTTGTTCAATCTGCTGACCGGTGTGCTCCGGGCCAATGCCGGCACCATCCTGTTCGAGGGCGCGCCGATCGATCAGCTCCCGCCCTACAAGCGCGCACGGCTGGGGATCGCCCGCTCGTTCCAGATCCTGAGCGTCTTTCCGAATCTGACCGCGTTCGAGAACGTGCGCATCGCGGTCCAGGCTGCCAACCGGCAATGGACGGGCTTGTGGCGCGACGCCTATGACGACGAGGCTGCAAACGCCAAAGTATGGTCGCTGCTTGATGCCGTCGGTCTTTCCGATCGCGCCGCCGAGCAATGCTCCTCGCTGGCGCATGGCGAGAAGCGGCTGCTCGAGATCGCGGTGTCGCTTGCGATCGATGCCAAGCTCCTGCTGCTCGACGAGCCGCTCGCCGGCCTGGCCGAGTCGGACCGCAAGGTCGTCGGCGCGCTGATCATGCGGCTGGCGAAGTCCCATGCCGTGCTGCTGATCGAGCATGACATCGACCGCGTGCTGGCCATGTCCGACCGCATCACGGTGCTGCACCAGGGGCGGCTGATCGCCGACGGCAAGCCCGCGGACGTTGCGGCCCATCCGGAAGTCGTCACGGCCTATCTCGGCACGGCCCATGGCCAAGTCGCGGCGGTTTCGCCGCGGGCGACCAATGTGACGCCACTGCCGGGCAGCGCCGCCGCCGAGCCTCTGCTCAGGCTCGAGGGGGTGCGTGCCGGCTACGGCGGCGGCACCGTCCTCGACGGGCTCGACCTCGCCGTGCGGCCGGGCGAAGTGGTGGCGCTGCTGGGTCGCAACGGCGTCGGCAAGACCACCGCGCTGCGGGCCATTACGGGCACGGTGCCGGTGAGCGGCGGCTACATCACGTTCGACGGCCGGGAGCTCAACCGGCTGCGGCCGGACGAGATCAACCGGCTCGGCATTTCGCTCGTACCGGAGGGACGCCGGCTGTTTCCGAACCTGACCGTGCAGGAGAACCTCAAGCTCGCGACCCGCACCGGCGGCGCGTCGCTCGATGACGTGTTCGATCTGTTCCCGAAGCTGCGCAGCCTGCACAAGGCGCGCGCGGAAAATCTCTCCGGCGGCGAGCGGCAGATGGTGGCGATAGCCCGCGCCTTGATGGTGCCGAGCCGGCTGATTCTGCTCGACGAGCCGTTCGAGGGCCTGGCGCCCGCCGTGGTGCAGGAGGTCCGCGATGCCGTCTCCAAACTGAGGTCGCGCGCGAGCCTCGTCATCGTGGAGCATCATGCCGAGAGCGTGCTGGCGCTGGCAGACCGCGCCTATGTGCTGGTGAACGGCCGCGTGGCCCATGTCGGTGACGCCGCCGCGCTCGCGGCGGATCACGAACTGCAGGGGCGCTTGCTCGGCATCACCCAGGCCTCTGACACAGTACAACGCGCGGCCAACGGCACATGAGCATCACAGGCTCGCGACTCACCGGCGTCTGCTCGCTGGCGCGAGCTGAATTTTCCTGAGGAGATGAGACATGACGATCGTCGTACCCGGACCGGCGGCCTTTGCGAATGCCGCGAAAGAGAAGATCGCGGCCACGCGCAATCTCGCGGAGATATTCTGGACCCAATATCCTGGCCATTACAATCAGGCGCTGTCGAAGGCGATCGTGACGCCGGACACCACCGGCAGCCGGTTCTTCGACTACCGCATCTCGTCCTACGAGCCGGGCGCGCATGTCGAGAGCCATTCCCACAAGGTGCAGGAGCAGATCTATCACGTGCTGTCGGGCGAAGGCATCCTGATCCTCGACGGCGAGCGCCGTCTGGTCCGCGCCAACGACGTCACCTACATCCCGCCGGGCGTCGTGCACGAATTCCACTGCACCGGCAACGACCCGCTGCTGTTCCTCGTCATCACCAGCCCGCCGACCGACGAAGAGCCGGCGCCGCGGTGAGGGGCCGGGCATGACCGCGAGCAAGACCATTCTGGTCACCGGCGCCTGCGGCTGGCTCGGAACGGCGATCGTGCAGGCGTTGCTCGCGCGCGGCGATCGCGTCGTCGCCATCGACCTCGCGGTCTCCCAGGCGATGGCCCTGCAGGCGTCGCGCCAGCCGCGGCTCGTCACCGCCGCGGTCGATCTCGGCGAATGGCACGCGGTGCTGCGCACAGTGCAGACGCTTCGTCCCGACGCAGTCATCCACGCCGCCGCCGTGGTCGGCGTGGTTCAGGCCGCGGATATCCCGCTGAAGGCCCTGCGGGTCAACGTCGAGGGCACGATCAACCTGTTCGAGGCGATGCGGCTCTCCGGCGTCCGCCGCGTCGTGCATCTGTCGACCGAGGAGACCTATGGCGACTTCCAGTCCGCCGTGATCGACGAGGAGCACCCGCAGAAGCCGACCAGCGTCTACGGTCTGACGAAGCTCGCAGCCGAGCACTATGGTCGGGTGTATTCCCGCGACCACGGCCTCGAATGCATCAACGTCCGGACCTGCTGGGTCTACGGACCGCATCTGCCGCGCCTGCGCATGCCGCGGACCTTCATCGAGGCCGCGCTGCGTGGCGAGCCGTTCCATCAGCCGGATGGCGGCAATCTCGCCGTCGACCAGGTCTATATCGACGACACCGTGGCCGGCGTGTTGCTCGCGCTGGACAAGCGGCAGCACCGGTTCGACGCCTACAATGTCGCGACCGGCGTCGCACCGACGCTGCGTGACACCGCCGACGCGGTCAATCGCGCCATTCCCGGCGCGCAGATCACGGTCGGCGACACCGGTCCGTATCATCACGGCGGCCGGGTGCTGAGCGCGGCCAAGGGCGCGCTCGACATCAGCCGCGCGCGGACCGAACTCGGCTATCAGCCGCGCTTCGACCTGCAGACGGGCATCGAGGCCACCATCGCGGCGACGCGCGCCGCGATGGCGAAGACATCGGCGTGAGACCGGTTGCGACGGTGCGCCTCGCCAATCGACGTCAACATTCAAGGAAGCCACAATGACCAGCTCTGCTCCGATCGTCCTCATTTTCGGCGGCTCCCGCGGCATCGGCGCCGCCTGCACGCAGGCGTTCGCCGATGCCGGCTGGCAGGTGGCCTCGACCTACGCGACCAGCCCGGCGGACAACGGGCCCGGCAAGCAGTACAGGGTCGACATCCGCGATGCCGCCTCGGTCGCGCAGGTCTTCGCGCAGCTTGCCGCCGACCTCGGTGCGGCGCCGCAGGCCGTCATTGCCAATGCGGGCATCAACGTGCCGGCTGGTCCGCTCGCGAGCTTCAAGCCGGAGGACTTCCGGCTGCTGATGGAGGTGAACGTCATGGGTGCCTTCAACGTGCTCGCGGAAGCGGCACGGCGCGTGCGCGACGGCGGCGCCATCGTCGCGATCACGACGTCGCTGGTCCGCCATGCGGTGCCGGGCACCGGGCCGTATGCGGCGACCAAGGCCGCGGTCGAAAGCCTGGTGCGCTCGATGGCGAAGGAGCTTTCGGCGCGCGGCGTCCGCGTCAATGCGGTGGCGCCCGGTCCGGTGGACACCGATCTCTTCAATGCCGGCAAGACCGAGGAGGCCAAGCAGCGCATGGCGGCGTTCAGCCCGTTCAACCGCATCGGCAAGCCGGGCGAGATCGCGGACGTCGTCCGCTTCCTGGCGTCCGGCGAGGCCTCGTGGATCCAGGGACAGATCGTGCAGCCCAACGGCGGCATGGTGTGAGCATGACGGCGGCGGCGCACGATGGCGAGACGTTCGATGTCGTGGTCGTCGGGGCCGGCGCGGGCGGCATGACCGCGGCGACGATCGCCGCCGCCGACGGCTGCTCGGTGCTGTTGCTGGAGCAGGCCGAATTCATCGGCGGCACCACCGCCATCTCCGGCGGCATGGTCTGGATTCCCGCCAATCACAAGGCGGCCGCGGAGGGGCGCGCGGATACGCTGGAGGCGGCGCGCGCATATTTGGCGCGGACGGTGCCAGGGCAGGACCGCACGCGGCTCGAGACGTTCCTGGCGTTCGGCGACGAAGCCTTGCGCGACCTCGAGGCCCGCACGGCGCTGCGGCTGCAGCCGGTACCGACCTATCCGGACTATTATCCCGACCTGCCCGGTGCCACCGCGGGAGGCAGGGTGCTGGAGCCGCGGCCCTTCGATGCCCGCGGCCTCGGCGACGCCTTTGCGCTGCTGCGCGACCCGCTGCCGGAGTTCATGCTGTTCGGCGGCATGATGATCAGCCGCCAGGATATCCCGCATCTGCGCCGCGCCGGCCGTTCGCTGCGCTCGGCCCTGCATGCCGGCAGGCTGCTCGCGCACTATGGCCTGCAGCGGCTCACGGCGCGGCGTGGCACGACGCTCTATCTCGGCAATGCGCTGGCGGCGCGGCTGCTGCGCTCGGCGCTCGATCATGGCGTCGTCATCCGTACCGGCGCCTCCGTGCAGCAGCTTCAGGCGGACGCGCAGGGCAGGGTTGGCAGACTCGAAATCGTCGGCCGTTGCGGCCGCTCTTGGATCAGCGCGAGGCGCGGCGTCGTGCTCGCGACCGGCGGGCTGTCGCATGATGCCGAACTGCGCGGCCGCTACGTGCCGCAGGCCGCTGGCCTGCTGTCGGCCACCGTCGATCCGGGCGCCGCCCCGCGCGGCGCGCGGCTGGCCGCAGCACTGGGCGCGTCCCTGTCGCCGCCGACGGAGGACGGCGCATTCTGGGTGCCGGCCTCGACATTCACGCGGGCCGACGGCAGCCGTGGAGTCTTCCCGCACACGGTCACGGACCGCGCCAAGCCGGGCCTGATCGCGGTCGATGCGAGCGGTCGCCGCTTCGTCAACGAGGCGGTGTCCTACCATGAGTTCGTGCGCGCGCAGCTTCAGCACGCCGCGGCCGTTCCTGCCTGGCTGATCTGCGATCGCCGCTTCTTGTGGAAATACGGTCTCGGCAAGATCAAGCCGTTCAGGCGCAATGTCGCTGATGACGTCGCCGCCGGCTATCTCAAGCGGGCCGGCAGTCTGGACGCGCTCGCCGAGATGATCGGCGTGCCGGCTGTGGCATTGACGGCGACCGTCGCGGAATTCAACGCCCATGCGGTTCACGGCGAGGATCCCGCCTTCGGCCGCGGCGGCAACATCTATCAGCGCGCGCTCGGCGACGCCGATCAACGTCCCAACCCCTGCGTTGCGCCGATCGTGCAGCCGCCTTTCCATGCCGTCGCGGTCTATCCGGCCGACCTCGGCATGTCTGCGGGCCTCGTCACCGATCCGCGCGGGCGCGTATTGCGCGCGGATGGCTCGCCGATTGCCGGCCTATTCGCCTGCGGCAACGACATGGCTTCGATCATGGAAGGGGCCTATCCCGGGCCCGGCATCACCTTGGGGCCGGCACTGGTCTTCGGCTGGCTCGTCGGCCGGCATGTCGCCGGCGCGAATGTCTGACGGCGCCACTGGGGTCCGGGCTCTGACGCCAGAGCGTCGCGGCTGTGCGTGGCGTTGCCGAGCCCCGCTGTTTGATCCGCACCGCGGCGAAGCGTTTCCGGCGAAGCCGCTTGGCGCAGCCGCGCGTTCGAGTCCGACGCGCTCGCCTGAGATGCGCTTTGCTCCCAATTCATCCTCTCAACAGCCCTCGCGCTCGCCGCAGCTGATACTCACAGGTCCGCAATCCCGCGGCCCGATTCGGCCCGAGCTCTGCTGTATGCGCGTGTCCCATCGATTGAGA
>NZ_CAFJ01000244.1 GCF_000239795.1 Bradyrhizobium sp. STM 3809 | reverse complement strand
CGGCTGATCCTGTGGTGACCGCCGCGTGCTTTCCTTTTTGCACGCGGGCCATGGGTGTCAGTCGACGCCCGGCCTTCCCTGTGCCCTCTCCTCCCGGGAGGGAACGACGGCAGACACATCTCGGGCGCCTTGCGCGCCGCGAGCCTGCGGACGGCTGCCGCATCGCAGTCCCGTCGGCAGGAAGAGAGATTTTCTCGCGACGAGACCGAATGAAGAACTTTCCTCTCCATCCCAGCCGATCTGCAAAATTGCGCGGGGTAACCGATCCTGCGAATGATCCGATTGACGTTTGCAGGCCGTGGATTTCAGGAGATCTTCGATGACATCGTCTTTCAACCGCTGGACGCGCGGATCGCGCCCCCTGAGGCTGGCCCGCCGCGGCGTGATGGTGATCGGCCTCGCGCTGCTCGGCGCACTCGCCGCGTCGCGCGCCGACGCCGCCGAGACGCTGCGCATCGGCTACCAGAAATCCTCGACCCTGATCGCGCTGCTCAAGACCAATGGCGATCTGGAGAAGGCGCTGGCGCCGCTCGACATCAAGGTGTCCTGGCACGAATTCTCCAGCGGCCTGCCGCTGCTCGAGGCCATCAACATCGGCAGCATCGATTTTGGCGCCGATGTCGCCGACACCGTGCCGGTGTTCGCGCAGGCTGCCGGCGCCAGGCTCGCTTATGTCGCGGAGGAGACCGCCTCGCCGTCGGCACAGGCGATCCTGGTCGCCACGTCCTCGCCGATCAAGTCGCTGGCCGACCTCAAGGGCAAGAAGATCGCGGTGACCAAGGGCGCCGGCAGCCACTATCTGCTGCTGTCGGCGCTCGCCAAGGCGGGCCTGTCCTTCAAGGACATCACCCCCGCCTATCTGCCGCCGGCCGACGGCCGCACCGCCTTCGTCAGCAACAATGTCGATGCCTGGGTGGCGTGGGATCCGTTCCTGTCGAGCACGATCCGGCAGTCGGGCGCGCGCGTGCTCGCCGACGGCAGCGACGGGCTCGCGAGCTACAAGCGCTATTATCTCGCCGCCGCCGATTATGCCGCCAAGCATGGCGATGCGCTCAATGTGATCTATGGCAGGCTGGTCGAGACCGGCAAATGGGTGAAGGCCAATCCAGCCGCCGCGGCGAGCCAGCTTGCGACGCTCTGGGGCATCGATGCCGCCACCGTCGAGGAGGCCAACAGCCACCGCTCCTACCAGGTCGGCCCGGTCAGCCCGGCCGGCCTGTCCGAGCAGCAGAAGATCGCCGACGCTTTTCTCGCCGAGCGCGTGCTGCCTGCGAAGGTGGACACATCCGCGTTGGCGATCTGGACACCGAAGGCGCCGTGAGCAAAGGAGATGCCGAGCATTGTGCTCCGCAATGAAGCGGAGCGCGAACGCCCGGCGACGAGCCTGAACGCAAGGAGACCACCGTGACTGCCCATCTTCCCCCGCCGACCGACCGCACCACCGAACATCCGGCGCATCGCATGTTCGTCGACCGCTGGTCGCCGCGCGGCTTCACCGACGAAGCGCTGCCCGAGACCGAGCTCCTGACCTTCATCGAGGCGGCGCGCTGGGCGCCCTCCTCGTACAATTCGCAGCCCTGGCGCTTCCTCTACGCGCTGCGCGGCTCGGCCGAATTCGACACCTTCCTGGCGCCGCTGATCGAGTTCAACCGCGGCTGGGCGCAGCATGCCGCCGCCCTGGTCTATGTGCTGTCGAAGAAGACCTTCATCCCGGCCGGCAAGACCGAGCCGGCGCCGACCCGCACGCATTCCTTCGATGCCGGCGCCGCCTGGGCCAACTTCGCCAACCAGGCCGCGTTGTCCGGCTGGGCCACCCACGGCATGAGCGGCTTCGACGTCGCCGCCGCGCAGGCCGCGCTCGGCGTACCCGACGGCTTCGCCGTGGAGATCGCGATCGCGGTCGGCCGCAAGGGCGACGGCGAGAAGCTGCCCGCCATGCTGAAGGAGCGCGAGAAGCCGAGCCCGCGGCTGGCGATTGCCGAAATCGCCGCAGCGGGCCTGTTCCCGAAGAGTTTTGGCGGCTGAGGTTCCGATCCCGGGGCGGCGTGACAATGTCGCCCCTGATGGACGTCGATCCGTGCTTGCAGCCATCCTTCGAGACGCCCGCCTCCGGCGGGCTCCTCAGGATGAGGGCGGAATTTGTGGCAACGGTGAATGCGGGAACGCCTCTCTCCACGCCTCAAACAATCGCCCCTCATGGTGAGGAGCGCCGCTCTGCGGCGCGTCTCGAACCATGAGGCCCCGCTGTTTCCCTCCGCCCCTGACGCCCGATGAAATCTGTGGCAGAAAGCAGGACCATCGTCAGACGAGAGCCGAGACCCGCATGCCGCCGCCGAAACCGCCAGCCTTCGAGACCCTGAGCCTGCATGCGGGCCAGCATCCGGATCCCGTGACCGGGGCCCGCGCGGTGCCGATCTACCAGACCACGTCCTACGTGTTCGACGACACCGAGCACGCCGCCGCCTTGTTCAATCTCGAGCGGGCCGGCCACATCTACACCCGCATCTCCAATCCCACGACAGCCGTGCTCGAGGAGCGGCTGGCGGCGCTCGAAGGCGGCGTCGGCGCGGTGTGCACCGCGAGCGGCCAGGCGGCGCTGCATCTGGCGATCGCCACCATCCTCAATGCCGGCGACCACATCGTGGCCTCCTCCTCGCTCTATGGCGGCACCATCAACCTGCTCGCGCACACGCTGCCGCGCTTCGGCATCACCACGAGCTTCGTGAAGCCGCGCGACCTCGACGGCTTCCGTGCCGCGATCAAGCCCAACACGCGGCTCGTGATCGGCGAGACGCTCGGCAATCCCGGCCTCGAAGTGCTCGACATCCCCAGGGTGTCGGCGATCGCGCACGCGGCCGGCATCCCGCTCCTGATCGACAACACCTTCGCCACGCCCTATCTCAGCCAGCCGATCGCGCAAGGCGCCGACATCGTGATGCATTCCGCGACCAAATGGCTCGGCGGCCATGGCATCGCGATCGGCGGCGCGCTGATCGATGGCGGCCGCTTCGACTGGCGGGCGTCCGGAAAATTCCCCGTGCTCACCGAGCCCTATGCCGGCTATCACGGCATCGTTTTCGACGAGCAGTTCGGCACCGCCGCCTTCATCATGCGCGCGCGCACCGAGGGGCTGCGCGATTTCGGCGCCTGCCTGTCGCCGACCAATGCGTTCCACCTGCTGCAGGGCGTCGAGACCCTGCATCTGCGCATGGAGCGCCACGTCGCGAACACGCGCGCGGTGCTGGAGGCGCTGACGACGAACAAGGCCGTCGACTGGGTGCTGCATCCGTCGCTGGAGACGCATCCGGACCACGCGCTCGCCAAGGAGCTGCTGCCGCGCGGCGCCGGCTCGATCGTCTCGTTCGGCATCAAGGGCGGTCGTCCGGCGGGACGCAAGTTCATCGAGAGCCTGAAGCTGATCAGCCATCTCGCCAATGTCGGCGACGCCAAGACGCTGGTGATCCATCCGGCCTCGACCACGCATCAGCAGATGGATGCGGCGCAGCTCGCCGCGGCGGGCATCGGCGAGGAGCTGATCCGGCTGTCGGTCGGCATCGAGGCCGCCTCCGACATCATCGACGATCTCGGGCAGGCGCTGCGCGCCTCGCAGAAGGTGTGAGCCATGCAGCTGTCCCTCGGCAATCGTGACGTCTTCGCCGCCACCGGCGGCCGCGCCTTCGCTTCCTCCCTCCCCGCCGTCGTCTTCGTGCATGGCGCCGGCTTCGACCATTCGGTCTGGGCGCTGCACAGCCGCTGGTTCGCGCATCATGGCTTTGCGGTGCTGGCGCCCGACCTGCCCGGCCATGGCCGCTCGGCGGGCCCGGCGCTGCCGACCATCGCCGACATGGCCGACTGGATCGTCGCGCTCCTGCAGGCGGTGAATGCCAAGCCCGCACATCTCATCGGCCATTCGATGGGATCGCTGATCGCGCTCGATGCGGCTGCGCGTCATCCGGATCGCGTCGCTGCGCTGAGCCTGATCGGCACCGCCGCTGCGATGACGGTCGGACCGGATCTCTTGAAGGCGGCCGGGGAAAACGATCACGCCGCGATCGACATGGTCTCGATCTGGGGTCTCGGTTTCGCGGCCGAGCTCGGCGGCAGCCGCGCGCCGGGACTGTGGATGCATGGCGGCGCGCAGGCGACGCTGGAGCGCTGCGCGCCCGGCGTCCTGTTCAACGATCTCTCCGCCTGCAACAGCTATCAGGACGCGCTCACGTCGGCCGCGCAGATCAAGGTCCCGACGCGGCTGATCCTCGGCGAGAAGGACATGATGACTCCGGTGAAGTCCGGCAAGGCGCTCGCGGCGGCGATCGCGCAATCGCGCACGATCGTGCTGCCTGGCGCCGGCCATACGATGATGGCGGAATGCCCGGATGCGCTGCTCGATGCATTGATCGATTAGTTCGTAGATCCTGTTCCGCGCCTGGATCGCGCCGGTGCCGCGACGTTTGCGCAGGTGAGAATTAGGAACGCGCTTTGGTGGGCTCGATTGGTGGTTGGTGAAACCTCAAGGAGCGCGACAATGCGGAAGACAATTCTCACATTCATGGCTGCGACCGTGATCGCGGCCGGCTCGTTCGGCGCAGCGTTCGCGCAGGGCGGCGGTGGAGGCGGTGGTGCAGGTGGTGGCGGCAGCGGCGGAGCCGGTGCCGGAGCCGGCGGTGCCGGCGCTGGCGGCGCCGGTGCAGGTGGTACGGGTGCTGGCGGTGCAGGTGCAGGTGGTACAGGGGCCGGTGGTACTGGCGCGAGTGGCGCCGGCACGGCCGGGGGATCCGGCGGCGGCTCGAGTGCGGGCGGCGCCGGTGGCGGCGGCGGACTGAGCCACGTCGAGCGCGGCGGCCAGGGTGCATCGAGCGCGCCCGGCATGCGCAACGAGACCACGCCGCCGTCGAACGGCGTGACCCCGCGGCGCTGACGAACCCATCATCGCAGCGGCCTCATGCATCGAGGCCGCTGCGACCTTCTGGCGCCATTGCGACCATGTGCCACCGATGAGGCGACGCGGTGACACGTTGTGGCGAAACCTTGCTCCCGATATCTGGAAAACAGAAAGGAGCAATGTCAATGGACCTGCGGAAACTCGTCCTGGCCGCCACGATCGGAACGCTGACACTTTCCCTCGCCACACCGCTGACGGCCGCGCCGCTGCTGCCGAGCCATCCGGCACCGGCGGCTTCATCCGGCGCCAACGGCCTGCATGCGGTCGCCTACCGCCACTGGCGCGGCGGCCACGACTGGCACCCCGGCCTCGGCCGCCATCATGGCTATCAGTACGGCTATCGTCCGCATCTCGAGAGCAAGGGCCCGCCCGTCCGCGCCGCCCTCGGCGCAAGCGGATTAAAGGGCAGCGCCATCGCCGACAGCCGCGCACAGGCAAGCGCCTCCGACATCGCCTGCGGGCAGCGCTACCGTTCCTACGATCCGCGCTCGCGCACCTATCTCGGCAAGGACGGCCGCCGCCATACGTGCCGCTAAGGCGGCGTCGCGCGCCATGCCGCGCGACAATCGGTCCACCCTGAAAACTGCAACCAACCGCCTGTCGTTCGGCTTGAGCAACACTAAAACCTACGGGAGACCTCAGATGATGACCTTCAAGGCCGCCGCGACCCTGGCCGTCGCCGGCGCGATCTCTCTGTCCACGCTGCAATCGGCCTCCGCCGGCCCGCTGACATCGCTGCCGGCAGCGGCAAGGCCGGCCGAGACCTCGCACACCGTCCAGGTCGGCTATCGCGGCTGGCATCATCATGGTGGCTGGGGCGGCGGTGCGGCGATCGGCGCGGGGCTGCTGGCCGGTGCCGCCATCGGATCGGCGATTGCCGCTCCCGGCTATTACGGCGGCTACGCGCCCTACCCGTATTACGGCTATGGCGGCTACCGCTATGCAAGCTTTCCGCATGGCCGTTATGACGGCTACTACCCGGTGCACGCCTATCGTCCCTATTACGGCGGCTATGGCTACAGCTACGCGCCGCGTCCCGTCTATCGCAGCTACGGCTACGTCCATCACCGTCCGTGGCGGCACAGCTATGGTTATTATCGCGGTCCCGGCTGGGGCCATCATCATGGCTGGCATGGCGGCCGGCATTTCGGGCATCGCCACGGCCATGGCGTGATCCGCACGCATCATCGCTGGTGATGCGCATGCCGGTGCGGGCTTCCGACCGTGCCCGCACCGGCAGCAGTTTTGACGGGCTCAGGAGCTCCCCGCGGCGGATGAGTAGTCGATGCGCGCCTGAATCATCTGACGATCGATCCGCGCCACCTCCGCCGCCGGAATCACATACTCGTCGTGATCCCGCCAGGCGAACACGACGAATGTCGCGAACGCCCCTATTGCGCCGAGCGCCACCATCCACCAGATGTGCCAGATCAGCGCGAACCCCATGACGGTGGCAAAGAACGCGCAGACGAATCCGGTGGGGGAGTTCTTTGGCAGCTCGATGTCCTGATAGTCCTTGTCCCGGACGTGAAGCTGCTGGCTTTTGGCGTTTTCCTTGATCTGCCAATACGCATCCTGCCCCGTCACATTCGGCAGCACCGCAAAGTTGAACACCGGTGGGGGCGATGAGGTGGCCCATTCCAGCGAGCGGCCGTCCCAGGGATCACCGGTCGTGTCGCGCAACAGCTCGCGGTCACGGATGCTAAAGGCCAGTTGGAGGATCTGCAGGATGACGCCGATCGCGAGCAGCGCCGTGCCGAACGTCGCTGCCGCCAGCCAGGGGCGCCACTCGGCGACGTCGTAATGCTGCATGCGACGAGTCATCCCGAGCAGGCCGACCACATAGAGCGGCATGAAGGTGATGTAAAAGCCGATCAAGGTGAACCAGAACGCCGCCTTCCCCCAGCTCTCGTAAAGACGGAAGCCGAACGCCTTGGGGAACCAGTAGGTGACGCCAGCGAACACCCCGAACAGCACGCCGCCGATGATCACGTTGTGGAAGTGGGCGACCAGGAACAGGCTGTTGTGCAGCAGGAAGTCCGCCGGCGGCACCGCGACGAGCACGCCGGTCAATCCGCCGATCATGAAGGTGATCATGAAGCCGACCGACCACAGCATCGGCGTCGTGAAGCGCACCCGACCGCCATACATCGTGAACAGCCAGTTGTAGATCTTCACGCCGGTCGGCACCGCGATGATCATGCTGGCAATGCCGAAGATCGCGTTGACGTCAGGCCCGGCCCCCATCGTGAAGAAATGGTGCAGCCAGACCATGAAGGAGACGACGCAGATCGCCATCGTCGCCAGCACCATCGAGCGATAGCCGAACAGCGATTTGCTCGAGAACGTCGCGACCACCTCGGAATAGATGCCGAACGCCGGCAGAACCAGGATGTAGACCTCGGGATGTCCCCAGGCCCAGATCAGGTTCATGAACATCATCATGTTGCCGCCAGCCTCGTTGGTGAAGAAGTGGAAGCCGAAATAGCGGTCGAGCATCAGCATCGTCAGTGTCGCCGTGAGGATCGGAAATGCCGCGACGATCAGGAGATTGGACGCGAGCGTGGTCCAGCAGAACATCGGCATGCGCAGATAGCTCATGCCGCGCGTCCGCAGTTTCAGCACCGTCGTGACCAGATTGATCCCGGAGACCAGCGTTCCGACGCCCGATATCTCCAGCGCCCAGATGTAATAGTCCACTCCCACGCCAGGCGAGTATGTGAGCTCCGACAGTGGCGGGAACGGCAGCCAACCGGTGCGGGCGAACTCGCCGACGACGAGCGAGACATTGACGAGCAGCGCCCCCGTCGCCGTCAGCCAGAAGCCGACCGAATTCAGCGTCGGGAATGCGACGTCACGGACGCCGAGCTGCAGCGGCACCACGAGGTTCATCAATCCGATCACGAACGGCATCGCCACGAAAAAGATCATGATCGTGCCGTGCGCCGAGAAGATCTGGTTGTAGTGCTCCGGCGGCAGATAGCCGTTGGAATGGAACGCAAATGCCTGCTGCGTGCGCATCATGATCGCATCCGTGCCGCCGCGGATCAGCATCACGAAGGCCAGCAGAATGTACATCACACCGATCCGCTTGTGATCGACGCTCGTGATCCATTCATGCCAGAGGTAGGGGAAGTACCCTTTGGCGAACACCCAGACCACAACGCCCAGGATCACCAGCAGCACGATGCCGGCAGCGACGAGCGGAATCGGCTGGCCGAACGGAATGGCCGACCATGTGAGCTTGCCGAGCATGACGCCTCCCCGTCAGCGACGCGCGCGAGCCCGCGGCGCCGGTTGCCGACCTCGTCCACGTGCGATCAGCAGCAGAGCGAGGCCGCCAACTCCCACCGCAAGACCGATCTTGCTCAGCTGTCCGGCCGGCGGCAGCTTCTTGCGGCCGAGCCAGCCGCCGCTCACGGCGGTGCCCGCGGCAATCGGCGCAAGCACAGCCCCTTGGCTGCGGGGCGCTCCCTTGGCGCGCGCGAGCAGGAAGCGGACCGCCGTGCTCATCAGCCGCTCCGTGGGCCAGCGAGCCAGCGCGTAGGATACCTGACCCAGCCGCGCCGGCCAGCCGACAGCGACCTCGTCGCGGGGCGCGTGAATCAATTGCACGAACGTCTCGGCGACATCCTCGGGACGGTACAGCAGCGGCCCGGGATCGAGAGTCCGGCCGGACATGTTCGCGCCGTGCACGAAGCCCGGCGTGTCGACCATCGCCGGAAACACGCTGCAGACATGGATGTCCTTGTGGGCCGCAAGCTCCTGGCGCAGGCTCGCGGAGAAGCCGCGCAGGCCGAACTTGCTCGCAGTGTAGGCCGCCGCGAACGGTGTTGGCGCCCAGCCGCCGAGCGAGATGTTGTTGATCAGCGTTCCCCGCCGCTGGCGCAGGAACAAAGGCAGCACCGCATAGGCGCCGTTCATGGTGCCCAAAAGATTGACCTCGATGGTCTTTCGATGGAGCGCCAGGTCGGCGTCCTGATAGGCGCCGAACACGCCGGTGCCCGCGTTGTTGATCCAGACGTCGATGCCACCGAAGCTCTGCACCGCCTGTTCCGCCAGGCGCTTCACGGCATCAGCATCGGTGACGTCGGTGCCCACCGCGATCGCGCGCGCACCGAGCGTCTCGCACTCGGCGGCGAGGTCCTTCAGCACAGTCTCGCGCCTGGCGGCCAGAGCCAGGCTCGCCCCCTCCCGCGCCAGAGCAAGGGCCGTGGCGCGGCCGATGCCGCTGGACGCACCGGTGACGACGACGCGCGTTCCCTTCAGGTCCTGGATCAATCGCCGGGCCTCGGGCGAGCCATCCAGCAGCCAGCCCAGCGCGCGCCGAAGCTGCGTGGTGCCACCCGCCTCGAACCAGCGGCCATGGGCAAAAATGACGCGTTCTGGCGCCAGTGCAATCAGCCGCGCCGCGGCGAGTTGCACGGCGCGGCCGCCGAGGCGCAGCAGCCATCGCAGAAAGGCCGGAGCCTTGCCGTCGGGCGCGGTCATCCCAAGCAGACGAGCGGCCGCCCGAGGCAGGACGCCAAGCCCCTCAGGCGACAGGTTCTGCACGAGATCGGTGAGGATCAGCGTCCGGGTCGGTCTGTGGAACACGGCCACTTCACTGAACAGGGGCGCGGTGATGAGCACGAGCTGAAGATCTTCGGACCATTCGTCCGGCGTGACGTCTGTCAGTTCGCGATCGATACGCAGACCACTGCGACGAACCCGCTGACGCTCGCTCAGGCCGGGAGCGGCGTAGACACGAGCGATCGGCAAGGCCGCCTGCCAATCCGGCAGGAACATCCAATGTGCCACATTGGGAGCCAGCAGATATCTGATCGGTCCGAGCCGCTCCAGTTCCTCGCGCAGCCCGTCCGAAAAGCGTGTTGGAGAATGCAGCAGCAGATCGCCGCTCGCCAGGCGGATCACGGTCATGCGGACCGGCAGTGGCAGGCCAGCCGCCCTGATCCGACCGGCGTCGACGATCCAGATGTTGTCCGCGACCGGCCGCAGATGGCCGACGGTGCGAGGCTGAGTTGTCTGATCCATGAGAGGTCCGCCGACGATGTGCCCGTCAACAAACCTTCTCAACCCGGCAAGGTTTCAATCGGCTGCGCAGAAGTTCCCTGTCCGCGCCTCCGGTCTGTGCCGCATCGCGTCCTGGTACGGAGCGTATCACTTCAGATAGCTGGCGAGATTCAGGCTCTGGATCTTGGAAATGGCGGTGTAGGACGCCGTGAGCTGGGCTTGGTAGGTCGACAATTGTGCGGTCACGGCGGCAACATCGACGCTCGTCAGATCCGTCGCGAGACTCTCCGCATAGCTCTTGAAGTCCGTCTGCTGCGATTTGGCACTCTCGATCCGAGACGCGGAATCGGACAGCTTGGCCTGCACGGTGGCGACGTCGTCAACGGCCTGGTCGGCAAGGTCCAGGGCGGAGCTGAGATCGGACGTGGACAGGGAGGAGCTGTTTGCGACGAATTTCAGGACGCGCATCACCTCCTCGAAGGCGGAATTGTCCGCCGTCACACCGTAGGTCACCGACTGGCCATCGGAGACGCGGACCGAGGCGAGCTCGCTGTCGCCCTGGTAATAGCTCGTGTCGACCGTGCTCAAGGAGCCGGTTCCCGTCGCAAAGGACGACGAATCCACGGCTGCGGTCGAGGTCCGCGCCCCGCCGAACACATATTGCCCGTCATATTGGGTGTTCAAGATACCGGCCATCTGCTCCAGCAGCTGCTGCGCGGAGCTGATGGCGGACGTCGTGCCCGTGCTGGTGCCGGAACTCGCCGCGCTGAGCGCGGTGCGCAGCTGGGTGACGACGTCGGACACCTGGCCGACCGCGGAATACATGACCTGCACCTTGCTGTCAGCCAGGGTCGCGGCGTCGATATAGGATTGCGCGCGGGTCACGGACACCTGCAGATTGACGACGTGCTGGGTGTCGGCGCCGTAGTCCGCGAGGTACTCCGATTTCAGCCCGGACGCCTCCTGCACCTGAAGCGTGGCCATCGTCGCCTGCGTCCGCAGCGCGCTCGTGATCATCTGGTCGGAGTTCGCAAAGGTCGCGATCCGCATCATCATGAGATCGGCTCCGGGCTAGGTCGACTGCACGGCCGTGAGCAGCGACGAGAACATGCTGTTGACGACCGCAATCAGCTGCGAGGCGGCGGCGTATTTGTTTTGCAGCGAGCTCAGCCGCGCCGTCTCCTCGTCGACGTTGACGCCCGACTGCGACGACAGCGAGCTCGCATAGCTCGACTGCGCCGTCGATTTGGCTGTATAGTCACTCGAGGCCTGAGACGCCTTGCTGGCGACGTTGGCGACGATCGCCGCAGCATAGTCCGCGAAGGACCCGGTCGTGGCGCTCAGCCCGCCTGCCGCCTTGAAGCTGGTCGATCCGGTCAGCTTGTCATAAAGCGCGTTGATGACCGTCGCCGATCCGGACGTCAGGACCTGGCTTCCCGACGTCAAGCTTGCCGAGCTGTCGAGCGTTCCGGTCGGCAGCCCCGCACTCCCGCTCAGAATGCTCTTGTTGACGGCGAAATCGGCTGCACTGCTCCCGGTGACGAGATCGTTGATGCCGAAATACCCCGAAAAGTCGGTTCCGCCGAGACTGCTCGTCATGTCGTTCACCGCGACGCCATTTCCCGTGGCGGTGGCCGTCAGCGCGAGGTGGCCGTTCGAATCGATCGAGGCGGTGACGCCGATGTTCTTGGCATTGATGTCGGCGACGAGATCGCCGACGGTCGAGTAGCCCGAGAGGTCGAAATCATAGGACGAGGCCAGATTGCCGCTCTGGTCGACCGCCGCAATCCGGACCGTTCCCGAGGCCGACAGCCCGGTGGTGCTGCTGACGCTCGCCGTTCCGGTCAGAGTGGTCGGCGGCGGCACTGCGGATGCCCCCTCGGTGATTCCGTTCAGCGCAGATTTGAGCTGCGACGCCAGCTGGTCGAGCTGGGTCTGCACCGCGGGCAGCGTGTCGTCGCGCAACGTGATCAGCGAACCGATCTTCCCCGACGTGATCTGCGAGCTGACGTCGACGCCGTCGACCATGATGCCACTGAAGCTCGACGATGCCGAGATGTTGGCCGACGCTGTATAGCTCAGCGTATGCGCCGAGCTGTCGACGAGTGCGCGTCCCGACGACGTGTAGACCTGGAGATCCCCGTTGGACGCCGTGTAATAGCTCACGTTCATATACGAGGACAGATCCTGCAGCGCGGAGTTGCGCTCGTCCTCCAGGTCCGCAGTCGATTGACCGGACGCGGCCATCTTGCGGATCTCGACGTTAAGGTCGGAGATCTGCTTGAGATCGTCGTTGACGCTCTGGACCGACGACGCGATATCCTTGTCGGCATTGCCGCGCAAGGTCTGCACGCTGCTCGACGTGCTGCGCAGCTGGCTGGCGAAATCGTCGAGCGCGCTGACGGCGGCCGATTGCAGCGAGACGCTGCTCGGCGAGCTGGCCAGCGACGACAATGCGCTTTCGAGCGAGGCGAGCGAATTGGCCAGCGACGTGCCGGTGGTCGACGTGCCGGAGGTCGAGGCGCTGCCGAACAGCTGTTGCAGCTGGGTCAGGTAGCTGTTGGTCGTATCGGCCGCGCCGAGATCGGAATTGGCCGCGATCAGCGACTTCAGCAGCAGCTTGTCGACATTGCTGGAAATGCCGGTAATCGATACTCCGGTTCCGATACCTCCCGTGACGTCGGCGACTTGATCGGCCGTCTTCTGGGTGTAGCCCTTGGTGTCGGCGTTCGAAATGTTCGACGACGCCACGCTGATCTGCAGCTCCGTGGTGGAGATGCCGGTAAACGCCACCAGACGCGCTATATCGAGCGACATCGCCCTGCCCCCGTCGTTCCGTCACGCCCTGACATTGGTTCCGCACGAGGTCGGCCGCGCGGTGCGGCGGCCGCTCGCACCATAGGGCGACGCGCTCGCGATCTGCTCCCGAATGGCCTGCATCACCGCCTCGATCCGGCGATTGCTCGCCTCGATGGCGGCGCGCAGACGCACGAGGTTCTCGTCCATCGCGCTGCGCAGATTGAAGATATGCTCCATCAGCTGCTCGCGCAGGATGCGGTCGCGCACGTTCAGGCTTGCCGTGTGTCTGGCGCATTCGGCCACGCGCTGCTCGAACAACCCGGCGAGCCGGTTCTTGTCGTCGAGCTGCTTGGATCGCGAGGCCGGCAGGCCCTTGGCGAGTTCCATGTTCTCCTCGGAGACGACCGCGATCAACTCATCGATCAGCGCGATCAGGGTCCGCACGTCGTCCTCGCTCGCGGCGCGCTGCTCAGCCTGGACTGCCTGCTTCATGTCTTCATCCTCGATCTCAATGCTCACGCTGCGGTCCGCGACTGGCCTGCGCGACCCGCGCATAGGTGTTCAATGCCGTCACCCGGACGGCGGCGATGCGGAACTCC
Source organism: Bradyrhizobium sp. STM 3809 (assembly GCF_000239795.1). GTDB lineage: Bacteria > Pseudomonadota > Alphaproteobacteria > Rhizobiales > Xanthobacteraceae > Bradyrhizobium. The sequence goes on along the minus strand of NZ_CAFJ01000244.1, from coordinate 12,328 downwards.
TCCTCGAGCTGCGCGCATTCGCGCAGCAGCTTGCGGCGGACCGTCTCGATGTCGTCCATCAGCGCCAGCAGCTGGGCGCGATCGTCCCTGCCCGCCGCCGCCGTGCGCAGCTTGAGCCGGCGCAGCTTCTTGAGCAGCGCCTCGCCCTCGCCGGGTCGCTCCTTCTTCAGTTCGGCCATGGTCACCTCATCGACGAGATCAAGGTGTCGTACATCTTGTTCACCGCCGAGATCACCTGAGACGCTGCGGAATAGGCCTGCTGGGCCGAGATCATGTTGCTGAACTGGCCGGTGGTATCGGTCGTGCTGGACTCCAGCTCGCTGCCGTAGATGGTGCCGGCGCCATTCTCCCCCGAGGCCTGCAGCGTCGCGTTGCCGGAGGTGGCCGTCGACGTGTACATGCCGTTGCTGTGCGCCACGAGGCCGTTCGGATCGGCGAAGGTCGCAACCGCGAGCTTGTAGATCGGAACCGTCTGACCGTTCGAATAGGTCGCCTCGACCAGCCCGTTCTTGCCGACCGCGATGCTGCTCAGCGTTCCGAACGAGATGCCGTCGGAATTGGCGCTGAAGTTCGAGACGCTCGGCGTCGTGCTGCCGGACGACAGCTGGGTCAGGCCGTCGGTACCGCCGCCCGTGGTTCCGAAGTTGAGCGTGATCGAGCTTGCTGCCGCGCCATTGTTCCAGGTGATGCCGAGATTTGTCGAGGAGACCGTGTTGAGCGAACCGTCCGAGTTGAAGTCGATCGTGTAGCTGCCGCTCGTCACCGTGCCGTCCGAGGCCGTCGCCGGCGCGACATCGGCGGTCCATTCGTTCGCCGTCGAGCTCTTGGTCCAGGTGACGTTGAGCGTGTGCGACTGGCCGAGCGAATCGTACACCGTCATCGAGCTGCTGAAGGTGTCGCCGCTCGCCGCATCGGCCGGCAGATTGGCCGCGAGCGATGTCTTGGTGGTCGCGCCGCCATTGGTCAACGCGACCTTGGTATTGACAGGCTCTAGGCCGCTGCCGACGACATTCCCGCTGGCATCGGTGCGCCAGCCCTCGAGATAATAGCCGTTGTTCTCGAGGTAGCCGGCATTGTCGGTCGTGAACGCGCCATTACGGGTGTAGAACGTTTCGCCGCCGGCCGCCGTCGAGCTGGTCGCGACGAAGAAGCCCGAGCCTTGGATGGCGACGTCGGTCGCGTTGGTCGTTGCCGCAAGCAGGCCCTGCTGGGTGATGTTGGAGCGGCCGGAGACCGACACGCCTCCGGACGAATAGGCTTTCGAGCTGCTCGACGCCGTCACCAGCTGCTCGAACAGGCCGGACGTGGTCTTGTACCCGGTCGTGTCGGCGTTGGAGATGTTGTCGCTGATCATGGCGAGCGAGGAGCTCTGCGCGTTGAGCGCCGAGATCGCCGATGAGAGGGCTCCGGAAAGACTCATTCTTGTACTCCGAATGACAGGGTCAGGAAGTGACGCCGATGATGTCGCTGGCGCTGACCGAAACGCCGTTGACGGTCAACGCGGGCGTGCTGGTCGACGTGTCGATCCCGGTCACCGTCCCGGTGACCGTCGTGTAGTTCAGAACGGACGTTCCGGCCGAGTCGGTCGCCGTGACGGAAATCGTGTACTGGCCGCCGTCGCTCAGCTGGTTGCCGCTGGAATCCTTGCCGTCCCAGGTGATGGAGTTGGCGCCCTTGTTGCCGGTACCGGTACCGGTCCAGACCGTGGTGCCGGACGAGTCCTTGATCGAGATCGAGACGTTCGATGCGGCCGACGACAGCGAATAGCCGAAGGTGGCCGAGCCATTGGACAGCAGCGCGGTGTCACTCTTGGCTTCGACGGTATGGCCGATATAGTTGACGGAGTTGAGCGTCACCAGGCTCGAGAACGAGCCGGCGAGAGAGTTCATGCTGGTGTTGAGCGACTGCTGCGACGTGTAGTTGGCGTAGGACGTCATCTGATTGATGAAGTCGGTGACACTGGTCGCATTGAGCGGATCCTGATTCTGCAGCTCGCTCACGAGCAGCTGGAGAAAGTCGGTCGAGCTCAGCGTCGTGCGCGAGTCGCTGGACGACGATGTCGAGGATGTCGAGGTCGCGGTCGACGAACTCGTCGCGGTAATGGTCATGGCAGAACTCCGGCTCTCGCCGCGAGCGGCGGCGGGACGTCACGACCACAGGGGTCATGAAGGCGTTTGCTGATCAAACGGCCGGAACAGCGAATCCAGGCGCACAATTAGTTGGAGGAATTAGTTGATCCTGCGGCAGAATTTGCCGCCGCGCGTCGGGCTGAGCCGGCAAAAAACGCCTGGTCCAGGGGCAGATCCGACCAGGGCGACCTTAGCGCCCATGCGGCCGACGATGGATCAGTTTCGAGGAGAGTTGCGCGAGCGTCAGGCGCGACACCCGCGACGGAATGATCGGCGCCGGCACGGCCTTGGGTCTCGCGGCGACCGTCGCCGGACCAGCCGAGGCTTCGTCAATCTCGGACGTCAGCCAGGATGGTGGGCGTCGGCAGGCGCTGCAGCCGCCTCGTCGGCGGTCGAACGGCTGGCCGCGGCCAGAATGCGGGCAGTGAGGCCCGCGGGTGCACGAACCGGGGGTGTCGACAGCGCTTCGCGAACGACGCGGGCCTTCGACAACAGTTCGTTCGCGGCGGCAGACGATACGAGCAGGTCGGCTGCCGCCTGACGCTGCTCAGCGGGCCAGCAGGACAGGTCCTCGCCCAGGCGATCGATCAGATCCTCAAATTCGCCGACGTCCATCGTCCGCCCACCCAGCGTTGCCATGCTCCTCTTAAAGCATTCAGCGGGCAAACGAAATTGATATCGGCCGGTTGTGACCAACGACCGCGAGGCGAGGCTGAAAAGCCCGTAGAATCCGGGAGCCATGTGCACGGCACGCGGCATCGGCTACCGCCGGACGAAGCAATGCAGGCTGTTTCTGTTCAATTTCCGGAGGTTTCCGCAGCGCAGCAGCGTTCGATTCGCCAAGCCTATCGGCGCTTGGCCGAATCACCCGGCGCGCGTGCGCCCCGCGCAGCCGCATCGACGGACTCCCATGCGGAGCGCAGTTCGAGCAGGCTTTCGGTGATTCGCTGGAAGTTCTCGCGCATCCGCGGACGGCCATAGGCCCGCAGGGCCGCCATGATCAGCGCGTTGTAGGTCGAGAACAGGCCGTCGGCCACGGCCCCGCCCCTGACGGGATCGAGGTGAAGGCTGAGCCCACGCAGGATCGCGGTCGCCTTGGTCAGATGCGCATGCGCCTCCTCGAAGCGGCGGGCCTCCTGGGCATGGAGACATTTCTGCAGGCAGGTCACGGCCCCGTTGAGCAGCATGATCACGGCGCGCAGCGGCGGCACCGCCACGGCAGCACCACGATAAGCCTGGCTGGCCAATTGCGCCATCGAACTCTGGGTCATCAGTTACTCGAACTCTGGTTGAGGAGTGCTTTCAGATAGGTGAGCGTATTGTTGGCGCTCTCGATCGCAGCCTGATACTTGGCATATTGCGCCGTGAGCTGGGTCTGGAACGTCGTCGCCGCGCTGTTAATGTCGTTCACCTTGGACTGCATCGTCTCGTCCTGGGCGGTCAGATTGTCGATCAGCGTCTGCAGCGAGCCGGTGCTGGCGGAAGCCGTCTTCGCAAGCTGGTAGATCTGCGTGGCGAGACCCTGGGTCGAGGTCACCGTGATCGACTGCGAGGTCGACCCCGAGTAGGTGAAGGCCATGCCGGCGTAGATCGTACCGGAGTTGCCCACGATGGTATTGCCACTGATCGTGAACAGCGAGCTGTCGCCGCCGACCGAGGCGGCCGTGAGGCTGCCCGACGAATCCACCGTGAGATCGAGCGTGAAGGATTGCGGCGAGGTGCCGGTGTTGACGACGCTGAGCTGGCTCGACGAGGTCGAGGTCTGGGCCGACAACAGCGTCGTCACGCCGCTCAGATTGGTGCTGAGGATCGTCGACAGCGTGCCGGTGTCGAGCTCCAGCTCGTTCTTCTCGTTGAACGACAAACCGAGATCGGCCATCGTCAGACCGCCGACCGAGGTTCCCAGCACATCCTGGAGCGAGTTCATGATCTGGCGCATGGTGCCGTCGCCGAACAGCACCGCGCTGGACGCGGCCGTGCCGTCGGAATTGGTCGTCTGCTGCGCCAGAACGGCATCGCGGAACGCGTTATAGTTGGTAACGAAGGTCTGCAGTGCCGATGAGATCTGGCTGGTGTCAGTGCCGATGCTGACGTTGAGCGTGGTCCCCGACGGCGTCGCCTGCAGCAGGTCAAACGTCACGCCGCTGAGCACGTCGGTGATGTCGTTGGTGTTGCGCGTAAGGCTGATGCCGTCGAGAGTGAACTGGGCGTCCTGCGCGGTCTGCAGCACGTTGGAGAAGGCGCCCGAGCTGTCGGTGACGCCGAGCTTGTTGAGGATGTCGTCGCCCGACGAGCTGGAATAGGTGATGTCGGCCGCGTCCTCGGTGCCCGTGAGCACCAGCTGATACGATCCGCTCGACACCTGGACGATCGACGCCTCGACATTGGTCGTCGAGGTCTGCGCGTTGATCGCGCTGACCACGTCCTGCAAGGTCATGTCGCTGGTGACACTGATATCCACCGTGCTGCCGCCGGACAGGCCGAGGGAGAATGTGCCGGAATAGCCGAGCGCAGTGGTCTGGCTGGATTGTGCGGTGCCCGTCACCTTCTGGGCCGTTGCGATCTGGCTGATGGTCAGCGTATGGCTGCCGGTCGCAGCACCGTTGTTGACCGACATCGACAACGCCGAGGACGCGCTGACGTCGCCAGTCGCGCTGATCGTGGCCGAGCGCGTCGCGAATACGTTGGTGGCGAGCGAATTCACGACGGCGGTCGCGAGCGATGACAGTCCCGACGACAGCGTCTTCAGCGAGGTCTGCAGCGTCTGATAGGCCGTGATCTTGGCCTCGTTCGCCGTGATCTTGGTCGAGATCTGCGTCGCCTGGGAAAGCTTGGCATTGACTGCGGACTGGATCAAGGCGGTCCAGTCGATCGTGCTGGTCGTGCTCGTTCCCGAGGTCGTGAGCGAGCTGCCGGAGCTCGTCGACGAAGAGGACGACGAGGTCGTGCTGCTCGAGCTCGAGGTCGCGCTGCTGACGGTCATTCGTCGACGTCCTCCAAGAAAGACGCCGGACCGGCGTCGCGCCGGTCCGGCAGACCAGGGTTCAGCCCAGCAGCTTCAGCAGGTACTGCGGGATCTGGTTGGCGGCGGCTTCAGCCGACACCGCGGCCTGGGTCTTCACCTGCGCCGACGACAGCTTCGCCTGCTCGGAGGCGATATCGACGTCCTTGATCGCCGAATTGGCCGACTGGAGGTTCTGCGACTGCGTCGAGATCGAGTCGGCCGAGAAGTTGAAGCGCGACTCCTGGGCACCGATGTCGGCGCGCGCCGCGGAAACGCTGCTGATCGCCGTGTCGAGCGTCGTCAGCGCCGCCGAGGCGCCGGTCTGGGTGCTGACGTCGAGGGTCGAGACACCGAGCGCGGTCGAGGTCAGGCTCGACAGCTTGATCTGGATCACGTCCGTGCTGTTGGAGCCGACCAGCACGTTCACGCCGGTCGAGAACGAGCTGGAGCCGTCGAGCAGGCTCGTCCCGGAATAGCGCGTACCGGACGCGATCGAATCGATTTCGGAGGTCAGCTGCGAGAATTCGGACTGGATGTAGCTGCGGCTGCTCGAATCGACGGTGGTGCCCGAGGCCGACTCCGACGCCAGCGACTTCATGCGGGCCAGAATGTCGCTGATGTTGGAGGCGCCGCCGTCGGCGGTCTGCAGGATCGAGGTCGCCTGCGATGCGTTGGTGGCCGCCTGCTGCAGCGTGGTGATGTCGGAGGAGATGCGGGTGGAGATCGCGAGACCCGCGGCGTCGTCGGAGGCGGACGTGATGCGCGAGCCGCTCGACAGCTTGGAGAGCGAGCTCGTCTCCTGCGAGGAGTTGATGTTCAGATAGCGGACGGCCGAGTTGGCGGCGACGTTGGTTGAAATTGCGGGCACGGTGAGGACTCCTGGGTGATCGGCGGAACACGCCGCATCGTGGAAGGACTGACGGTGCGGATCAGCCCCGTCTGACCGATCAAACGGAGGCGCCTGCGGGAATCAGGCGGCGATTCTCAGAGCCGGGAATGTTATGGTTAGCGGTCGGTAAAAGCGCCGCGGATGTCGCGCTCGTGCCGGCGCAGCATCTCGCGCAGGTGCTGGCGGCCGCGCTTCAGCAGCGACTCCACGGCCGCGACCGTCGTGTCCATCACCTCGGCGATCTCGCCGTTGCTCATGTTCTCATGATAGGACAGGATCACGGCCACACGCTGCTGCTCGGGCAGCCGCTGCATCGCGGCTTCGAGAATGTCGCTCATCTCGGCCCGCTCGATCACGCTCACGGCGTCGGGCTTTCCGTCCGCGATCTCGGGAACCACGTCGACGTTCTCGGTGCGCGGCTTGCGGCGCAGGTCGATGCAGCGGTTGCTCACGACGCGATAGAGCCAGGTCGAGAACTTCGCGCGACCGTGCTGCCAACGACCGCGATGGGTCCAGACCTTCAGCATCGTGTCCTGCACGACGTCTTCGGCGTCGGCGGCACTTCCGACGATGCGCAGCGCGATCGCATACGCCCGGTCGATGTGCCGCTCGACCAGCAGGCGGAAGGCGGTCTCGTCACCTGTCGCGAGACGATCGAGCAACTCGGCATCCTCGTCGAAGACGACAGCCTCATTCGGCGGCGTGCAGTCGGGAACGGTGCTGACGGTCTCGCTCCACGGCACCGTTGCAACGTCCGGCGACGCAGGCTCCTTCGACAACACGCCATCGGCCGGGGCAAAGACGTCCAGCGCGTAGCTCATTTCCGAATCTCCAACCCGCAATGCCGCAAGCGCAGTTCGCAGACGGCTTCCGATCGTTGAACGCTGCGACCGATCCGATCAGGCGGAGATTTTTCGTTATTTCTCAGAGACTTACATGGATCTTTTTGCCTAGACCCCGGCAAATTCTGCCGCACGAGGATTCCGAGATGACGGATCGAGATGAAGGAAGGGCCGCTGGTCGGCATGTCAGGGTTTCATTCCGGGAGACGAATTCAGCAGACAACGCAGCTGCAACGCTTACTCACACCGCCCCAACACCGGATCGGACGCAGGCACACGGATCCGGTTGCGCGCGATCCGGAACACCCGCCGGACGATCAGGACACCCGGCAAATTTTTCCGAATCACTCCGATGAAACTATCTCATTTTTCGAATCTGTCAGTTCTCGCAGACGCAGTTTTCGACTCTCGCGACGATTTTTTGCAAGTTCGTGCGCCTGATTTCGCGAACTCATACGTCTTAGTTGTTAGTAACGAAAATTTTTGAGGCGAACGACATGACATGTCGGGCGCGACGATCGCGTTCGTGCATTTCTGAATGTTTCAGGCTGACATGATGCCCGCGTAGCAAGCGCTTCGGCACGATCGGGCTGCCATCATCGATAGCAGGAGATTCACGCTCGTTCCGATGTCCTCATCGACGTTTTCAGCATCGATCGCGATGCGTCGGCGAACGACGCGAACGACAGTCTCTACATCGCCGCTGCGCCGACCTCCATGTCGAGACAAACCGCTGCAACATTCAGACACGAAACGCGCGCGCTCCTTGTCCAGATACAAATCACAATCGTCGGTTCCGATACTCGCGCGATCGACCGCGCCTGATTGACCGTCGTGCTCCGTTTGATTGAGCAGGAGGACCCGGCATGAGGCGACGACCTGCCAACATGATCGACGAGGACGCGGCGCAGATGTTGCGCGCCGAAGGCATCAGGCTCGGCGAGCGACAAGAGCGCCGGCTGCGCTGGCTGAAGCAGACGTTCGGACCGCTGGTTCGATGGGGCGACGCCCCGTCGGCTCGAAGCGGACGCACCGTCATCGTCATCGATCCGCCGACTGGCGCAGGTGCCGAGCTTCTCTACGGCTCGCTCACCCCGGATGACGCCGTCGTGATTCCGTTCGGCGAGAATCCCGCGTTCGATTTTCTCAAATCGAAACTGACCGGGTTCGGAACAGTCGGAGCTTGCGTCGACGGGCCGCACGAATTGTGGTGGGGCGGCCTGTCCTGGCAGCTGCCCGAGACGGCACCGTCCTTCGACGCCCGCGTCGTGTGCTGTCACCCGAGCACGGTCGGCGACCTGCACATCTATCATCTGAGGCGCTCGCTGCAGCGCCTCGGGCTGGCATTCGAGCTCGTGCCGATCGAGACGCGTCGGCCGGACGCCGTCAGCGCGGCTGAGAAGGCGAGCTTCATCCAGCGCATGTGGCGACAGCACGCATCCCCGCTGCTGTTCGTCGATGCCGGCGTGATGCTGCAATCCGTCCCGTCCCTTCCGCTGCTCGCCGACTGTGACTTCGCGGTTCACAAGTGGAACGGCTGGGAGATGTCCGCCCGGGCGCTCTACTTCGGCCGGTCGCACGCGGCCGAGATGCTGCTGTCGGTCTGGGGTGAGATCGCGTCGTCCTATCCCGACGTCTGGGATGGCTATCTCATCGACCAGGCATGGAGCACCGTGTCGTCACAGCTGCCGCTCGATACGGTCTGGCTTCCACGCTCCTACCACACGATCGCTGGCGAGCACGGCGCCGGAAACGCCGCGATCGTGCACAATCTCAAGCCGACGGCCGCCGATCTCGGGCCAGACCCGGATTTCGCAGAGATGGTCCGGCCTGCTCGGCGCGCGGGCCGAGCAGGTCCACGCGATCCCCTGCTGATCCTGCAATCGGATGAGTCCCGCGACGGGGCGATCACGGTGATCGTGCGCGACGAAGGCAGCGACGCGCGGCACGCAGCGGCGCGCATCGAGGCGCTGGCCAGCGCCTTCGCGCATGATGATGGCGGCTTCTCGCGCCTCGAGATCTCGCTCTGCCCGTGGCAGCAGGATGTCCGGGTCGTCCAGGAAGCCGCGCTCCTCGCCGACCATCAGGTGATGGTGGTCGCGCCGGGACAACAGCTCAGGCCGGACCTGTTCCGTGCTCTCGCCGCCGCGGAGACATCGTGGCAGCCGACGAATATCGATGCCTCCCCGCGCTGAACTCAAACCGGACCCGTACCATGCTCGAGACGATCATCCTTCTCACCGGCAGCCGTGATCAACAGCTGGCCCTGACCGAGCTCCTCAAGGCGCACAATCCCGCGCTGTCGTTCCGCTACGCCGTGACGTTGCAGGAACTCGAGGCGATCGGCCCGGACGTGCTCGCCAAGTCCCGCCTGCTGGCCTTCACCACGGGCGTGATCGTTGCTCCCGAGATCCTTCACGCCCTCGGCCACGGCGCCTATAACTTCCACCCGGCGCCCCCTGAATATCCGGGCTGGGCGCCGGCTCATTTCGCCATGTACGACGGCGCGCGAAGCTTCGGCGCGACGGCTCATGTGATGGAGCCGCGTGTCGATTGCGGAGCGATCGTCGGCGTCGAAAGCTTCGACATCCCTGACGGTGTCGACGTCCGTGGCCTGGAGCAGATGGCGTTCGTGCGTCTCGCCTATCTGTTCTGGCGCATGTCGCGCGATCTCGCCTGCGAGCCCGCCCCGCTGCCGGTTCTCCCGTTCGCCTGGAGCGGACACAAGAGCACGAAGCAGATGTATGCCGCGATGTGCGACATGCCGGCCGATATCGATGCCGCCGAGATGAAGCGCCGCATCAGAGCGTTCCACGACGACGTCCGCGGCATTCCGCTCACCGTGACGCTGCACGGCCAACGCTTTCGGCTGGACGGCGCGGCGTGCGTTTCTGCGCCCGTCGCGCTGGACGCGCCCGCGCTGGCGATGGCGTCATGAACGACTGATCCTTCCAAGAACCAGCGCTCGATTGACCTGACCACCGACTAGCGCTTCAACGGCTCGATCACCGCCGGATCGAGCCGCGTCTCCCAGCCGTGACGCGCGAGTTCGGGATCGTCGTGCTCCTCCTCCGGCCAGCCGACGCAGAGATAGGCGATCAACTTCCAGTCGGATGGCAGCTCGAGCTGCCGGCACGCGGCCGCGGGATCGAGGATCGACACCCAGCCGACGCCGAGCCCCTCGGCGCGCGCCGCCAGCCAGAATGTCTGGATCGCGGCCACCACCGAGTAATGCAAGGTCTCCGGCATCGTGACACGGCCGAGACGGTGACCGGTCGCAGCGCCCTCGTCGGCGCAGACGACGAGGTGGACCGGCGCCTGCGTGAGACCTTCCAACTTCAAGCCCGCATAGAGCGCGCGACGCTCACCATCGTAGCCCGCAAGCGCCGACTGATTGGCCGACTTGAAATTCTCGATGATCGCCGCGCGTCGGGCAGCGCTCTCGACCAGCACGAAGCGCCAGGGCTGGCAGAAGCCGACCGACGGCGCGTGGGAGGCGAGAGCGAGCAGTTGAGCGATCAGCTCCGGCTTGACCGGATCGCTGCGAAAGCGCCTGACGTCGCGGCGCCAGCGCACCAGCTCGGCAAAGCGCGCCCTGAAGGACGCATCGAAACTCGGCGGCGCGGGCTTGGCGATGCTCATGCGCTCTCTCCGCTCAGCACATGCAGGAACGAACCGGTGACGGTGCCCCGCCGCGCGCCACGCTCGGCGGCCGCGCGTCCCGCAGCGTCAAGACAGTCGATCAGGGGCTCGTCGCCCTCTTGCAGGATCGTCGCATAGTGGAACTCGTGACCGTAGACCACCGCGCCTTTCGTGCCGAGACTGCAATCGGCCAGCAGAGCGGCTCGGCGATAGCCGAGATGCAGGCGGCGCTTGGCGAATGACGTCTCCAGCGCCAGCAGTCCAGCCATGGCGTGGCGCGTGCCCTGGGCGTCCTCCAATCCGGTCCCCAGGGTCATGTAGCCGCCGCACTCGCCGTGGATCGGAACGCCGCGCGCGGCCATCGCGCGCAAGCCCTGTAGGAACGATCCTGCCGAGGCCAGCCGCCCCGCATGCAATTCGGGATAGCCGCCCGGCAGCCACACCGCATCCGCTGAGGGATCGGGAGCCTCATCGTTCAACGGCGAGAACGGGACGAGTTCGGCGCCCTCGTCGCGCCAATGCCGCGCGAGATGCGGATAGTTGAACGAGAACGCGGCGTCGGATGCCAATGCGATGCGCTGGCCTGGCGGGCCGATGCCGAACTGGCATCGTCCGGCGGACGTCTCGGCGGAGCGCATCGCGCGCGCCACGGCAAGCACGGCATCGAGATCGACCGAGGTGGCGATCTGCGCGGCCAGCCGGTCGAGATGCTCCTCGATCGTGCTGATCTCCTGGGCCTGCACCAGGCCGAGATGGCGTTCTGGCAACGTCAAGTGCGGGTCGCGCGCGAGCGCGCCCAGCACGTCGATCCCGACCGCTTCGAAAGCCGGCGCAATCAGTGCCCGGTGTCGCTCGCTCGCGACCTGATTGAGGATCACGCCGGCCACCGTCACATCGTCGCGGAAGCGCGCGCAGCCGAGCGCAACGGCGGCTGCCGTCTCGGTCTGCCCGCTCACATCGAGCACCAGTACCACCGGCCAGCCGAGCAGCGCCGCGAGATCCGCGGCCGAGCCGCGGGCCGCGCGGCCCGGGCTTGGCGCGCCGTCGAACAGGCCCATCACGCCTTCGACGATGGCGACATCGGCGTCGGCGGCGACGCCCGCGACCAGCCCCGTGAGCTGCGAGGCCGACATCGCCCAACTGTCGAGATTGTAGCTCGTCCGCTGCGCCGCGACCGAGTGAAAGGCGAGATCGATGTAGTCGGGACCGCATTTGAACGGCTGCACGCGCAGGCCCCGGCGGACGAGCGCCCGCAGCAGCCCGAGCGTGACCGTCGTCTTCCCCGCCCCCGACCGCGGGGCCGCGATGATGACTCCCTTGGGCGCGGTCACGGTCATGGCCGCAGCACCGCCGCGGGACGGCAAAATATGCTATGCGATCGGCCATGATGGGACCGACGGATCCGCCGAACCGACCGCTCAAGCGTGGCTGGACCACCGGCAGCTGCGCGACCGCGGCCGCGCGGGCCGCCTATGAGCTGCTGATCACCGGCGATTGCCCCGACATGGTCGAGATCGGCCTGCCCGGCGGACGCCGCGTCGGCTTCTCCGTGGCCATGCACGAGACGCACGATGCGAGCGCAACCGCAGGAGTGGTGAAAGATGCCGGTGACGATCCCGACGTCACGCATGGCGCGCTGATCAAGGCGACGGTGCAAATCGGCGCAGGCGGAACCGGCATCGTCTTCCGCGCCGGTCCCGGCGTCGGCACCGTCACCCGCCCCGGCCTGCCGCTGCCGCCGGGCGAGCCCGCGATCAATCCCGTGCCGCGCGAGATGATTGCCGCGGCGATCAGCGAGGCCGCCACCTCGCTCGGTGCGCGG
>NZ_CAFJ01000245.1 GCF_000239795.1 Bradyrhizobium sp. STM 3809 | reverse complement strand
TGGAACAAGCCCGGGCATGACGGAGTAACTCATTGACAGGCTGGCTCGTCGCAACAGCTCAGCGAGCGGAGGTCGGATCAGAATCCGCATTTTGCGACCAAGAGCGGCGGATTACGCTGCGCTAATCCGCCCTACTCCGTACCTCACCGGAACGCCGACACCACGATTGCGCCGACGATGGCGACCGTCAGCGTGTACTTCGCCGCGTAGTACACGGTGCGGTTCCAGGCCTTCACCCTGCGGGTGGCCAGGTGAAACTCGTACAGCTTGCCGAACACCTTGTTCAGCACGCCGACATGCTCGCCCTCCACGTTCTGCGTCGCCGAGGCCTTGACGATGTGGTGGCTGACCCAGCGGTTGATGGCGGTCATGACTCCGAGCTTCATCGGGCGCTCGACGTCGCAGAACAGGATGATGCGGTTGACGTCGGTCGCATTCTCGGCGCTGTGGATGAAGGTCTCGTCGAACATGAAGGCCTCGCCATCGCGCCAGACGCAGGGCACGCCGTCGACCAGGATGCGGCACTTGTCGGAGTTCGGGGTGACGAGGCCGAGATGATAGCGCAGCGAGCCGGCGAAGGGATCGCGGTGGGCGCCGAGCTTGCCGCCGGGCGGCAGCATCGCGAACATCGCGCCATGGACGTTCGGGATCGAATCCAACAGCTCCACCGTCTTCGGGCACAGCGTGCGCGCCGACGGCAGGAAGTCGTCGTACCATTTCAGATAGAAGCGCTTCCAGCCGCTCTTGAAGAAGGAATAGAAGCCCCAGTCGTTGTTGGCGGCGGCGGCGCGGATGAAGCCCTCGTCGAACAGGCGCACCGCCTCCTCGCGGATGGTCTGCCAGTTGTCGGTCAGCTTCGAGAGCTCGGGAAACTGCTCGACCGGGATCACCGGCGTGTTGGGCACCGCCGAGCCGGCATACATCAGCACATTGTAGGGCGCGAGATAGGTGGAGTGATCGCCGAGCTGGCGGGCGAAGCGCAGCCGCTGCTTGCCGCGGAAGTGGACGTAGATGGTGGCCCCGATCAGCACGTAGAGGCCAATGAGCTGTGGCGCGAAAAGCTGTCTCAGCATACCCGATCCCCATGATCCGGCCGCTCAGAGTGCTCGCGCAGAACCGTGTCGCCCCGGTGGATGATCTCGACGACGGTGATCTGATACAGGCCGCAAGGCCTTACAATAACCGCATGTGCGGCCGGCTGCATCCCCTCGCCTGGGGGTTGTCAGCAAAAAGCTGAGTCGATGCGGTCCCACCGTGCCCAAGGGGCAACAGAGGGAACCGCAATGTCAGCCGCGCGCCAGCTCCTGCAGTCCCTTGAAGGTGAGCCGTTTGGGATCGCGGACACCGGCGAGATACATGCGCCTGACGGTGGCGGCCGCGGCGTCGCGATCGCAACCGGTCAGGACGACGATGGCATCGACGGCGGTCTTCTGGGCCTCCATGGGACTGGCTCCTGCTGGACAAGCGAACCCGGCGCAGATGAGGGTTCACGATGTCGCTTAACACCGCGTTAACCGTGCGACGGGCCTGCCAGTTCCATGCAATGATTCATCCGCTCGCCCAATACGCGAAACCGCGCATGGCCCGCGGCCGCGGCTGCCGGCGACTTCAAGCCGCCGCGGTCAGACCATGAAGAAGTCCTCCGGCGCCTCGGTCCGGCCATCATCGGCGTGCGCGACGAGCTTCTGCCGGGTCGGCCGGGTCGGCGGCGTGATGACGCGCTTCTCGAGCTCGGTGGTCGCCGACAGGGTGTCGACGAACTTGACGGCGAATCCGTCGGGAAAGTGCCGGACGACGCGGCCGACGCAACTGCCGACGGCGAGCGGCGTGCCGATCTCCGGCTGGATCTCCGCCGACACCGCGGCCCCCGACATCGACGCGTCGATCACGAAGCACGGAATGATGCTGCCATCCGCCAGCGTCAGCGCGGAGTGCGCCGAGCTCGGCACGAAGCGCGCTTCGCGGCGGGAATCGCGGATCGTCGGATCCTTCTGCTTCTTCTCCAGCCAGACCAGCTTCTCGGCGAGCTTGGCGCGCTCGGCGCGCGTCATCTCCAATTCGAGCAGGAAGCCGCCATGCACTGTGTCGCTGATCTCGCCTTCGAACTTGCCGAAGTCGCGGAAATACGAGGTCAGCCGGTCGCCGACCTTGCCGACCACGGGCACGTCGAGCAGCGCGCGAAACGGCGACACCCGCGTCGTGCGGCAGGCGAAGGAGCGCAGCTTGCCTTCCGGGTCATACCAGTTCGGCAGCGTGTAGGAGCCCGACGTCTGGATCCTCACCGCGCGCTGCTTCAGGAATCGGGCAACTGACATTGCACGTCTCCCCTCGTCCCTCTCGAATCCCCATGGCTGATCGCCCGGCCCCCGCCGCGGCTCATCGCGCTCAACACAATCTCTGCGTGTATTCTTGCGCGAACTAAATCACGTGAGACATCAGCCGTCATGGGCGGACCGTGCGCGCAAATTCCTAAGGAACCCTGAATCCCGAGATGGAATCCCGCCCAACGGAATCGTAGGGCGAACCGGTTTCCGCTTTCTGAAGATGCTGACCCGTCTGATTACGGGTAGCTGACAGACACGCAATCAACGGCTGCAGCTCGGCCAGACCGCTCGACGTGAAGCCAAGCCTGCTCCTGGAAGGTCGCTCTTCGCTCCTCCTTCGCTCCTCACCCTGAGGAGCCCGCCGCCGGCGGGCGTCTCGAAGGGCGAGGCCCCGGCCCGGGCCGCATGGTTCGAGACGGCGCATGCGCGCCTCCTCACCATGAGGGGCTGGCGCCGCGTGCGGCGCTGCCGGGCTAAAGGGAGCTGCAGCACCTCTGCTCCTCACCCTGAGGAGCCCGCCACAGGCGGGCGTCTCGAAGGGCGAGGCCCCTCCCTGCCTGGGCCGCATGGTTCGAGACGGCGCGTGCGCGCCTGCTCACCATGAGGGGCTGGCACCGCGTGCGGCGCTGCCGGGCTAAAGGGATGCACCACCTCTGCTCCTCACCCTGAGGAGCCCGCCGCAGGCGGGCGTCTCGAAGGGCGAGGCCCCTGCCCGGGCCGCATGGTTCGAGACGGCGCGTGCGCCTCGCCACCATGAGGGGGCTGGCACCGCGTGCGGCGCTGCAGATGCGACTCTCACGCATAATCCTATCCGCATGACGCGCTTAGCAAAGGATTCAGCTTAACGATTTTCGCCTGATGCAGCGGCGCAACTCGCCGCGCGATTCGAACGCGCCTGCACCAACCGCCGCGCGCAAGCGGGCTTCGCGCAAATAGCTAACACATTCGCGGCGTTTCAAGATTCGCACGCTAACAACCTGTTCACCACTTGCGCAATCACCGCTTGGGCCGGAGATCGCGGAGCGCGGCGTTCAAGTCTGCTTATACCATTGGCGCTTAGTCGTTAGTCAGGGAGAACCGCCGACCGCAGGCCTGCGTGTAGTTCCCGATGGATGAGTAGAAAGTAGTTCCGCTGATGATGACCGCACGCATCGTGGTGTTAACCATCGCTCTCGGCGCCGGTGGCGTTGCGGCCTACCTGGTCAGCAGTTCCGAGAGCCAGCAGCCGGCGCCGGTCGCGCCCGTCGTGCAGCTGCCGACCGTCGAGGTGCTGGTGGCGAAGGCCGATATCGGCCTCGGACAGGCGATCAAGCCGGGCGACCTGATCTGGCAGACCTGGCCGGAGGCCGCGAGCAACATCTTCATTCGCCGCGGCGACCGGCCCGACGCCGCCAATCAGCTGGTCGGCTCGATCGCGCGCGCGCCGTTCGTGATCGGCGAGCCGATCCGCGAGCAGAAGCTGGTCAAGTCGGACGGCTCCGGCTTCATGGCGGCGATCCTGCCCGCGGGCATGCGCGCCATCTCCACCGAGATTTCGGCGGAGACCGGCGCCGGCGGCTTCATCCTGCCGAACGACCGCGTCGACGTGATCCTGTCGAAGCGCGACAAGAATCCGGACAAGCCGGGTGCCGCCGACACCGTCAGCTCCGAGATCATTCTCTCCAACGTGCGCGTGCTGGCGATCGACCAGGCGCCGAAGGAGAAGGAAGGCCAGAACGCGGTGCTCGGCAAGACGGTGACGCTCGAGCTCAAGCCCGAGCAGGCCGAGACGCTGGCGCGGGCGCGACAAGCCGGCAGCCTGGCGCTGGCGCTGCGCAGCATCGCCGACATCAATGCGCCCGACACCGGCAAGGCCGAGACCGAGCAGCAGCAGATGGCGCGGCGGGGCAACGCCATCGAGATCATTCGCTACGGGATCACGAGCTCGCTCACGGCGCAGAAGTGATGAGAAGGACGGGGACGATGATGGGTGGGGATCAACGCAAGAACATGGGAGCGTGGCTGGTGCGCGCGCTCTCCCTATCGGCGGCCGTCGCCCTGGCGCTGAATCCGGCGCTGGCGCCGGTGAAGGCGGCCGAGGACAGGGATGCGCCGACGGTGTCGGTCGGCTCGTCGAAGGTGCACTATCTCTCGCTCGGCATCGGCAAATCGGTCGTGGTCGACTTCCCGCAGGAGGTCAAGGACGTGCTGGTGGCCGATCCGAAGATCGCCAACGCGGTGGTGCGATCGGCGCGGCGCGCCTACATCATCGGCGCGGCGGTCGGCCAGACCAACGTGGTGTTCTTCGACGGCGAGGGCCAGCAGGTCGCGGCCTATGACATCGCCATCAAGCGCGATCTCAACGGCGTGCGCCAGGCGCTCAGCCAGAGCATTCCCGGCGTCAAGATCGACGGCGTCGGCGACGGCGTGATCCTGACCGGCTCGGTGTCGAGCCCGGTCGAGGCGCAGCAGGCCGGCGAGATCGCCGCGCGCCTGGTCGGTGGTGCCGACAAGGTCGTCAACTCCATCGTCGTGCGCGGCCGCGACCAGGTGATGCTGAAGGTCAACGTCTCCGAGGTCCGGCGCGAGATCGTCAAGCAGCTCGGCATCGATCTCAGCGCCAGCATGACCTACGGCACCGCGGTGGTGAACTTCAACAACAGCAATCCGTTCACGGCCTATGGCAAGTCGCTGGTCGCCGGCAACGGCATGAACATCACCGGCGGCGGCCTGTCGTCGGTGTCGGCGACGATGCGGGCGATGGAGACGGCGGGCGTCGTCAAGACGCTGGCCGAGCCGAACCTGACCGCGATCTCGGGCGAGTCGGCGACCTTCATCGCCGGCGGCGAGTTTCCGATCCCCGGCGGCTATGCCTGCGATCCCAAGACGGGACTCTGCAACACCTCGGTCCAGTTCAAGAAGTTCGGCATCTCGCTGAATTTCACCCCGGTCGTGCTCAGCGAGGGCCGCATCAGCCTGCGCGTGATGACCGAGGTGTCGGAGCTGTCGAACGACAACGCGATCACCGTGTCCTACGCGCTCAGCGCCGGCCAGAACTCCTCGGTCACGATCCCCGCGATCCGCACGCGGCGGGCCGAGACCACGCTGGAGATTCCCTCCGGCGGCTCGATGGCCATGGCCGGGCTGATCCAGAACCAGACCAAGCAGGCGATCAACGGCCTGCCCGGGCTCAATCAGCTGCCGGTGCTCGGCCAGCTGTTCCGCAGCCAGGACTACGTCAACAACGAGACCGAGCTGATGGTGCTGGTGACGCCCTATGTGGTGCGCGCCGTCGCGCAGAAGGAGCTGTCGCGGCCGGATGACGGCTTCGCGCCGGCGACTGACTCGGAGTCGGCGCTGCTCGGCCGCATGAACCGGCTCTACGGCGTCGCCGCCAAGGTCGACGCCGTGACCGGGCAGCCGGCCGGCTTCGGCTTCATCATCGACTGAGACGGCGGGATCAGGGGCACGGGGGATCGGATCATGACGGGATCATCTGCAGACAGGCGGCGCGCAGCGGCTCGCCTCGGCGCGCTGGCGGGGCTGGCGCTGACGCTCGGCGCCTGCAACTCCACCAGCGGCGAGGTCGTGGCGACCATCCCGGATGACTACAAGATCCGGCATCCGATCGCGATCGAGGAAGGTCGGCAGTCGATCGTCGTGTTCATCGGCAGCGGACGCGGCGGCCTGACCGGGCCGCAGCGCGCCGATGTCGCGGGCCTGGCGCGCTCCTGGCAGCGCGAAGGCACCGGCGCCATTGTCGCCGATGTGCCGGAGGGGACGCCGAATGCGCGCGCCGCGGCCGACGCCTATCGCGAGATCCATGCCATGCTGACCGAAGGCGGCGTGCCGTCGCGCGCGATCACGATGCGCCACACGATGCCCGATGATCCGCGCCAGCTCGCCGTCATCCGGCTGAGCTATCCGAAGATCGCCGCCGTCGCCGGTCCCTGCGGGCTGTGGCCGGACGATCTCGGGCCGAACATCAACAATCCCGGCTACAGCAGCAACCAGCACTATCAGAACTTCGGCTGCGCCACGCAGCGCAATCTCGCCGCCATGATCGACAATCCGGCCGATCTCGAGCAGCCGCGCTCCGAGACCGCGGCCTACACGCCGCGCCGCTCCGCGCTGTTCGAGAAGTACCGCAAGGGCGAATCGACGGCGGTGACCTATCCGGAGACCGAGAAGGCCAAGCTCAGCGATACAGGCAAATGATCAACGCGTCCCCTCACAGCCAGGATGAGCAGCCGGCGCCGGGCGGCCCGGTGCTCGACGACCACATCGCGCCGGTCCCCCGCGTCTCGGTGCAGGCGTTCACCGAGACCGACCAGACCTCGTCCGCGGTGCTCGCGGCGAGCCAGGACCGAAGGCTCGGCAAGGCGCACATCACGATCAAGGCGGGCGGCATGGCGCGCGCCATCGAGACCTATCACTCGCAGCCGACGCCCAACGTCATCGTGATCGAGACCAAGCCGGGCGGCGACATCATCGGCGGCCTCGACGATCTCGCCAGCGTCTGCGATCCCGGCACCCGCGTGGTGCTGATCGGCAGCATGAGCGACGGCGTCGCCTATCGCGAGCTGGTGCGCCGCGGCGTCAACGACTACGTCATCGGCCCGGTCGAGACCATCGACGTGATCCGCTCGATCTGCAGCCTGTTCTCGGCCTCCGAGGCGGTCATCACCGGCCGCATCATCGCCGTGGTCGGCGCCAAGGGCGGCGTCGGCGCGTCGACGGTGGCGCACAACGTCGCCTGGAGCATGGCGCGCGACCTGACGCTGGACTCCGTGGTGATCGATCTCGACATGGCGTTCGGCACCGCCGGCCTCGACTACAACCAGGATCCCCTGCAAGGCATCGCCAACGCGATCTTCCAGCCGGATCGGCCGGATACCGCGCTGATGGAGCGCCTGCTCGCCAAATGCACCGAACATCTCAACCTGCTGGCCGCGCCGGCGACGCTCGACCGCGTCTATGATTTCGGCGCGGAGGCGTTCGACGCGATCTTCGATACGCTGCGGCTGACGCAGCAATGCATCGTGCTCGACGTACCGCACCAATGGTCGGCCTGGACGCGGCATGCGCTGATCAACGCCGACGACATCCTGGTCGTCGCCGAGCCCGATCTCGCCAACCTGCGCAACGCCAAGAACCTGCTCTCCGTGCTCAAGGCGTCGCGGCCGAACGACCGGCCGCCGCTGTACTGCCTCAACCAGGTCGGCATGCCCAAGCGGCCGGAGATCGACCTCAAGCGCTTCGCCAAGACGGTGGAGGCCGAACCGGTCGCGGTGATCCCGTTCGACTGCAAGCTGTTCGGCACCGCCGCCAACAACGGCCAGATGATCGCCGAGATCGCCGCCCTCAGCCGCACGCCGAAGCTGTTCAAGGAGATCGCGAACCGGCTGACCGGACGGGTCGAGCCGCGGCCGCAGCGCGGCTCGCTGCTGGCGCCGATCGCCAAGCTGCTCGGCGCCAAATAGCGCTCAGTCGTCGGACCGGCTCAGCGCCTTCGCCAGCGCCTTGTCCGGCTGCCCCGCGACGGGCCGGTCGTGGCGCGGCGACAGCTCGCGCTGGGCGATCTGCCGGCGTACCAGGATCTTCTTCACATAGGCGACGTTGGCATTGGCCTGCTCGGGCGGCAGGCCTGTTCGCGCAATGCTCTCGGCCTCGCTCATGCGGCCCTGCAGGCCAACGATGACGGCGAGATTGGTGCGGACGCGCGGGCTGGCGTCGGGATTGGCGGCCGCCTTGCGCAGCTGCTCCTCGGCCTTCGGCAATTCGTTGGAGAGCGCGTAGGACAGGCCGAGATTGGACAGCACGGAGGGGTCGTCCGGCGCGATCTTCAGCGCGGTCATGTAGTACTGCCGCGCCTCTTCGTTGCGCCCCATCTGGTCGAGCGTGGCGCCCTGCGCCGAGAGGATGCGCCAGTCGGGGTCCTCCGGCGAATGCGCCCGGCTCAGCACGTCGAAGGCCTGCTGGAAATTGCCGTTGTCGGCGAGCGCGCGGCCGTAGGCAGCCAGCAGCGCCCGGTTGCCGGGATTGGCGATGGTCGCCTGCTCCAGCACCGCCACCGCCTGCGAGCGCTGCCCGGTGGCGCGCAATGCGCTGCCGTAGCGCACCGCAATCTCAGGATCGTTCGGGGTGGCGCGGAAGCGCTCGCGCAACTGGTCGAGCTCGGCACGCGGGTCGGACGCGGCCGCGGCCGGCTTTTCGGACTTGCCGCCGAGCGCGCCGGTGATGTCGCCGAGGTCGGTGGTCTGGCAAGCCCCGAGGCCGAACAGCACCACGGTGAAGGACAGCGCAAACGCGGCCGGCCGCAACAAGGGACGAGAGCTGGAGGGCCGTGAACGCATGCAACTGAACTACTTCGGGACCGATGCCAGGCACGCTGGCAGATTAACCCTAAGGTCCCGTTAAGCGCGGCGCGGCCGCGCCTCAATCGATGAATTCGGCGCCGAACTCGCAGCCGATGCGCCAGGCCAGCCGGCACTTGCGCTGGTGATCCGGCGCGAACACGATCGTGAACTGCGGCGGGATCTCGACGAACTCGGCGACCACCTTGACGCCGCCATCGGAAATATCCGTGACCGTACAATCCCGCGGCAGGCTGCCATTGCCATAGTGGATCTTCGCGATCCTCCTGCACAGCCGACGCTCGCTCTTACGACGGTTCGCCAACATCAACATTTCGAGGCACCCACTCAATCGTCCATCCGGAGCGAGCACCGTAGCGGCGAAACATTGGGATCTGGCTAGCGCAAGCCCCGGAAATCCGGAGCTGCGATTGACAATTCGTTTACGATCAGGCGGCCTTCAGCATGAAGCCGTCGAAATAGGCAACCAGCCGGCCGTGGTCGTCCAGCGGCATGATGTCGGCGACATATTGATCCGGCCGCACGATCACGAGGCAGCCGCTCGCGCGATCGATGCCGCGCAGCGCGTAGATGTCCTGGCCGCTCCTCGGATCGGCACAGAACATCTTCTCATAGTCGATCAGGCCGTAGCGGCCCTTCCTCGGCAGCAGCAGCGCCGGCATCTTCTCGAGCGCGAGCGCGCGATGATCCTGCTGGAACACGGCGCGCAGGTCGATCACGGAATCGATGTCGGCTCCGGCCGGCGTCGAGCGGCGCACGGGAGAGGCCGCATCCTCGCCGAGAAATTCGCACAGGCGGCGGATGGCGGAGCCCGGGGCCGCGGGATCCTCGGCGCCGGCGAAGGCGAACAGGCGGAAGCGGCCGTCGGCCTGGACGACGTGGCCGAGCTGCACCGGCTTGGCGTCGCCGAGACGGATCACCGGCGCGGAATGAAAGCGCTTGCCGATGACGAGTCCGGTGGCGAGCGGCTGGAAGGTGTCGTCACCGGTCAGCAGCGAGGGCCGATACTGCGTCGCCGTGCCCGCGGTGTAGCGGCCATGCCGGACGAAATAATCCTGCGTCCTGGCGGCATCCGCGCCGCCCTGCTTGGCGGCGGACGCGAGGATCCCCGACCATTCGCGGTCGAAATCGATCAGCTCCTGCGCGATTGCCTGGCGCTCGGCCGAGTAGCTGTGCAAAAGCTCCGGCGGACAGCGTCCGCCCAGGACCGCAGCGAGCTTCCAGCCGAGATTGAACGTGTCCTGCATCGAGACGTTCATGCCCTGCCCTGCCTTCGGGCTGTGGGTGTGGCAGGCGTCGCCGGCGATGAATACGCGCGGCAGGCGGGTCGCGACCTCCGCCTCCGGCACGTCGTCGAACTTGTCGGTGATGCGCTGGCCGATCTCATAGACCGACCACCACGCGACCTCCTTCACCTCGAGCGTATACGGCGCGAGGATCCGCTTGGCCTTGGCGATCACCTCCTCGACACTGATGTTGCGGCCGGCGACGCGCTCGCCGACCTCCAGCTTGGCGAGCTCGACATAGAGCCGCACCAGGTAGCCGCCCTCGCGCGGGATCACCAGCAGGCTGCCGTCGTGAGCCGATTGGATCAGCGACTTGAAGCGGATGTCGGGGAAATCGGTCACGGCGAGCACGTCCATCACGCCCCAGGCGTGGTTGGCGGAATCGCCGTGCAGCTCGCGGCCGATCGCCTTGCGCACCACGCTGCGGGCGCCGTCGCAGCCGACCACGTAGCGCGCTCTGATGGTCTCGACCTGGCCTTCATGCTCCTGATCGATGCGATCAAAGCTGACGGTCACGCCGTGCGCACCGGCAGCGGCGGTCGTATCGATCGTGAGGTCGCGCAGCCGCCGCGAATAGTGCGGCTCGAGCTTGTTCGCCGAACGGCGCATCACATCGAGGAAGAAGTCGTGCACGCGGGCCTGGTTGAGCACGACATGCGGCATCTCCGACAGGCCGTCCTCGACATCCTGTACGCGGCCGCTGCGCGCGATCCGCGCCGTATCGCGGTCATCGGGCTTCCAGAACGTGGTCTCGTTGATCCAGCAGGCCTCCCGCAGCACCTTCTCGGCGAAGCCATAGGCGTTGAACATCTCCATGGTGCGGCAAGCGATGCCGTCGGCCTGGCCGAGCAGCAGCCGCCCGGGCTTCTGCTCGACGATGCAGGTCCTGATGTCGGGAAAGGCCGAGAGCTGGGCGGCGAGGTTGAGGCCGGCCGGGCCGCAGCCGACGATGAGGACGTCGACCTCCGGGGGCAGCGCGCCGGCCGCACCGGAGCTCGCCACCCGCTCGGTTGAATCGAAGATCTCGGGATCGCCCGGCTGGAAGCCGTTGAGATGAAACTGCATGTGACCGCCCTCCCGCGCTCGTCGTTATTGATCAGTATGCTGATCATCAGTATGCTTGTCAAGCAAGCGAGAGGAGATTCGAGGGTGACCGAAATGCGGGACATGCCGGGCCATCTGGCGCGCCGGTTTCAGCAGATCGCGGTGGCGGTGTTCCTGGCAGAGGTGGAGGCGGCAGGCTTCGACCTGACGCCGGTGCAGTATGCGGCGCTGGCGGCCATCGCGGCCAATCCGGCGATCGACCAGATCACCCTCGCCGGCCTGATCGCCTACGACCGCACCACCATCACCGGGGTGATCGACCGGCTTGCGCAGAAGAACCTGGTCGTCCGCCGCGCGAGTGCGCGCGACCGAAGGTCACGCGAGCTCCTGATCACCGAGGAAGGCCGGCGCACGCTCGAGGCGATCACGCCAGCCGTCGAGGCCGCGCAGCGGCTCATGGTGCGCGGTCTCACCAGGACCGAGGCCCGCGAGTTGATCCGCCTGATGCAGAAAGCCATCGCCGCCGGCAACGAGCTCAGCCGCGCGCCGCTGCGTGAGGGAGCCGGCCCGGAGCGGCAGTGATCCCTCGAAGCCGATCTCCGGAGCAGCCGGGCTCTGCCAGCCGATCGTGGATCGTGGCTGATTGCGGGATATGCACTCCCCCCGGCACGAGCTGCGCGCCTGCCGCCCTGTATCCTCACTATATCCTCTGGCACATTGACCGACCGATCGGCCCCGCTACGCTTTTTGCAATTGCGACTGGTCCATATTGCAATTCATTGCGGGGAGCGGCTCATCACGATGACCTCCGACACGTCAGCGGATCTCCACGACGAGAATGATGCCGACTGCTGTCTTTGCGGCGTCGAGCACATCGAGGATGAGTTCACCTCGGACGACCAGCTGCCGCCCTCCATCGGCGGCATCAGGATCGAGGTCGCGGCCGACATCGACCCCGATGACGGCGACGAAGATCACGTCGATGGATGCGATCTCGAGGTCCAATTCGACGAACTGACGAGCGACGCGGAATTGCCCGCCGCGATCGGAGGAGTCTGAGATGGTCTTCTCGCTCACCTGGCTTGCCGAAGTTCTCGAAGATGCGGGCCTCAAGGTTGCCGAGCAGCCGGGATGGCGCTCGCGTGGCCGCGCCGAGATGGGCACGGTCAAGGGCGTGATCTGCCATCACACGGCGGGCCCTGGGCCGGACAAGGGCGTGATGCCGAGCCTCGGCATTATCACCAATGGCCGGCCCGATCTCGCGGGCCCACTGGCGCAGCTCGGCCTTGGACGCGACGGAACGTACTTCATCGTCGCTGCCGGACGCTGCAATCATGCCGGCGTCGGCATGTGGCAGGGCCTGCGCAACGGCAATGAAAACTTCATCGGCATCGAGGCCGAGAACTCCGGCACCGCCAATGATCCGTGGCCTGCCGTGCAGCTCGACGCCTATCGCCGCGGGGTCGCCGCGATCCTCAAGAAGATCAACGCCGATCCCGTGATGTGCTGCGGCCACAAGGAGTACGCGCTGCCTCCCGGCCGCAAGGATGATCCGACATTCGACATGAACGAGTTCCGGTCACAGGTGGCCGCCATTCTCGCGGGCACGGCTCCTGCGCCGATCATCATTCCGTCGATCGACGAGGAGAAGCGCCCGACCTTGCGGCGAGGCGCCCGTGGCGATCTCGTCCGGCAATTGCAGAATGATCTCAGGATCGAGAAGATCGACGGCATCTTCGGCGCCGGCACCGAGGCCGCGCTGCGCGAATTCCAACGCCAGCACAACATGGTGCCGGACGGGATCGCGGGTCCAAAGACCTGGGCGGCGCTCGATGCATCGCCGGGCCCCGCACTTCCCCCGTCACCACCTCCGGCAAACGCGCCTGACATTCAGATGCTCGCAGCTCGCGCGGCCGGTCCGAGCTCGATCGACGAGCTGAAACAGATGGCCGCAAACAGCCCGGTCACGCGCATCAACTGGCGGGACCGGGGCGCCGCGCCGAAGGGCTACGTCGTGGGCATGGCGCTGACCTTCGGCCGCGTCTATCACAAGTTCAAATCCGGCGACGCCGCCGCGCTGGACATGGCGCGCAAATCCTCCGGCAACGTCAATCGCGACGCCCTCGCCTGGTACAACGACATCTTCACCGCGGCCGGCATGAGCAACGCCGCCGACGGCGCCGAGACGTTGCGGCATCTCTTCGTGCTGATGTTCGGGCTCGGCATGCGCGAGAGCTCCGGCCATTATTGCGAAGGGCGCGACGTGACGGCCGACAACATGACGGCGGATACGGCCGAGGCCGGCCTGTTCCAGATGAGCTTCGACGCCAATCGCGCGAGCCCGCTGCTCGGGCAGATCTTCGCCAGGTACAAGGCCAGCCCGTCGGGTTTCCTCGCCGATTTCAGCGTCGGCGTGCATTGCAGCTCCGGCAATCTCGAGAATTTCGGCTCCGGCGACGGGCTCGACTTCCAGCGGCTCTGCAAGCAGTGCCCCGCCTTCGCGGTCGAATACGCCGCGGTCGCGCTGCGGCACATCCGCAAGCATTGGGGACCGATCAACCGCAAGAAGGCGGAGATCCGCGCCGAATGCGACGCCTTGCTGGCCCAGGTCGCAACCGCGATCGACAGCAATCCGGCGCTCGGGCCGGCCCTGCAGTAGATGACGGCTGAGACCGGCGGCGGCGCCGCTCACGAATACCGCATCACGCCGTCGTCGACCTTGCCGAAGCGCAGCGAGACGATGTCGAGCGCGTAGTTCTGGTACAGCCGCCACGGCCGCTTCGAGCCCTGCTTCGGCATGTCGGCAATCGACCGCTGCACATAGCCGGAGCTGAAGTTCAGCGACGGCAGCGGCGTGACCGTGGTGTCGTCATTGTGCGGCACGCATTGGCGGTAGCCGTGCCGGTCCATGTAGTTGATGAGACGGCAGACATATTCGCAGGTGAGGTCGCATTTCAGCGTCCAGGACGCGTTGGTGTAGCCGAGCGTCGCCGCCAGGTTCGGCACGTCCGAATACATCATGCCCTTGTAGTTGAGCGTCTTGGCGAAATCGACCGTGCGGCCGTCGACAACGACCTCGACGCCGCCGAGCACCTGCAGGACGAGCCCGGTCGCGGTGACGACGACGTCGGCATCGAGCTCGCGGCCGTCCGACAGGCGCAGGCCGCGCTCGGTGAAGGTCTCGATCCCGCCGGTCACCACCGAGGCGCGCTGCTCGCGGATGGTCTTGAACAGGTCGCCGTCCGGCACCAGGCACAGCCGCTGGTCCCAGGGATTGTAGCGCGGCGTGAAATGGGTGGCGACGTCGTAGTCGGCGCCGAGCGCGGCGCGCACGCCGCTCAGGATCAGCTGCTTGACCCGCTCCGGCTTGCGCCGGCTGAGCTGGAAGAAATACATCCCGAACAGCACGTTGCGCCAGCGGATCAGGTGATAGGCGAGGCTCGCCGGCAGATGCCGGCGCAGCTTGTTGGCGAGCGCGTCCTGCGCCGGGCGCGACACCACATAGGTCGGCGAGCGCTGCAGCATCGTGACATGCGCGGCGGTCCTGGCCATCGCCGGCACCAGCGTCACCGCGGTCGCGCCGGAGCCGATCACGACGACGCGCTTGCCGGCATAGTCGAGATCCCCAGGCCACGCCTGCGGATGCACGATGCGGCCCTTGAAGTCGGCCATGCCCTTGAAGTCGGGCAGATAGCCACTCTCATAACGGTAGTAGCCGGAGCACATGAACAGGAAACCGCAGGTGATGAGCACCCTCTCGGTCGCGCCCTGCCCGGTCTGCCGCTCCGCCTCGACCGTCCAGCGCGCCTCGCTGCTCGACCAGGACGCCCTGATGACGCGATGATTGAAGCGGATATGACGGTCGATGCCGTTCTCCGTCGCGGTATCCCGGACATATTTCAGGATCTGCGGCCCGTCGGCGATCGCCTTCGGGTCGGTCCACGGCTTGAACGAATAGCCCAGCGTGTACATGTCGCTGTCGGAGCGGATGCCGGGATAGCGGAACAGATCCCAGGTGCCGCCGATGGCGCCGCGCCCCTCCAGGATCGCGAACCGCTTGCCCGGGCATTTGTGCTGCAGATGATAGGCGGCGGCGATGCCGGACAGTCCGGCGCCGACGATCAGCACGTCGACATGCTCTGTTGACATGAGGCGGTCCCGGCGTTCCCTGACACGAGCATCTTGCGTCTCGCGGCGGACAGTCGCAACCCTGCGCGCCGCTGTCAAATCGACGGCGCCTTCGCATTCGATCAACCCTCCTGCTCTATCAAGAGGGTCACCCTTGGACGGACCTCTCTTGATGAACGGCCCCTCTCCGCAGCAAGACACGCCCGGCACCGACGGAGGCCGGGACCGCGGCAGCGCGCAGGCCCGGCGCATCGCGCTCGGCTTCACGCTCACCGCGATCGCGCTGGCCGGCTGGTCGCTGTTTCCGAGCTTTCCGGCCGGTCAGCTGATCGCGGTCGTCACCGCCCTTCCGCTGCTTGCGCTGATCCTCACCTTGCGTTTTCCCGGCCGGTTCCGCATCGGCCTGGGGACGGGCTATGGCGCCAATCTCGGCACCGGCTGCATCGTGGCCGCCGGCACGCTTGCCGCGCGCACGCTGTCGGACATCAACCTCGTCCGCTGGCTGCCCCTGACGGCATTCGCCATCGCGGTCGCGGTCGTGTTCCTGATCGTCGCCATCAGGTTCGAGACGCAATTGCGCCGGCGCGGCTGGCGGCTGCTGCTCGCCGCAATCTTCGTCGGTGCCTATGCCTTCGGCGCGCTCGGCCAGTTCAACACCGCGCTCGACCGCTCGGCGCCGGCGCTGCTGCGCAGCCGCGTACTGGCCAAGCATCTCGGCCACAGCCGGCTCGCGGCGCATCAGGTGACGCTGGAGGCGTGGGGTCCGTTCGCGGCGGCCACCGACGCGCATGTGGCGCAGCCGCTATACGAGCGGCTGCAGCCCGGCGACACCGTCTGCCTGCGCCTCGGCGACGGCGCGTTCGGCATGGCGTGGTTCACGGTCGCGGCGTGCCGGTGAGGCGCGGCGCGTTGCGTGGATGAGGGACGCTGCTTAAAGTCCGTGGCCCACATGAGCGACTTGTCCGCCGAAGCCCTTCGGGCGAAGGCGAAAGCGACATGCGGGGTCACATGCGCTATCTCGGTGAACCCGGATGTCGCTGCGCTCATCCGGGCTACGACAGCTATGACAGCGAACCGTTTCGCATGACCGATGCCCTGCCCCGCCCTTTCGCCGTCGATCATCCCGACGTGCTCGCGCTCGACCTCGCCGCGCTGGACGCGCGCCCCGGCGCCGTGCTGCTGGCGCACTCGCCGTTCTATCCCGGCGGCGGCGGGCAGCTGCCCGACCGCGGCACGCTCGCGTGGAACGGAATCGTTCGCGTCGTCACCGGGCTCGAGCCGACGGCGGATGGCATCTGGCACCTGTTCGGCGACGACCTGGAGACGTCCGGGACCGTCACGCTCCGCGTCGACGCCGCCTTCCGCCAGCGGATGTGCGAGCAGCACACGGTGGCGCATCTCGTCAACAGCGCCGTCTACACGCTGTTCGACGGCGCGCTGCTGACCGGCGTGCGCATGACCGACACGGACGAGTTCAGCGTCGATTTCGACCTGCCGAAGGTCGCGCCGGAGCAATTGCGCGCGGTGGAGGACGCGGTCAATGCCGCGATCGCCGACGACCGCCCGGTGCGCGCCTTCGACATGGACTATGACGCCGCGCAAGCCACCGCCGGCCTGTTCCGCGCCAAATCCGTCGCCCCGCCGCGCCAGGCCAATGGCCTGATCCGCATCGTCGACATCGACGGCCTCGACCGCCAGGCGTGCGGCGGCACGCACCTGGTCTCGACGGCGCGGGCGCGGCGGATCCGGATTCTCAAGGTGGACAACAAGGGCCGCCAGAACCGGCGCCTGAGGATCGGGCTCGCCAGCGAGTAGCAACCGCCCGCGTAGCCCGGATGAGCGCAGCGACATCCGGGGTCTCACGCGCTCTCTCGCTGTGCGCGCGGTGACCAGAGACGGCCA
>NZ_CAFJ01000246.1 GCF_000239795.1 Bradyrhizobium sp. STM 3809 | reverse complement strand
GGTGACGATTGTCACCAGCAGCGGCAGCTGCGAACCCACCGCCAGCTCGACCCTGACGGTTGCAGACGGTAAGATTTCGGCGGCCGGCGCCAACGTCTCGGGATCCATTGGGCGCGAAGGCCTGGTCAAGGTCTCCATCAATGGCGCATATGCGAATGGTCAGCTCAGCGGCAATTCCGGTTCAGGAAAATGGAACGGCGCATCGGCAGGAATCCCCTGCAGCGGGCGCTGGCAGGCGTCGCGCCTGTAAGGGCGCATTTCCTCTTTCGAACGTGACGCGGCGGCTGACGGCCGCCGCCGTCGTTTTGGCGGCGGGCTTCGCGGCGTCGCCCGGGCGCGCCGATCCCGGCCCCTTCACCGGCATGGCCGGGACCTGGGGCGGCAGCGGCACCGTGGCGCTCGAGGACGGGTCGACGGAGCGCATCCGCTGCCGGGCGACCTACGGCGTATCCGGACCGCGCATGAGCCTGGTGCTGACCTGCGCCAGCGACGCGTACAAATTCGGCCTGCAGGCCGATGTCGTCGCCGAGGGCTCAACCATCTCCGGCAGCTGGACCGAGACCAGCCGCGGCGCCAGCGGCGTGCTGCAGGGACGCGGCGGTGGCGGCAACTTCCAACTGGTCGCGACCACCGCCGGCTTCAATGCCAACATCGCGCTGGCCACCCGCGGCAACAAGCAGTCGGTGTCGATCCGCGCCGACAGCCAGTTCCGCGCTGCGAACATCTCGCTGTCGCGGTGAGCGCGCTCAGGCGCGCCTGGCGCCCGGGCCTGCAGACGGAGCCGGAGCCAACTGGGCTGCAGTCCGCTTGATGGTCTTGGCAATCAGCAGCGCCTGCTCACGGGTCATGGCAAAATCCTGCACGCCCTTTTGCGTGGTCAGCGACAGCACCATGAGATGAGGCTCGCGCTCCGGCCAGCCCGTGGCAAAGGCGGTGAGGAAGTCGGCTGAGGCGGCACGGTCGGTCATGTGTCAAAGCTGCCTTTGGCTGTTTCGCGGGCGGTCGCTTTAGGACGAAACGCCGGCACACTCCACGATTTTCTGAGCCGTGCGGCCGCTGTCGCGGCACCCGCCTTGATGCACTGCACCGTTGATTTCATTTGCATTGCTGTGCACGCGAGGTGATACAGCCGCTCCCGCCCGCCTCGCTCTCCCCTGCCGCATGACTCGCCCCGCTTCGAAACTGATGGCCGCGCTATGGATGACCGGCTGGCTCAGCCTGATGCTGGTGATGGCCGTCGCCGGCCGCGAGGCGATGCGCGAGCTCAACGTGTTCGAGCTGATGGAGCTGCGCTGCCTCATCGGCCTCGTGATGCTGTCGCCGGTCATCATCCTCAGCGGCGGCTTCGCGACGTTGCGCACGACGCGGCTCAAACAGCACGCCGCCCGCAACCTGATCCACTACGGCGCGCAGCTCGGCTGGTTCTTTGCGCTGACCCTCATCCCGATCGGCCAGGTGGTCGCGATCGAGTTCACGATGCCGATCTGGACCGCCCTGCTCGCCGCCACGTTCCTGGGCGAGCGAATCACGCTGTTCAAGCTCGTGGCCATCGTGCTCGGGCTGGTCGGCGTAGTCGTGATCGTGCGCCCGGACACCGGCGCGATCAATCCGGGCCAGCTGATCGCGCTGGGCGCCGCCGTCGGCTTCGGCATCTCGATCGCGCTGGTCAAGTTCCTGACCCGCACCGAGCCGACCGTCTCGATCATCTTCTGGATGCTGGCGGTGCAATCCATCGCCGGACTGCTGCCCACTCTGCTGCTGTGGACCTGGCCGTCGGCCATGGCCTGGGGCTGGATCGTGCTGGTCGCCCTCTGCGGCACCTTCTCGCATTTCTGCATGGCGCGCGCGATGCTCTATGCCGACGCCACCATCGTGGTCCCGATGGACTTCCTGCGTGTGCCGCTGACCGCGACCGTCGGCTGGCTGGTCTATTCCGAGCGCCTCGACGGCTTCACCGTGCTGGGCGCCGCTCTGATTCTCGCCGGTAACCTGCTGAACCTCCGGCCGCCGCAGCCGCGGCCGCTGGCGGTCAACGCGTCGTCGCAAAGCTGAGGCCGGCGCCCCCTGCCGGCTCTGATCGCTGATCGGATGTGACGCCCCTCACGCAACCCGTGGAATACACGCGTCTGGCGTTGGCTTCGCGCAACACTCGCAATCTGCATTGTGGCGAAAACGAGATTTTTTGTTTGGGAACAAGACTTTTCGGGCCAATACGCGACTAATGCTGCAGTGACCGCTTCGCTTGATCGTTGGGGGATCTCCTGATGCGCTTTCTCACCATCACCCTGTCCCTGCTCTGCATGGCGCTGACCGCCCAGGCGGCCAAGGCCGACCGCCGGGTCGCCTTCGTCGTCGGCAACGGCGCCTACAAGAGCGTGATGCCGCTGCCGAACCCGCCCGTCGACGCCAAGGCCATGGCAGCCACCTTGCGCAATGTCGGCTTCGACGTCGTCGAGGGCACCAATCTGACGCGCGACAAGATGACCGAGAAACTGCTCGACTTCGGGCGCAAGGCGCAGGGCGCCGACATCGCGGTGTTCTACTACGCCGGCCACGGCATCGCGATCTCCGGCACCAACTACCTGCTGCCGGTCGACGCCGATCTGAAATCGGAGATGGACGTCAAGCTCGGCGCGGCGATCAACATCGACGTCACGCTCGACCAGACCATGGGCGATGCCAAGGTCAAGCTGGTGTTCCTGGATGCCTGCCGCGACAATCCGTTCGCCGCCAAGATCAAGTCGAATTCGCCGACCCGCAGCGTGTCGGTGCAGACCGGCCTGGCGGAGATGAAGTCGGGCGAAGGCACCTTGATCGCGTTCGCGACCGGCCCCGGCCAGACCGCGCTCGACGGCGACGCCGGCGCCAACAGCCCGTTCACCCGCGCGCTGATCTCGCATATCGCCCAGCCCGGCGTGGAGATCCAGCAGGCGATGACGGCGGTGCGCGCCCAGGTCAACGAGGAGACCAACAAGGGTCAGCTGCCGTGGGGGCACACCAACCTCATCGGCGCGGTCTATCTCAACCCGTCGGCCGCCCCTGCGGCAACGGCGGCAACCGCTGGCACGACGCCCGCCGCCGCCACGGCGAGCCCGACGGCCGCCGAGGCCGAGCTCGAGTTCTGGCGCTCGGTGAAGGACTCCAACAAGCCGGAAGAGCTCAACGCCTACCTCTCGACCTATCCGAACGGACAGTTCAAGTCGCTGGCGATGGCCCGCATCGCCTCGATCGAGAGCGGCGCCGTGAACACGGCGACGCGCAATGTCGGCAAGGGCGTCGACCCCGCCACCTTCACCGAGGAAGGCACCCAGGTCAGCGAGGATCAGATCGGCCTCGACAAGACCAAGCGCCGCGACGTGCAGCGCCGCCTGACCGGCCTCGGCTTCGATACGAAGATGACCGGCGTGTTCGACGACGAGACTCGCGGCGTCATGAAGCGCTGGCAGGCCGCGCGCGGCTACCCGTCGACCGGCTTCCTGACCAAGCTGCAGCACAAGGCCCTGCTTGCCGAACCGCAGCCGGCGCCGGCCACTGCCGCGGTCGGCGACGAGGCAAAGCCGCGTCGCGCCAAGCCTCCTGCAGGCAACGTCGCCGCCGGCGGTCCGCCCCGCAGGGCGCGCCCGTCTACCGCAGCCCGCCGCCGCAGGACAACGCCGGCAATGCCGCCGGCGCAGCCTTCATCGGCGGCATGATGGGCGGCGTGCTCGGCAGCGCGCTGCGCCGCTGACGGTCCGCCCGAGCGGAAAGCCTTTCAGCCCGTGCCGCAAGGCACGGGCTTTTTGCTGGCTCACGCCGGACCGTGATCGGCGCGGCCGGCCGGATGCCGGCACGGCAGCTCCGGGACGCGGCGCGCGCGGTGGTCGTGTCAGCCGGCCTCAGCGGAACGCTTGCGCTCGATGGCGTCGCCAATGAAGGCCAGCAGTTCGTCGCGCTTGAACGGCTTCATGATCGTCGGCCGGCCGTCGATGCGATGCTCGCCGCCGGCAGCGACGATGGGATCGTTCGAGTAGCCCGTCATGAACAGGATGAGCAGGTCCGGGTGCGAAACGGCGAGCTGCCGGGCGAGCTCGGGACCGCTGAGCTGCGGCATGACCACGTCGCTCAGGACAAGGTCTACCGCGTCCGCATATTGGCGAAGAAAGCGCAGCGCCTCTTCGCCATTGGCCATGGATTGAACCGAGTAGCCGGCGCGCTGCAGCATCGAGGAGGTCGCGCGCTGGGCAAGGGAATTGTCCTCCACCAGCAGGATCCGCTCGCCGCCCCGGGCTGCCCTCACCGCAGGAGCCGGCGCGGCTTCGGTCTTGATCGTCTCGTTCGCACGCGGCAGCAGCACGACGAAGCGGGTCCCCTCGCCGATCGCGCTCGTCACGGCAATGCTGCCGCCCGCCTGCTTCACGATGCCGTAGCAGGTCGCAAGACCGAGACCGGTGCCGCTGCCGCGCACCTTCGTCGTGAAGAACGGATCGAAGATGTGCTCGAGATCATCGGGAGGAATGCCGATGCCGGTATCGGTCACCGTCATCATCACGTAGTCACCCGGCTCCACGCCCTCGTCGCTGCGCTGGATGATCCGGTTGGCGACGGCGATGGTCAGCCGGCCGCCTGAGGGCATCGCATCGCGCGCATTGAGCGCCAGGTTCATGATGAGCTGCTCGACCTGCACCCGATCCGCGATCACCGGCCAGCTCTGCGCGACATCGGTGACGATGTCGATGTTGCTGGGCAAGAGCCGGCTGAACATCTTCTGCAGATCCGACAAGGTGGCGCCAAGATCGAGCACGGTGGGCGTCGCCGGCTGCTTGCGCGAAAAGGCGAGCAGCTGCCGCGTCAGATCGCGCCCGCGATCGACCGCCTTGATGAGCTCCATCACATCCGGCAGCCGGGGATCGTCGCCCTGGCATTCCTCGCGCAGCATCTCGGCATAGACCATCATCACGACGAGAAGGTTGTTGAAGTCGTGCGCGATCCCGCCGGCGAGCACTCCCACCGCCTCCATCTTCTGGGATTGCCGCAGCTCCTCGTTGAGCCGCTTCTGCTCGGTCACGTCCTGAATGAGAAGAAGCTGCGCCGGCGACCCCTCCCATTCGCAGCGCGACACCCGCAGCTCGCAGCGCCGGACGTCCTTGCCGCGATAGACCTCGATCTCCGAGATCTCGCCTTCGCGCACCGCGAAGCTCACGCGTTCGCCGATGAAGTCGTCGCGCGCCTTGCCGAACAGCTCATGGGCGGCCCGATTGACGAACGCGACCTCGTTGTCCTGGTTGGTGACGATCAGCGCGTCGGGCACGGCCTCGAGCAACTGGCCGAAGTGCCGGCGCCCCTCGGCCGGGACCGCGTGGTTGGCGGACGCGACGAGCGGCAGCGCCCGAGCCGCAGTCGCGGCGCCGCCGCGCGCATCCGCCGCAGCCGGGTTGTAGAGGAGGACCGGGCTCGCGGACGCCAGGGCGTGCCATTCCTCCGGAAGAGCCGCGACCGCCTGGGAGGTGGCCAGGTTCACCAGGATGGTGTCGTAGACTCCTGTTTCGAGCCGGCTCCGGGCCTCGGCGATCGTCGCCACCCGGCTCAGGTCGATCGCGGCCTTCCTGTCATCACCTCCTGCCAACGCGGGCAACACCAGTGCGGATTCGTCACCGATCACCAGCAGTCGGTAGAGTGGTGCGTTCATCCGGGCGGCCTCTGCCTAGAGCTCGCTTTGTGGTCTGGCAAACATCTCCGCAAGATGATCGCGCTCGCGCGCGAACATGTAGGTCGGAGCCCCCGTCAGAATTCCATGCACGTCGCGGAAGGTCGCGACCAGATGCATGCCGTGACCGTCGATGACATACTCGCGGATGTCCTTGTCATGCTGGGTCCCGCGCATCTTCAGGATCGCCAGGCCCCGCCGCATCATGCCGTAGAGTTCGACGTAGCGCAGCAGCACGATCATGTCGGTGATCGTGGAGATGTGGGTCTCGGTGATCGACTCGCCGCCCATCAGCATCGACGTCGTATTGGTGAAGAGACCGGTTATGCCGACCTTCTTGATGTGGCTCGTCAGGGCGATGACGAATTCGCGATACGACTTCGGCGAGCCCGCACGTTCGAACGCCGACAGGCTGTCGACCGCCAGCCGGCTCGGCTGAAACTGGTTGATCTCCCGCTGGATGTAGAGCTGATGATCCTCCAGACCCATGGTCTCGGGGTATCTCGCGATGATGCGGAGAAGACCGTCCTTCTCGGCCGAATCGAAATCGACGTTCCAGTTGGAGGCGTTGCGGGTCAGTTGCTCCCGGCTCTCCTCCGCCGCGATCAGCAGCGCACGTTCGCCGCGCTCGATCGCGGCCTTGAGATAGTGAGTCACCATCAGCGTCTTGCCGGTACCGGTGGCTCCGCTCACCAGGATGATGGAATCCCGATAGAAGCCGCCGCCGCACATCTGATCGAGCTCGGGCACGCCGGATGAGACCCTCATATCGGTCGAGCGCTGCTTCAGCTCGATCGACGACAGCGGAATGATCGCGACGCCCTCGGCGTGATCCACCGTGAACGGGTACTCGCCCTTCTGATGCGTGGCGCCGCGAAATTTGAGGATCTCGATGGTGCGCCTGCGCTTCTCCTGCTCGAGCCGGTTGCGCAGCACGAGGACGTTGTCGGCCACGAACTCCTCGACGCCGAAACGCGCCAGTCCGCCGTCCTCGTCGAGGCGCTCCATGGTGATGATCGTGGTCACGCCGAGCAGCCGCAGTCCGCTGGCGATCCGGTGCAGTTCGCGCCGCACCACATTGGCGTCGGAGAACTGCGGAAACAGCGCCCCGACCGAATCGAACACCACCCGCTTCGCGTTGACCTTGCGGATCGCATTCTCGATCCTGGCCATCAATGCCGACAGGTCGTAGTTGCCGGCCTCGAGCAGCTCCTCCCCCTGCTCGGGCGTGGCATCGACGATCGCGATCTGGCCGTTCCTGTTCATCTCCTCGAAATCCCAGCCGAACGAGGCGACGTTGCGCATCAGGTCGGCCGGAGCCTCCTCGAAGGTGACGCAGACACCATGCTCGCCGCAGGCGCGCACGCCCATGACGAGAAACTGCAGCGCCAGCACGGTCTTTCCGCTGCCCGCCGTGCCAGCGACCAGCGTGCTTCGATTGAGCGGCAATCCACCGTTCGAAATCTGGTCGAATCCGGCAATTCCCGTCCGCAACTTCTCGAGTTCGACAGCCCTAGTCCCGCTCATTCTCTGCCCCCTCCTCCTTTCCAAACTGCACCGCGGACGAATTCTGTAGGATCCCGAGTCCGAGAAGGACCTTCCTGGTGTCGCTGAGATCGCCGATGATTTTCCGCACCGGGCCGGGATGACGCTTCACCAGCGTGGGTGTCGCGACGATCTTCTCCTCCTCGGCGATCTCGGGGTGTTCCAGCACGTCGATGATGTCGATCTCGCAGGGGATGTTCAGCTCCTGCTGAAATATTCTGCGAAGGTTTTCCATCGCCCGCAGAGAGTTCGACGTCTGTCCGGTGATGAACAATCCGAGCTGCAGGGTCATGCCCTATCTCCCGGTGCAACGCGTCGCCGATGTCCGAGCCGGTAGTAGTCGACCAGAAGTCCCATCATCTCGATCGCAAGCAGCCGGCCTTCGAACACCAGCGCGCTGGTTCGCTCGACCGTCGTTCCGAGGATGGCCCTTTCGAGCGCGACCACGTGGAGATCGAGCAGGTCGCGCGGCCCGCCGCCTTCATCGCCGATCGATGTCGTGATCCTCGCCATCGTCGACAGCGGACGGACGTGGTGATCGCCGCGAGGATCTAGATATTCTCGAAACAGGACCAGATATTGCTCCACCAGGTTCGCGAAGGCCGCAGGCTCGCGCTCCCGGATCGAACCATGTCCGGCAAGGTGCGCCGTGACGCTGGTGGCGCGGCCGGCCGAGGACATGTCGCGGTCGTTGGCAAGCGAGCGCCTGTTGTCCTCGATGCGATCCTGGCGGCGGCGGCCGGTGGCATGGATCACGGCGCGCCGCAACGACGAAGGCCCGGCATCCGCGCGCGGAAGATAGTCGCGAGCTCCAGCCTGAATATAGGCGTTCGCGACCTCGGCGTCGGACGCTCCGTTGACGACGATGATCGGGATGTCCACCCCCGCCGCCCTGAGACCCCCGACGTCCCAGACGCCGTGCGCGTCAGCATCGCCAGCGTCCAGCACGACCACGTCGATCGGCTGCTGGCCCATGATGACTTGCGCTTCGGCAACGGTTGCCACGGACAACAATTCGCAGCCATCCATCGTCGCGTGGCCGGTGATCGCATCCCGCACCACTTGTCCGCTCGCCGGACCACTTTCGACGAGCAGCACTCGAACCGGCGGCTCAGCTTGGGCGCTCATGAAACGCTCCCGGAGAGGCGAAATCGCTCAGTCGGGACAATTCCAGCATGGCAGACGACGCGCGGCAGAGGCCAGCTCTTCACGACATCGCTGTTTTGCCGGGAGGGAGACGCAAGAGAATTGGAGACACAACGTTGGACGACGATAGATCAGGATGGAACCGAAGAGAATTGAAAAGTTCCATCCAGGCGTGCGCCACTCCATTTTACCACGGCGCGCAGCAACGGATGGCGCAATGCACACCGCGTGGCCGAACGCCGCTGGTAATCTTCCACGTCCGGAGTTCAGCGCTACCGACAGCCACAAGGCCTGATCGGAAAACGCATGGCAACGTTGCCGGGCCAGCCGACCGAGAATCGCTCGCCAGCCCGGGCCGTCGTCATCCAGCTACAGACCTGCCGCCTTGCGCAAGGCTGCGTTGATCCGGTCCTGCCAGCCTGGGCCTCCGGCCTGGAAGTGCTCGAGCACGTCCTGGTCGATCCGCAACGTCACCTGCTCGCGCACTCCGGGGACAGCGGTCTTCTTCGGCGGCGCCTCCACCGGCTTGGTGGTGACCTTCTTGAATGCCGCCTCGGCCTCGGTGCGGGCGTCGGCCAGCGTGCGGGGACGCCGCGGCTGATCGGCCATGATCAGATCCCTTCGAACAGGGCGGTGGACAGATAGCGCTCCGAGAACGACGGCACGATCGCCAGGATCGTCTTGCCGGCGTTCTCCGGGCGCTTGCCGAGTTCGATCGCCGCCGCGATCGCGGCGCCCGAGGAGATGCCGCCGGGAATGCCCTCGTTGCGCGCCAGCGCGCGCGAGGTCTCGATCGCGGTCGCGCTGTTGATCTTGACGATCTCGTCGATGATGGAGCGATCGAGAATATCGGGCACGAAGCCGGCGCCGATCCCCTGGATTTTGTGCGGCGAATGCTGGCCGCCCGACAGCACCGGACTCTCCTCCGGCTCGACCGCAACCACCTTGAGATCCGGCTTGCGCGACTTCAGCACCTGGCCGACGCCGGTGAGGGTGCCGCCGGTGCCGACGCCGGCGACGAACACGTCGATCTTGCCCGCGGTGTCGTTCCAGATCTCCTCCGCCGTGGTGCGGCGATGGATCTCCGGGTTGGCGAGGTTCTTGAACTGCTGCGGCATCACCGAGTTCGGCGTGGTTCGCAGCAGCTCCTCGGCGGTGGCGATTGCGCCCTTCATGCCCTGCGCCGCCGGCGTCAGCACGATCTCCGCACCAAGGAAGGCGAGCATCTTGCGCCGCTCGACCGACATCGATTCCGGCATCACCAGCTTCAGCTTGTAGCCGCGCGCGGCCGCCACGAAGGCCAGCGCGATGCCCGTATTGCCGGAGGTCGGCTCGATCAGCACGGTGTCCGGCTTGAGCACGCCGGCCTGCTCCATCGCCAGGATCATGCCGACACCGATGCGGTCCTTCACGCTGGCTGCCGGGTTGAAGTATTCCAGCTTGGCGAGAATGGTCGCCTTCACGCCGTGCTGCTCCGGCAGCTTTCGCAATCGCACAATCGGCGTGTTGCCAAACGCATCGACAATTGAATCAAATATGCGTCCGCGTCCGGGACGTTGTGCCGCAGCTGACGAGTCCATGAAATCACCCCCTGTGCGCCCCGGCGCCGTTTCGTCAATGGTTCTGACCATCATCAGCGAGCTTGTTGCGCTGCGCAAGCACGTTTACGCGATCGCCTCATCATCGCGGCGCACAACAAGTCGTCCTTAAATTACGCAAAACCAACGCATTTGTGTTGCGACAAGGTCAACGAACTCGGTGTATGTTAGACTTCAGTAGGGCGGAGATTCACGGTGCAGGTTTGGCTGTGCTCTCGGCGATATCAGCGAGATGTCATGTTGGTAATGGTAGAAGCTTGCTTCGACCTTCATGGCATCGCTCAGGCGAACCAATCATCTCAAACCGATCAGCCAAACCTGATCGTACAAATCGTACAAGAAGAGACCACCAGACAAACTCTTTGTGTGACGGACTTCGTGTAACGGAATTCGTGTGGCGGACTTCAGACCCGTTGGAAGTTGGACGCGTTGAGACTTCGAAGCGTTTAAATTCGGGTACGCTGAAAATCGGATGCGTTGACGCGAAAGCAGACGACGACAACTCAAGCAGAAACGACAACAAAGAGATCGCCCAGGAGGTCACTATGTCAGCACTCGCTGATCTCATGTCGACCGCATCGCCCCGCCCGGATCCGCGCGGATGCGATCTGCCGACATGCCCGGTCTGCGCCGACTCCATGATAGCTGCGGAAGCATCGGCGTATCTCGCCGACAATGCGATCAGCTATCTCTGGACCTGTGACACCTGCGGCTACGGCTTCGTGACCAAGCATTCCGTGAAGAGCCGCTTCGTCTGCAATTGAACCGCACCGCAGCCGGAACGTTCCACGGCGCGACGCCGCCTCTCTCGCGTTGCGCCCGCGGCCAGCAGGCGCCGGGAGATTTGCGACGTTCCGACGATGATGCGCTGACGGCGCAAGCGCTTGCCGTGGTCGACGCAAATTATGGCCGTCAGCCGGCGCGTGGGGCGATATCGCCGCGTGCCCAATCCGCCTTGGTGCGTTCGTAGAACTCGACGAAGCGGCCCTGCGCGATCGCCTCGCGCATGCCGGCCATCAGTTGCTGGAAGTAGGCTATGTTGATCTCCGACAGCAGGGTCGCCCCGAGCGCCTCGCCCGCCTTGATCAGGTGGTGCAGATAGGCGCGCGCATAGCTTCGCGCCGGCGGCCACGGGCTGTCCTCGTCGAGCGGCCTGGCATCGTCGGCATGGCGCGCATTGCGCAGATTGACCGGACCGAACCGCGTATAGGCCACGCCGTGGCGGCCGTTTCGGGTCGGCAGCACGCAGTCGAACATGTCGACGCCGCGCTTCACCGACTCCAGGAGGTCATCGGGCGTGCCGACGCCCATCAGGTAGCGCGGCCGGTCGGCCGGCAATGCCGGTACGGTGGCCTCGATCATCTCCAGCATCACCGCCTGCGGCTCGCCGACGGCGAGACCGCCGATCGCATAGCCATGGAAACCGATGTCGACGAGCGCCTCGGCGCTCGCCACGCGCAGCGCGGGGACGTCGCCGCCCTGCACGATGCCAAACAGCATGTAGCCGGCGGGCGCGCTCTCGAAGGCGCGGCGGCAGCGCTCGGCCCAGCGCAGCGACAGCCGCATCGCGCGCTCGATATCGGCAGGCTCGGCGGGCAGCCGCACGCATTCGTCGAGTTGCATCGCGATGTCGGAGTTGAACAGGCGCTGCACTTCGATGGCCCGCTCCGGCGTCAGCTCGATCTTCGCGCCGTCGATATGCGAGCGGAACGTCACCCCCTGCTCCGTCAGCTTGCGCAAGCCCGACAGCGACATCACCTGGAAGCCGCCGGAATCGGTCAGCATCGGCCCGCCCCAGCCGGTGAAGCGCTGCAGGCCGCCCAGCGCCGCGATCCGCTCGGCGGTGGGCCGCAGCATCAGATGATAGGTGTTGCCGAGCACGATGTCGGCGCCGGCCTCACGCACGTCGCGCCAGTGGATGCCCTTCATCGCGCCGGCCGTGCCGACGGGCATGAAGGCGGGCGTGCGGACCACGCCATGCGGGGTCGTCAGCCGGCCGGTGCGGGCCGTGCCGGAGGTCGCCAGCAGTTCGAAATGGTTGGGGAGTGCGTCGCCGGGGGAGCTCATGGCCGGCTTATTGCGTCAGGACGGCCGCCGATTCAACCGCGATCGACCGCTTCTGCTTGATCAGGCCCGTTGACGGCAGTTCCGGCCGCCCCTATGGTCCCTGATCATGTCGACCTCGACCAAACGCACGACGAAAACCACCAAGCCCCAGGGGGACTCGGGAGGCGTGCGCGCGTAATCGACCTCGATCGCGACCATCTTCGAACCGAAGCCCCGCCTGATGCAGGTCCGGGGCTTTTTTTATGCCCAAATTTCAACCGGAGACCACCACGTGCCTCAAGATCCCACCATTGCCATCGTTGGCGTCACCGGCGCCGTCGGCGCCGAGTTCATTGCCACCCTGGACCGCCGCAACGTCCGCGTCGGCAAGCTCAAGGCGCTGGCGAGCGCCCGCTCGGCCGGCCAGACCCTCACCTTTCGCGGCCAGACGATCGTGATCGAGGAGCTCACCGAGCGCTCCTTCGAGGGCGTCGACATCGCGCTGTTCTCGGCCGGTAGCGGCATCTCCAAGAAGTTCGCGCCTATCGCCGTCCGTTCCGGCGCTGTCGTCGTCGACAACTCCTCCGCGTTCCGGATGGACCCGAACGTGCCGCTGGTGATCCCGGAGATCAACGCCCGCCGCATCCGCGACCACAAGGGCATCATCGCCAATCCGAACTGCGCGGCGATCACCGCGCTGGTGCCCCTGTGGCCGATCCACCAGCAGAACCGCATCAAGCGCGTGATCATCTCGACCTATCAGGCCGCCAGCGGCGCCGGCGCGGCGGCAATGGACGAACTGGTGCAGTCGACCCGCGCGAGCCTCAACGGCCAGGTCTACGCGCCCAAGGTGATGCCGCATCCATTCGCCTTCAACCTGTTCAGCCACAACACCGCCATCGATGCCGACACCGGCTACAACGACGAAGAGACCAAGGTCATCAACGAGACCCGCAAGATCTTCGAGGATGAGGGCATCGCGATCGGCGTCACCTGCGTCCGCGTGCCGGTGCTGCGCGCCCATTGCGAGGCCATCACCTTCGAGTGCGAGAAGCCGATCACCGAGGACGAGGTCCGCCGCATCCTCGCCACCGCCCCGGGCGTGCGCATCGTCGACGACCGCGCCAAGAACTACTTCCCGATGCCGGTGGACGCCTCGGGCCAGGACGACGTGCTGGTCGGCCGCATCCGCAAGGACCTGTCGGATCCCTCCGGCCACTCCATCGCGATGTTCGTCGCCGCCGACCAGCTGCTCAAGGGCGCCGCGCTGAACGCGGTGCAGATCGCGGAGCTCTTGCCGGAGCGGGCGATGGCGTAACTGATGGGGTGCTTGTAGCAAGGCTACGAGCAACAAGCGCGATGCTGGTGAATGCGCCCTCTCCCCCAAGGCGAAGCGAAGCTTCGCCAGGGCGGGAGAGGGCATCGCCGGCCGATCCGCGAGCGCGGTCCGGTGAGGGGTATCTCTCCGCGAGTTGCGCTCGTGGAAAGATACCCCTCACCCAACCGAGCTTGCCGCGCTGTCCTACATGCCCTCTCCCACAAGGGGCGAGGGTGCAGTCACGCACACCGGCGCTGTATCTCATTTCAACCTGGAAACTAATAAGTCCGTAGGGTGGGCAAAGGCGCAGCACAGTACTCTCCTCACCCTCGGTCTCAGTGGCGCCGTGCCGACCGCCTCGCCGCGAAACACCCTGATGGCCGGTGGGCACGGCGCGCGCGACAGCGTCGCCGACAACGCCGATTGTGGCGCGCCTTTGCCCACCCTACGGTTCTGCGACGCGCTCGTCCGCTTGGCGGAACAGCAAGCACGCATCGCCGTATGAATAGAACCGGTAGCCGCTTTGAATCGCATGCTTGTACGCCGCCTGCATGGTCTCAAGCCCGGCGAACGCCGAGACCAGCATGAACAGGGTCGAGCGCGGCAGATGGAAGTTGGTCATCAGGATGTCGACCGCGCGGAAGCGATAGCCCGGCGTGATGAAGATCGAGGTCTCCGCCTCGAACGGCGCGATGGTGCCGTCGGGCAGCGCCGCGCTCTCCAGCAGCCGCATCGACGTGGTGCCGACCGCGACGATGCGGCCGCCCTTGGCGCGGGCCTCGTTCAGCGCGGCCGCGGTCCCGGCGGTGAGACTCCCCCACTCCGCGTGCATGCGGTGGCCCTCGGTGTCCTCGACCTTGACCGGGAGAAACGTTCCCGCGCCGACATGCAGGGTGACGCGCTGCAGCCCGACGCCGTGCGCGCGCAGCCGCTGCTCTAGCGCCGGCGTAAAGTGCAGCCCGGCGGTGGGCGCGGCCACCGCGCCCTCCTTGGCCGCGAACATGGTCTGATAGTCCTGCGCGTCCTGCTCGTCGGCCGGCCGCTTGCCGGCGATGTAGGGCGGCAGCGGTGGCCGGCCGAGATCGGCGATCGCCTGGTCGAGCGCCGGGCCATGAAACACGAAGGACAGCGTCACCTCGCCCTCCTCGCCCTTGGCCTCCACGGTGGCGTCGAGATGGCCGAGCAGGCAGACCTTGCCCTCGTTGCCGAAGCGGATCGTGTCGCCGGGCGCCAGCTTCTTCGCCGGCCGCACCAGCGCCTGCCAGCGCGAGCCGTCAAGCCGCTTAATCAAGGTGGCCTCGATCTTCGCCTCGGTCTCGCGACTGATGCGGCGGCCGGAGAGCTGCGCGGCGATCACCTTGGTGTCGTTGACGACGAGCTGATCGCCCGGCTCGAGCCAGTCCGGCAGGTCGCCGACGGTGCGGTCACGCAGCACGCCGTCGCCCTGCACCACGAGCATGCGCGCGGATTCCCGCGGGCTCGCCGGGCGGAGCGCGATGTTTTCGGGCGGGAGATTGAAATCGAACAGATCGGTGCGCATCGTCGTTCTGGAACGACCGTCGAGAACCTCATCCTGAGGAGCGCGTCAGCGCGTCTCGAAGGATGAGGCCCGACTGTGGCCTCATGGTTCGAGACGCGTGCTGCGCACGCTCCTCACCATGAGGGTGAAGCGCCGAGGCGGCGCTGCGGACGGGACCATGAACACGCCAGGAGCGTGTTCATGGAGAGGTTCTTGAGCTTACGCCGCGTCGGCGGCCATGCGCGCCTTGACGATCTTATCGGGGTTCTGCACCGGCTCGCCGCGCTTGATCTTGTCGACGTTCTCCATGCCCTCGGTGACCTTGCCCCAGACGGTGTACTGCTTGTCCAGGAAGCGGGCGTCGTCGAAGCAGATGAAGAACTGGCTGTCGCCGGAATCCGGGTTGGCGGCGCGGGCCATCGAGGCGGTGCCGCGGACGTGCGGCTCGGCGTTGAACTCGGCCTTCAGCTTCTTGCCGGAGCCGCCCATGCCGGTGCCCTGCGGACAGCCGGTCTGCGCCATGAAGCCGTCGATGACGCGGTGGAACACGATGCCGTCATAGAAGCCCTCGCGGACGAGCTCCTTGATGCGGGCGACGTGGTTCGGCGCCAGGTCGGGGCGCATCTCGATGGTCACCGGGCCCTGGGTGGTCTCGAGGATCA
The DNA here is from genome assembly GCF_000239795.1 of Bradyrhizobium sp. STM 3809. Taxonomy (GTDB): domain Bacteria; phylum Pseudomonadota; class Alphaproteobacteria; order Rhizobiales; family Xanthobacteraceae; genus Bradyrhizobium. The sequence continues at coordinate 19,069 of NZ_CAFJ01000246.1, read as the reverse complement.
AGGTATTTTCGGTCACAGCCATGCTGGTCTCTCAGGTTCTGGTTGAAATGATGAGGGGCAGGACGCCGGGGTCTGACAGGTCGCGGCGCCCTCTCACGTGCGGCCGCCACCCCTCCTGACGGCGATCCGGGCACAACGAGGCCCGGGCGATGCGGGTCCAGAATAGACCCAACGCGCTTAAAGCTGAAGCCGCCCGTCCTGTCGATGCAACCGGCGGCGCGTGGCAAAGGGTTCCTTAAACCGTGCGGGAACCCGAAGTTGAGGCCGGGCGCCCTGCCCGGCTACTTGATGTCGGAGGCGACCTGCACCTTCACCATCTTGTCCGGATCGGTGACCGCGCCGCCCGCCGAGCCCGGAGGCGCCTTCTTCAGCTTGTCGACCACGTCCATGCCCTGCACGACCTCGCCGACCACCGTGTACTGGCCATTGAGGAAGGACGCATCGCCGAAGCAGATGAAGAACTGCGAGTTGGCGGAATCGACGCTGTCACCGCGCCGGGCCATGCCGACGGTGCCGCGCTTGAACGGCGTCTGCGAAAACTCCTGCTTCAGGTTCGGATATTTCGAGCCGCCGGTGCCGTTGAAGTTCTGGCCGTCGCCGGTCTGCGCCATGAAGCCGTCCATCACGCGGTGGAATGGCACGTTGTTGTAGAAGCCCTCGCGCGCCAAGGTCTTCAGCCGCTCGGCGTGCTGGGGCGCGAGATCCGTGCGCAGCTTGATGACGATGCGGCCCTTGGTGGTGTCGATCACCAGCGCGTTCTGCTTGTCGAGGCCGGCGGGCAGCGATTGCGCCAGCGCCGGAACGGCGAACACCAGAGCGAAGACGAAGGCGAGAGCGCGGATCATGGCAACTCCGAAATGAGGATGAGAGGGATTGCGAAAAAGGCCGCCAGGCGGATGCCGGCGGTCGGCATCGTCAGGCGAACTTGGCTTTCAGCGGCGCCACCACCGACGGCGGGACGAAATGGGAGATCTCGCCGCCCATCGCGGCGATCTGCCGGACGAGGCTGGCATTGATGGGGCGCACCGTCACCGAGGCCGGCACGAACACGGTCTGGATCTCTGGCGCCATCGTCTGGTTCATGCCCGCCAGCTGCATCTCGTAGTCGAAATCCTTCACGTCGCGCAGGCCGCGGATCATCAGGATCGCGCCGGACTGCTGCGCTGCCGTCACCGTGAGATTGTCGTAGGTCGAGGCCTCGAAGGCACAACCCGCTGCGGCCGCGATCGGGCCGAACACCTCGTGGGCCATCGCCAGCCGCTCCTCGGTCGAGAACAGCGGCTTCTTGCCGTGATGCACGCCGACCGCGACGATGAGCTTGTCGCAAAGGTGAACGGCCTGCCGGACCACGTCGAGATGGCCGTTGGTGACGGGATCGAACGAGCCCGGATAGAGCGCAATGCGTTGCATGCGCCCGTCCTATACCGCCTGGAACAGGCGGGCAAGCCGCCGGCGCCTGGACTGGCGCGGCTGTGATGGCGGTACCCCGTTGTTTGCGCTGCGACCAAGCCTGCCGGAACTGCAGCCGCTTACCGCGATTGTTTCCTCGGAACCTCGGCCACGAAACACATCGCGGAGGGCATGAAACCAAATCGTTCGCTCCGCGAAAGCATCGCGAAACCGGGGACGGTTAATAAATCCTTAACGAACGACGGGCCGGAAAAGGCCCAACCACAGGGGACCGTCATGATCAAAGCGCTTTCTGCCGTCGCCGCAGCCGGCCTCGTGGCTGCCGCCCTCACCGTTCTGCCCGGCCTTGCTCCCGAGGTGAACGCCAGCGTGCCGCAGCCGCTGGCCAAGGGCGACCGCCTGGATTTCCGCCCGATCGGCCGCGACTGCTCGCAGCAGGCCTGGCCCAACTTCGAAGCGTCCTGCCTGCGCGGTGCGGGAACGAAATCGACGATCCGCGAGGCGCGGATCGTCGGGGTCGAGCGGACGCAGTGAGAGATCGCGAATAGCGAATAGCGAATAGCGAATAGCGAATAGCGAATAGCGAATAGCGAATAGGTGGGACCTGATTCTCTTCCCTATTCGCTACTCCCTATTCGCCATTCGCCTGTTCATTCGCCATTCCCGCCTTCGGCGCCATTCCCGCCATTGCCGTTCTCCGCCTCCTCGCCGATGTGCTCGACCGAGACGACGTGCTCGTCGTCGGCGGTGTTGAACACGATCACGCCCTGGGTGGAGCGGCCGGCGATGCGGATGCCGTCGACCGGGCAGCGGATCAGCTGGCCCTTGTCGGTGACCAGCATGATCTGGTCGCTGTCCTCGACCGGGAATGAGGCGACGAGCTTGCCGTTGCGGTTGTTGACCGACATCGCCACGATCCCTTTGCCGCCGCGGCCTGTCGTGCGGTACTCGTAGGACGAGGTGCGCTTGCCGTAGCCGTTGACCGAGACGGTCAGCACCACCTGCTCCTGGGCCGACATCTCGACATAGCGCTCCTGCGACAGCTGGATCGCACCCGCAGCCGCCTCCTCGCCCTCGGTTTCGACCGGCTCCTCGGCCGTCGCTTCACCCGACATCGCCCGGCGCATCTTCAAGTAAGCGGTGCGCTCGTCCGAAGTGGTCTCGACATGCCTGAGGATCGACAGCGAGATCACCTTGTCTCCTTCCGCGAGCGCGATGCCGCGCACGCCCATCGAGGTGCGCCCGGTGAAGACGCGCACGTCGGTGACGGGGAAGCGGATGCACTGGCCGCCGGCCGCCGTCAGCAGCACGTCGTCGCGCTCGGTGCAGATCTGGACGTTGACGATCTCCTCGCCCTCGTCGAGCTTCATCGCGATGATGCCGGAGCGCCTGACATCGACGAAGTCCGACAGCTTGTTGCGCCGGACGTTGCCGCCGGTGGTGGCGAACATGACGTCGAGATTGGCCCAGGAGGATTCGTCCTCCGGCAGCGGCATGATGGTGGTGATGCGCTCGCCCTGCTCCAGCGGCAGGATGTTGATCAGCGCCTTGCCGCGGCCGTTCGGTGCCGCGATCGGCAGCCGCCAGACCTTCTCCTTGTAGACCTGGCCGCGCGACGAGAAGAACAGTACCGGCGTATGCGTGGAGGCGACGAACAGCCGGCTGACGAAATCCTCCTCGCGGGTCTGCATGCCCGAGCGGCCCTTGCCGCCGCGGCGCTGCGCCCGATAGGCCGACAGCGGCACCCGCTTGGTGTAGCCGGCATGCGACACGGTCACGACCATGTCCTCGCGCTGGATCAGGTCCTCGTCCTCCATCTCGCCTTCCTGCTCGGCGATGACGGTGCGGCGTGGCGTGGCGAACTCGGCCTTGATCGCCGACAGCTCGGTCTTGACGATGTCCTGGACGCGGGCGCGCGAGCGCAGGATGTCGAGATAGTCGGCGATCTCCACCGCGAGCTTGTCGAGCTCGTCGGAGATCTCCTCGCGGCCGAGCGCGGTGAGGCGCTGCAGGCGCAGATCGAGAATGGCTTTCGCCTGCTCGAGCGACAGCCGCGCGGTGCCGTCCGGATTGATGCGGTGGCGCGGATCGTCGATCAAGGTGATCATCGCCGCGACGTCCTGCGCCGGCCAGTCGCGCGACATCAGGGTCTCGCGCGCGGTGTTCGGATCGGGCGAGGTCCGGATGACGAGGATGATCTCGTCGATATTGGCGACAGCGATGGCCAGGCCGACCAGGATGTGGGCGCGGTCGCGCGCCTTGTTGAGCAGGAACTTGGTCCGCCGCGTCACCACCTGTTCGCGGAACGCCACGAACACGCTCAGCAGATCCTTGAGGTTCATGGTCTGCGGCCGGCCACCGTCCAGCGCCACCATGTTGGCGCCGAAATTGGTCTGCAGCGGCGTGAACTTGTAGAGCTGGTTCAGCACCACGTCCGGCACGGCGTCGCGCTTGAGCTCGACGACGACGCGGAAGCCGTCGCGATCGGATTCGTCGCGCAGGTCGGAGATGCCCTCGATCTTCTTCTCGCGCACCAGTTCGGCGATGCGCTCGACCATCGAGGCCTTGTTCACCTGATACGGGATCTCCGTGATCAGGATCGCCTCGCGATCCTTGCGGATGGTGTCGATCGTCACCTTGCCGCGCATCACGATCGAGCCGCGGCCGGTGTGATAGGCGGAGCGGATGCCGGCGCGGCCGAGGATGATGCCGCCGGTCGGGAAGTCCGGTCCCGGAATGATCTGGTTGAGCTCGTCGATCGACAGCGCCGGATTGTCGGTCAGCGCGATGCAGGCGTCGATGACCTCGCCGAGATTGTGCGGCGGGATGTTGGTCGCCATGCCCACGGCGATGCCGCCGGCGCCGTTGACCAGCAGGTTCGGAAACTTCGCCGGCAGCACCGACGGCTCCTTCTCGGAGCTGTCGTAGTTCGGCTGGAAGTCGACGGTGTCCTTGTCGAGATCGTCGAGCAGCGACTGCGCGATCTTGGTCAGGCGCGATTCCGTGTAGCGCATCGCCGCCGGCATGTCGCCGTCGACCGAGCCGAAATTGCCCTGGCCGTCGATCAGCGGCACGCGCATCGAGAAGTCCTGCGCCATGCGAACCAGCGCGTCGTAGACCGACTGGTCGCCGTGCGGATGATATTTACCGATGACGTCGCCGACGGTGCGGGCCGACTTGCGGTACGGCTTGTTCCACTCGAAGCCGTTCTCATACATGCCGTAGAGGATGCGCCGGTGCACCGGCTTCAGGCCGTCGCGCGCATCGGGCAGCGCCCGCGCCACGATCACGCTCATCGCGTAATCGAGGTAGGAGCGTTTCATCTCATCGAGGATGGAGACGGGACGAATGTCGGAAGGTCCGCCCGGCTCGCCGGGCTTCTCATCTTCTTTATCGGACAAAGGGGATACCGGTCGGTTTTGACACGCGAAAATCGCTTGGAATCATATAGCGCATCGCGTCACTCCAGGCCACCCCTTGACGCTCCGGCAAGAAGGATTTTTTGGCCGCATTTCCAGCGACTTAACGAGATCTTACGCTGCGGCCGACGGTGACCAGGAGCGCCCGCGCAGGCCCGCCCCGAGGCGTGCCGCCGGGCTCGTTTTCCCGGCTCCGCGCAGCGGTTGCGGAGCGTCCTCCGGCGGCGCGCGGGAGCCGTTGATTTTGCAGCAAAATCCGTTTGTCCGGCGAGACGATCGCGCGAACCGGGCTCGTCATCCGCGATAGCGCAGCGCATCGACCAGCACCGTGAACGCAGATGTGGGCTGCCGGCGGCTCGGAAAATACAGATGATAGCCGGCGAACGGCGCGCACCAGTCCTCCAGGACGCGAACGAGCTTGCCCTTCGCAAGATCGTCCCCGACCTGATCCTCGGGCAGATAAGCGAGTCCGAGCCCGGCGCGCACCGCGTTCATGCGCATCGTGATGTTGTTGAACACCAGTTGCCCGTCGACGCGCACCTTCAGCGTGCGTCCGCGCTTTTCGAACTCCCACGCATAGATCCCTCCCAGGGTCGGAAGCCGGATGTTGATGCAATTGTGCTCCGTGAGATCCTGCGGCTTCCGCGGCCGCGCCCGCACGGCGAAATAGGCCGGCGAGCCGACCACGGCCATGCGCAGGTCCGGCCCGATCCTGACGGCGATCATGTCCTTGGCGACCTGCTCGCCGAGCCGCACCCCCGCGTCGAATCTCTCGGCGACGATGTCGGTCAGCCCATAGTCGGTGACGAGCTCGACCTTGATGTCTGGATAGAGCGGAAGCAGCTTTCTCAGCGCCGGCCAGAGCACGGAGTCGGCGGCATGCTCGCCCGCCGTGATCCGGATCGTGCCGGCCGGCTTGTCGCGCAATTCGCTCAAGCCCGCCAGCTCCGTTTCGATCTCGTCGAACCGCGGACCGATGCTCCGCAGCAGGCGTTCGCCGGCAGCCGTCGGCGCGACGCTGCGCGTCGTGCGCGCCAGCAGCCGCACGCCGAGCCGGGCCTCGAGGTTGCGAAGCGCATGACTGAGCGCCGACTGGCTGATGCCGAGCCGGGCAGCCGCCCGCGTGAAGCTTCCCTCGCGGGCGACGGCGAGGAAGCCGAGGACGTCGTTCAGATTCTCACGCAGCATTCATGAGTCCGTTTCATAAAACCATGCGCGTTCTAGCATCTAATGTCATCGTGGTCACAGCCTTAGGTTCAGCCTGGACGGAGAGGTCGACGACGCGCGATTCCGGCGTCGACCGCAAGACGGAGAGAGAACGGGATGAAGATGAGAACCCTGGGCAAGAGCGGTCTCGAGGTGTCGGCCATCGGCTTCGGCTGCATGGGCCTGAACTTCGGCTACGGGCATGCGCTCGCGAAGGACGACGCGGTCAATCTCATCCGCGCCGCCTTCGACCGCGGCGTGACGTTTTTCGACACGGCCGAAATCTATGGACCGTTCACGAACGAGGAGCTGGTCGGCGACGCCCTGGCTCCCGTCCGGGACAAGGTGGTCATCGCCACCAAATTCGGCTTCGCGATCGACCCGGCGACCGGCAGGTCCTCGGGGATGAACAGTCGCCCCGAGCGCATTCGCGCGGTCGCGGAGGCATCCCTGAAGCGGCTGAAGACCGATCGCATCGATCTGTTCTATCAGCACCGCGTCGATCCGGACGTGCCGATCGAGGACGTCGCCGGCGCGGTCAAGGATCTCATCGGGCAAGGCAAGGTCAGGCACTTCGGCCTGTCCGAGCCCGGCGCCCAGACCGTCCGGCGCGCGCATGCGGTGCAGCCCGTGGCCGCGCTCCAGAACGAATATTCACTCTGGACCCGGGGTCCCGAGAGCAACGGCATCATGCAGGCCTGCGACGAGCTCGGCATCGGCCTGGTGCCCTACAGTCCGCTGGGCAAAGGCTTTCTGACCGGCGCGATGAGCGAGACCACCACGCTGCCCGAGAACGACTTCCGCAGCACCCTGCCGCGCTTCACGCCCGCGGCGATGAAGGCCAATCAGGCGCTGGTCGATCTGCTCAAGACAATCGCCGAACGCAAAACATCGACGCCGGCCCAGATCGCGCTCGCCTGGCTGCTCGCCCAGAAGCCGTGGATCGTTCCCATTCCAGGCACGACCAAGCTTCATCGCCTCGAGGAGAATCTCAGCGCCGCCGACGTCGAACTCACGGGGGACGATCTGGCCGAGATCGAGCAGGCCGCGGCCGCGATCAAGGTCGAGGGCGAACGCTACCCTCCTCACCTGATGGCCACGACGGGGCGCTGACGCGCCTTCCGTTTAACGGCCGGGCGCTCAGCTCGTGAGCGCCCGAAACAACGCCTCCGCGACGCGCGGTCGATGCGCGTCGACTGCAGATTCACGGACATCGCGCCTTCGGCTTCACACCAAGGCGCGCCCTGATTTCAGAACGGAATGTCGTCGTCCATGTCGCTGTTGCGGCTGGCGGCCGCCATCGGGCGGCGCGGCGCCGGCGCCGAGGCGGACGGGCTGCTCATGCCGAAATCGCCGCCGCCCATGTCGTCGGCGAAATTGCCGCCACCGCCGCCACCACGGCCACCGAGCATCGTCAGGGTCGAGTTGAAGCCCTGCAGCACGACCTCGGTCGAGTACTTCTCGACGCCGCTCTGGTCGGTCCATTTGCGAGTCTGCAGCGCGCCCTCGATATACACCGTGGAGCCCTTCTTGAGGTACTGCTCGGCGACCTTGCAGAGACCTTCATTGAAGATCACGACACGGTGCCATTCGGTCTTCTCCTTGCGCTCGCCGGTCGCCTTGTCGCGCCACGTTTCCGACGTCGCAATGCTCAGATTGGCGATCGGCCGACCATCCTGGGTGCGCCGGATCTCCGGGTCCTTGCCAAGATTGCCGACCAGAATCACCTTGTTCACGCTACCCGCCATCACACTCTCCCGCGGTTTTCACAATCACCGGACCGGTCCTGCCGACCGGCCTCTCGGCGCAAGGTGGCTGACCTCTTCCTCTCGGGGCGGACCCTATACGGTTGCCCGGCCGGCCACCTGATTTCTCGCTGCTTATCCACATATAGCAGGCCGGGCGGGATTGTTCCAGTTTTGTTCGCAAGCTCACGTCCACAACCAGACAGCGAATTCGATGGAACCCAATGGAACCTCATGGAACCCGGAGTTCCCTCTTTGGAACCCCTGAAAAGTTCCGCAGATCACGAAAAAGCGATTAACTTTCATTAACTTAGCCTGCCTCACATCCTCCTCGCCTGTGGCTTTTGGGAGACGGTATCCAGGGTTGAATCGCGTATATTTATGGATGGATTGGGGCCGCCCATCGCGGTCGCGCCACCTCACAGACGAGCGCCTCCGGGGACGAAATCGGGGCGCCCAACGCGGGAGACTTGGGATGAAAAAGATCTTTCTTGGAGCTGTCAGCTTGATGGCCTTGGGGGCGCTGGCTCCCGCCGGGGCCGCCGATCTGGCTGCCCGCCCCTATACGAAGGCGCCGGTGATGGCGCCAGCGCCGCTTCCGACCTGGGCCGGCTTCTATCTCGGTCTGCAGGGCGGTGGCGGCTGGGGCCGCAGCGATGAGACCTTCTTCGGCGGTCCGAACGCGGTCGGCTTCGCCGGCACGCAGCGCTACGACATCAACGGCGGCTTCGCCGGCGGCGTGATCGGCTACAACTGGCAGGTCGACAACATCGTGTTCGGCCTCGAAGGCGACTACCACTGGGCCGACATCAGCGGCCGGTCGTCCGAGATCAACCTCGGCGCAGGCGACACCTACTTCACCAAGCTGCGCGGCTTTGGCGACATCAAGGGCCGGCTCGGTTGGGCTGCGGGTCCGGCGCTGTTCTTCGTCAGCGGTGGTGCCGCAGTCGGCGATTTGCAGCATCGTTACGATGCTGGCCTGTTCGGACCCGCCTTCTCCGCGTCGCAGAGCGATTGGCGCTGGGGTTGGACGATCGGCGCCGGTGCCGAGTACATGTTTGCCCAGAACTGGTCCGCCAAGGTCGAGTACAACTATCTCGATTTCGGCAAGAGCACGCTCCAGTACACGCCGGTGGCGACCAACCGCTCCGAATGGAACGACACCATCCACACCGTCAAGGTCGGCGTCTCCTACCACTTCGGTGGCCCGGGCGTGTCGCGCTACTGATTGCACGCAGACCGCGAATATGTCGAAAGGCCGGCCTCGCGCCGGCCTTTTTTTGCGTGCGGAAACCGGCACTTGCTGGCCGGCTGTGTCGTTTGGGTGACGGCTTTTTACGCCGGAAGGGGTTATCAAGGCTCCGCGGGTGGGCGTTGGTGAGAGTGTGCGTGCGGGCGTCGGACGTGATGTTGGGGACTGCGATGAGAGGGCTGTTGCTGGGGGCGACAACCTCGCTGGCGCTGGGGTTGGCGCCGGCGATCGCAGCCGATTTGCCCGCGCGCACCTTCACCAAGGCGCCCGCGATGATCGCGACGATCTATGATTGGAGCGGCTTCTATCTCGGCCTGAACGCAGGCGGCGGTACGGCCCGCACCTGCTGGACCAACCAGGTCACCGCCGGCGGAGTCGCCGCGACCAATGCCGAAGGCTGCCACGATGCCACGGGGGCGCTGGCGGGCGGCCAGATCGGCTATCGCTGGCAGACCGGCAGCTGGATGCTCGGCGTCGAAGGCCAGGGCAACTGGGCCAACCTCAAGGGCAGCAATACCAGCCAGCTCGTCCCGGCCGTCACCAACCAGACTAAGGTCAACGGCGTCGGAACGCTCACCGGCCAGATCGGCTATGCCTGGAACAACGTGCTCTGGTACGTGAAGGGCGGCGCCGCGGTCGCAGGCGAGAAGTACAGCGGCATTGCCACGGCAACGGGCGCGCCGTTCGACCAGGCGAGCGCGACTCGCTGGGGCGCGACGGTGGGCACGGGTGTCGAGGTCGGCTTCGCCAAGAACTGGTCCGTGGGTGCCGAGTACGAGCACGTCTTCATGGGCAACAAGAACCTGAACTTCTCTGGTCTTCCTGCGGGCGGCGCGACCCGCACCGACACGGTCGGCCAGGACGTCGACATGGCCAAGGTCCGCGTCAACTATCGCTGGGGCGGTCCGGTCGTCTCCAAGCACTGACGACCGCGCGCAGTCGGCGCGACTCGGCATCATCGCGGCGCCTCTGCCTTCAGTGCGGCGCCTTGCGCGCGCCGCACTCCGGTCGCCCGTGACCGCCGATCCATTCCGATAGGCGACGACACCAGCGCCATCCGATGGCCCGCTTCCCGCGCGCCGGCCCTCCTGCCGTTTACGTCCGCCTAACCACGTCGACACATCAGGCGCCGCCGCGATGGTCGGTCACCGCTTTGGAAATGAGTCCTTCCTACAACCGGGATGGGCCCGCACGCAGTCTGGATCGGAGGGATCCGGCGGGGGCATCTGGGACTGGGGAGAGACGAATGCAGAAGACCGCTCTGATCACCACCGCCGGCATGGCGCTGCTCGGACTGGCGCCGGCATCGGCCGCCGACTTCGCCACGCGCCCCTACGGCAAGGCGCCGGCGCCCGCCTATGTCACCCCGCTGCCGAGCTGGGCCGGATTTTACGCCGGCATCAACGGCGGCGCCGATTGGAGCCGCAACTGCTGGACGCTGAACAATGTCGGCGGCGTGCCGGTCGCGCCGACACAATCCGAGGGCTGCCACAATGCCTCGAGCGGCCTCATCGGTGGCCAGGTCGGCTATCGCTGGCAGGCCGCCAGCTGGGTGTTCGGCCTGGAAGCCCAGGGCAACTGGACCAACCTGAAATCATCCAATGCCAGCACGGCCGCGCTGGCCGCCGGCATCACCAACACCACCAAGACCGACGCCATCGGCCTGTTCACCGGCCAGGTCGGCTACGCCTGGGACAACGTGCTTTGGTACGTGAAGGGCGGCGCCGCGGTCGCGCACAACAAATACACCGGCACATCAAATGCAGCCGCGCCCATTGCCGTCGGAACGCTGCTGGATTCGGCGAGCGAGACGCGCTGGGGCGGCACCGTCGGCACCGGTGTCGAGTACGGTTTTGCGCCGAACTGGTCGGTCGCGGTCGAGTACGATCACTTGTTCATGGGCTCGCGCGACATCAGCTTCCCGGCGACCGCGAACGTCAACTCCCGCATCGACACGATCAAGCAGGACATCGACATCGCCACGGTCCGCGTGAACTACCGGTTCGGCGCCCCGGGCGCGACGCGCTACTGACGCTGCGTCATCCCGCCGCAGTTGCGACAAGGCCGGCCAGAGCGCCGGCCTTTTTCGTGTCCAGAGGCTGGCACCGAAGCGGCTATTTTGTGTTAAATATTTGATTTATCAAGCTTTTTTGCCTCTGTGGCCGGTGCGTTACAGCCTCCCCGGATTGACCTGTGTATGAACATTTCATCGCTAGTCAGTCCAACTACTCCCGGGGGAGACATTCGATGAAGAAGTTGCTTGTGATCACGACGGCCCTCGTCGGCATCGCAACCGCGACGTCCGCCTCGGCGGCCGATCTGGCCGCCCGGCCTTACACCAAGGCGCCGCCGGCGATGGTCGCCATCAACGACTGGAGCGGCTTCTATCTCGGCATCAACGGCGGCTATGGCTCGAGCCGCAATTGCTGGACGCTGGTGAACGGCCCCGCCGAGGGCTGCCACAACGCCACGGGCGGTACGGTCGGCGGCCAGTTCGGTTATCGCTGGCAGATGGGTCAGGTCGTGTTCGGCCTGGAGGCGCAGGGCAACTGGGCCGATCTCACCGGCAACAACGTCACCCCGGTGTTCGCGCCCGATCGCAACCGCACCAAGCTCACCGCCTTCGGCCTGTTCACCGGCCAGATCGGCTATTCGTTCGACAACGTCCTGCTCTACGCCAAGGGCGGCGCCGCCGTCACCGACACCCGCTATGAGATCTTTTCCGGCGTGATCAACACCGTGCTGGCCGCCACGACCGTGCACAAGTGGGGCGCGTCGGTCGGTGCCGGCGTCGAATACGCCTTCGCGCCGAACTGGTCGGTGGGCTTCGAATACGACCACCTGTTCATGGGCACCACCAACGTTCCGTTCCAGGGCGCGGTCTTCACCCAGAACGACAACATCAAGCAGGACGTCGATCTGTTCACGGCCCGCATCAATTACCGCTTCGGCGGACCGGTCGTCGCCAAGTACTGATCGCTCCGTTCGACAACCGAAAGTTCCAAAGGCCGGCGCAAGCCGGCCTTTTTGTTGCTCTGGAGACACCTGTGCTGCCCTGCAACACGCGGAACCAAGCATTTGAGTCACATGAACAATCCGGAACCCACCCCGTAAAAACGCGGTTTCGCCGCGAGTGTGTCTTCAGGGTGACGGCAATCCGCGCGGAACCCGGCTATAGGGTGACCCGTCAACTTGAACGGGTGAGTCTGTTTCGTGCGTAAGAGCTTTGGTGCGACGCGGACTTCAAGGACTAAACTGGAGACAAGAATGAAGAAGATCCTGCTCGCGACCGTGGCCCTGGCCGCCCTGGCCGCTCCTGCCGCCGCTGCCGATCTCGCTGCGCGTCCGACCTACACCAAGGCCCCGGTTCTCGCGCCGGTGCCGACCTGGACCGGTTTCTACATCGGTGCGATGGGCGGCTATGCCAGCCAGGACAACAACAGCTTCGGCTTGGTGTCCCAGAAGGGCGGCTTCGTCGGCGGCACCCTCGGCTACAATTGGCAGCAGGGTCCGGTCGTGTTCGGCATCGAGACCGATGCGGCCTGGGCTGACATCAATGGTTCGATTGTTGCTCCCCTCGCCTCTTTCAGCAGCAAGATCGAGGATATGGGCACCGTGCGCGGCCGTCTTGGCTACGCCTTTGGCCCTGCCATGCTGTACGCCACTGGCGGTTACGCATGGATGGAAAACAAGGCCACTGTCACCGTTCTCGGCCTGACGGGCGTCGGCCGGCAGTTCCACAATGGCTGGACCGTCGGTGCTGGCGGCGAGTACATGTTCGCTCCGAAATGGTCGGTCAAGGCCGAATATCTCTACAAGAGCTTCGGCAGCGAGAACTACGGTGTTGGCGGCACGGTCCCGTCGGGCTCCATCAATCTGCACACCGTGCAGGTCGGCGTGAACTATCACTTCTAAGACTTCGGCCTCCGGGCCAACGCACAGGCCTCCGCTCGCAAGGGCGGAGGCTTTTTCTTTTTGACCGCCGCGACAGGGGCTTATTCGTTCTCCGGCCGGGCCCGTGCGGCGCCCTCCTCACTCGGACGCGCCGCCTGCCTTGGGGACATCTCCCGCCGCGTGATCCGTCGCAGCGTCCGTGTCGGTGACCGGAGCCACCACATCCGGACGGATCGGCGTGACGTTGGGCACGACACCCCCTGGCGGCAGGGTTTGAGGCTGCTGACCATTCTGCGCGTGGGCGCTTCCTGCGTCCTCGGCTTGCGCCTGGTCCTCGCGGCCAGAATCACCCTTGATGCCATCGGCGACCTGCTCGATCGCCGCCAGCAGCACGGCGTCGCCGACGCGCTGCTGCAGAGACAGTCCGAGCTGGGTCATCTTGGCGCCATTGTCGAGATGCGGCTGCCGGGTCAGCGGCTCGATCTCCTTGAGCACCGCAGTCTTGGCAGCCTCCTGGGCGGCCGGCGAGCCGTAGCGCGACATGATGAAGGCGATGTCGACGAGCAGCGGATAGGCCTTGTCGAAATCGGCCCTCTGCAGCGCGATGAAAACCTTCAGCTCGAGCTTGGCGGGGCCTTGAATCTTTTCTCCCAGCGCGGCGACCGCGGCCTCGAGCACCTGCTGCCCCACCGCGTTCATCAGCATCAGCCCGAGATTGAGCACCTTGACGCTGTCCGGCATCCGCTGCGATGAGGCCAGCGCGTCGATCACCAGGCGAAACTTCTGCTGCTCGCTGGCCGGAATGTTCTGCATGAGCTCGAAGCAGAAGCTCGGCAGCGAGTCCCGGGCGAGTTCGAACGACACCCCCTGCATGATCCGGATGACGTCGGCCGACCGCGGCTTGGCTCGCTCGCGATCGCAGGCGCGATCGGTGGCGAACAGCAGGATCTGAAAGAAGATCGCGGGCCCGACCGAAACATCGGTCTCGCCCACCTTCATCGAGAACAATGAACTGCGGAAGAATGCCATCGAGCCGAGGCTCGCGACCAGGGCCTGCACCAGGATCACCTGGTCCTGGGCGCCAAATTTGAAGTCGAAGTTTCGGATCAGCACGTAGGCGAACAGGGCGGCCAGCGCATTGACGAGAACGTAGGCGCGCGCCGGGCCGGTCTGGGCGGCGAGGAAGGGAGCATCCTTGTAGCGCGAGATGACCTCGGTGACGCCGACGGCCGCTCCGATCGCCGGAACACCAAAATACCACAAATCAGACAGCTGCCACGCAATGCCGGCCGGATCCGCCATGGTCGCCTCCCCCTGCGGGATGGACAACCTTAGCGGCAGAGCGGATCAGGTCGCAACGATGGAATGCGCCTTCTGCCCCAGCGGCGTCAGCGACAGGCGGTCATCCGAGCCCTGCACCAGCTGATCCTGCTTGAGTCGATGGATCGCAGCCTGCATCAGATCGGCCGACACGCCCGTGCTCGACTGCAGCACGCCGATCGAGATCGCCTCGGCCCGTCCGATCAGCTTGAGCGCCTGGGATGCAACGGCATTCACGTCGGCCGGTCCGGCGCCGGCGCTACGCACGCGCTCCTCGGTCGAGAGCACATATGATCCGACATTGGCGCTTGATGAGGATGAGAACTGCATGGAGCATCTCCGGCGAATGGCGCATGACGCGGCCATCGCACTCGTATCGGTGACTACCATATGGGCCGCCCCGGCACCACGTCAAAGGCCGCTGCGAAGCCACGTTCCAGGCCTCCCCGCTGCAATGGTTCCGCTCCTGCCAGAAGCTGCCATATCACGAGCGCATTGTTGATGATTCGCTGACGGCACTGGAAATCCGGGCCCGTTCTTCCTACGTTCCGACCATACCTTTTCCCCCTGGCGTCCGATGGCCGGCTTCCGGCGCAACGCGCCTGCAACGATGGCGCAGCCTTGCGCCGTGGGACGAACGTCATGGATGAAGTGCTCAAGGCCAAGCAGCGCGCGCAAGCCAACTCGTCGAGCCTGCGGGCGATCACCATCCGCGGCGCCCGCGAGCACAATCTGAAAAACATCGACGTCGAAATTCCGCGCGACAAGCTCGTGGTGTTCACCGGCCTGTCCGGCTCCGGCAAATCCTCGCTGGCGTTCGACACGATCTATGCCGAGGGCCAGCGCCGCTACGTCGAGTCGCTGTCGGCCTATGCGCGCCAGTTCCTGGAGATGATGCAGAAGCCGGACGTCGACCAGATCGACGGCCTGTCGCCGGCGATCTCGATCGAGCAGAAGACGACCTCGAAGAACCCGCGCTCCACCGTCGGCACCGTCACCGAGATCTACGACTACATGCGCCTGCTCTGGGCGCGCGTCGGCGTGCCCTATTCACCGGCCACCGGCCTGCCGATCGAGAGCCAGACCGTGTCGCAGATGGTCGACCGCGTGCTGGCGCTGCCCGAGGGCACCCGCCTGTATCTGCTGGCGCCGGTCGTGCGCGGCCGCAAGGGCGAGTACAAGAAGGAGCTCGCCGACTATCTCAAGAAGGGCTTTCAGCGCGTTAAGATCGACGGCACCTTCCACGAACTCGCCGAGGCGCCGGTTCTCGACAAGAAGTTTCCGCACGACATCGACGTCGTCGTCGACCGCATCGTGGTGCGCCCCGACATCGGCCAGCGCCTCGCCGAAAGTTTCGAGACCGCGCTGAAGCTCGCCGAGGGCCTCGCCGTCGTCGAATTCGCCGATGCCCCTGCCTCCGCGCCGCCGGCCGAGGAGAAGGAAAAGAAGAAGACCGCAAAAATTCACGACAAGAGCGGGCCCGAGCGCATCCTGTTCTCGGAGAAGTTCGCCTGCCCGGTGTCCGGCTTCACCATTCCCGAGATCGAGCCGCGGCTGTTCTCGTTCAACAACCCCTATGGCGCCTGCCCGGAATGCGGCGGCCTGGGCGTCGAGCAGCATGTCGACGCCGACCTGGTCATTCCCGACAAGGACCTCACCTTGCGCAAGGGCGCGATCGCGCCCTGGGCCAAGTCGTCCTCGCCCTATTACCTGCAGACGCTGACGGCGCTCGGCAAGTTCTACAAGTTCACGCTCGACACCAAGTGGAAGGATCTGCCGAAGAAGACGCAGAACGCGCTGTTGCACGGCTCCGGCGACGACGAGATCAAGTTCACCTATGAGGACGGCGTCCGCTCCTACGACACCAAGAAGCCGTTCGAGGGCGTCATCACCAACATCGAGCGGCGCTTCCGCGAGACCGAGAGCGAATGGGCGCGCGAGGAGCTCGGCAAGTATTTCAACGACGTCCCCTGCGCCGGCTGCAACGGCTATCGGCTGAAACCCGAGGCGCTGTGCGTCAAGGTCGGCGGCAAGCATATCGGCGAGATCTCCGACCTCAGCGTCAAGGCGGCCGGCGAGTGGTTCGCCGAGGTGCCGAAGGCGCTCAACGCCCAGCAGACGGAGATCGCAACCCGGATCCTGAAGGAGATCCGCGACCGCCTCACCTTCCTGCTCGATGTCGGCCTGAACTACCTGACCCTGGCGCGTTCGTCGGGCACGCTGTCCGGCGGCGAGAGCCAGCGCATCCGCCTGGCCTCGCAGATCGGCTCGGGTCTGACCGGCGTGCTCTACGTGCTCGACGAGCCCTCGATCGGCCTGCACCAGCGCGACAATTCCCGCCTGCTCGACACCTTGAAGCGGCTGCGCGACCTCGGCAACACCGTGATCGTCGTAGAGCATGACGAGGACGCCATTCGGCTGGCCGACTACGTCCTCGACATCGGCCCCGGCGCCGGCACCCATGGCGGCAACATCGTCGCCGAGGGCACGCCGGCCGAGATCATGCGCAATCCGGCGTCGCTGACCGGCAAATATCTCACCGGCGAGCTCGAGGTCGAGGTGCCGGAGCGGCGGCCGCCGAACCATCGCCGCACCATCAAGGTCGTCAACGCCCGCGGCAACAATCTCAAGAACGTCTCGGCGGAGATTCCGCTCGGCCTGTTCACCGCCATCACCGGCGTCTCCGGCGGCGGCAAGTCGACGCTTCTCATCGACACGCTCTACAAGGCGATCGCGCGCAAGCTCAACGGCGCCAACGAGGCCGCCGCACCGCACGACCGTATCGAGGGCCTGGAGCATATCGACAAGATCATCGACATCGACCAGTCGCCGATCGGCCGCACCCCGCGCTCCAACCCCGCGACCTATACCGGCGCGTTCACGCCGATCCGCGAATGGTTCGCCGGCCTCCCCGAGGCCAAGGCGCGCGGCTATGAGCCGGGCCGGTTCTCGTTCAACGTCAAGGGCGGCCGCTGCGAGGCCTGCCAGGGCGACGGCGTCATCAAGATCGAGATGCACTTTTTGCCCGACGTCTACGTCACCTGCGACGTCTGCAAGGGCAAGCGCTACAACCGCGAGACGCTCGACGTCCTGTTCAAGGGCAAGTCGATCGCCGACGTGCTCGACATGACCGTCGAGGAGGCCGCCGAGTTCTTCAAGGCGGTGCCGCGCGTGCGCGACACGTTCGAGACCTTGCGCCGCGTCGGCCTCGACTACATCCATGTCGGCCAGCAGGCCACCACGCTGTCCGGCGGCGAGGCGCAGCGCGTCAAGCTCGCCAAGGAGCTGTCGAAGCGCGCGACCGGCCGCACGCTCTACATCCTCGACGAGCCCACGACGGGCCTGCACTTCCATGACGTCAAGAAGCTCCTGGAGGTGCTGCACGAGCTGGTCGCCCAGGGCAACACGGTGGTCGTGATCGAGCACAATCTCGAGGTCATCAAGACCGCCGACTGGGTCATCGATCTCGGCCCCGAAGGCGGCGACGGCGGCGGCGAGATCGTCGCGTGGGGCCCGCCGGAGGACATCGTCAAGGCGCCGCGCAGCTACACGGGCCAGTTCTTGAAGCCGGTGCTGGAGAAATCCGCCAAGCCGAAGAAGCGCAGCCGCGGGACGGCCAGCGAGGCGGCCGAGTAGTGGCGGCCGAGTAGTTGTCGTGGAGCCGTTGTAGCCCGGATGAGCGAAGCGACATCCGGGTTCATCGCTGACGTCCGAGGAGACCCCGGATATCGCTGCGCTCATCCGGGCTACACGGCTGGATTGTTTCGTCGCTCAGCTCCTCGCAATGACGCTGCGGCCGACAGCTTCGGTCCAACCAAAAGCCCGCCGCTCGGCGAGGAGGAGCGGCGGGCTGGGTGGTTATCCCACGACCTCAACTCACCAGCGGTAATACCCACTGCGCGTGCCGTTGTTGTTGCCCCAGGGACCGACATCGCCCTGGGTCGAACTCGGGGTCGGGTGGTTGGTGCCGTTGTAGCCGGTGCCCCAGCCCGGGCCGGCATACGGGCCCGGCGCGACGGCGACGTAGCCTTCCTCATCAACCGGGGCCGGAGCCCAGGCATAGGAGTCGCGGTAGGCATAGGTGCTGGTGACCTGGCCGCCATAGCCATAGCCGCCGGGGCCGTACTCGCCGGCGGAAGCCGCAGCGGTGCCGGCCACGAGCGTGACGGCCGTCAGCGCGGCGTATCCCAAGATGCGCGTCATGAACTTGCTCCTTCGTTCCTAAGGTGATCGCGGAGCAAACGACGTAAGTAGCTCGCAGGTTCCGCAGCAGGCGCGCGAGAGCTCTGCGACAGAACGCGCCGCTCACAATGCCGCGATCCCATGATCCGCTCGCCACCACGTCCTCAGCACGATGCCATGCGAAAAGCCCGCCGCTCGGGTCGAGCAGCGGGCTTTGATGCCTAGGCGCGGAGCGCGGCGGCTACCACTGGCGATAGACGCCGGTCAGCGTGCCGTTGTTGTTGCCGGACGGACCGACATCGCCCTGGGTCGAGCCCGGGGTCGGATGATTGGTGCCGTTGTAGCCACGCCCCCATGTGACGGGGCCAGCCACCGGACCCGGTGCGTAGGCCGGTGCGCCGGCATAGACCGGCTCGGAGTCGTAGGTCTGGCCCGGCGGCACCCAGGCCATCGAGTCGCCGTAACGGGCATAGCCCTGCGCCGATGCGGCCGCGGTGCCAATCACCAGCGTTGCCGCTGCCAGAGCGGCCATCTTGATCGTGCGTTGCATGGAAGTCTCCCTGAGTCTGTCGGGAGGCAACGACCGCATTGCGGCACCGTTCCTGCATCGCACCCTCACAAAAGCCGTGATGCAATCGTGA
>NZ_CAFJ01000247.1 GCF_000239795.1 Bradyrhizobium sp. STM 3809 | reverse complement strand
AGGGAGATGTGATCGGGCGAGATGTCGGATCCGTCTTGTCTTGCAACCCCCGCCGCGGAGTATGGGTCCCGGCGTTCGCCGGGACGACGGCGGTGCGTGGAGGTCGATCCCCTTACACGTCAGCACACTCACTGAAGGGGGCATCCGTCCGATAGTCCGCGTAGCCCGGATGAGCGCAGCGATATCCGGGGTCTCACGCGCTCTCTCGATGATCCCGGATATCGCTGCGCTCATCCGGGCTACCAGGCAGGATCAGCTACCGCCGATGCACGACCACGTCGAATCCTTCCTCGGGCGTCGGCGCGACGAAGTAGGACGTGAACAGGTCGAACTCCTCGTCTGTCACGTTGAACGCATGCTCCCCCGCTGCATTCCGCGCCCGCAGCCGCGCCTTGCAGACCGCGTCGGGCACGTCGAGATGATGCAGCCGGTGCGGCACGCCCGCCGCTTCGAACAGGCCGCGCATCCAGCCACGGCTCGCCAGCGTGTTGGCGGGGAAATCGAGCACGACCGACACGCCGGCACGCAGCAGCGCCACGACATGCGGGCCCATCACGGCGCGCAGCCGGGACGAATTGCGGACATAGTCGGCCAAGCTGGCCTGCTCGCCCGGATAGAGCTGCGCCAGCCAGTCGTCCTCGGCCACCACCACGGTGGCCGGGCGCCGGCCGAGCTCCGCGACCAGCGTCGACTTGCCGGCAGCGATCTTGCCGCACACGAGGTGCAGCATGGGTTGGCTTGGAGACATGGATGGAGACCTCGTATGCGGCACCGCCCGGGGCGCCAGAGATGTTCACAGATCAAGTCGCAGGCAAACGCGCCCGGCCCGACGGATCAGGCCGGGTCGGTAATTCGGCTGCGGATGGCAGCGCCTGCGAGGTGAGCGTGCGAGGTCATCGCATGTTTCTGGCAGATCCTCGTGGCGCGGTCTAGTTGGTCCACATTGAAACCGCGGGGCAGATCGCGGCATGTGCCCGTCCATCTCCTCCGTCATGGCCGGGCTCCGTCCCGGCCATCCACGTCGGTCGGCATCCTGGACGGACGTGGATGCCCGGGACGGAGCCCGGGCATGACGCGCAACTAATTCCGACGTGTGTCGCGATCGACATCGTCGAGTCCTTGTGGGCTCCAAGGGCGAGACCCTGATGATCGAGACTTAACGTCGCGGCTGCGCCGGCTTTTGCCATACCCCTTGTTTTTCAGGCTCCGCAAAAACCTGGAAAAGCTCTAAGAGAAATTCCAGCTGCCGCTCCGTTGACACGTTGGTGCGGTTGCCGTCTTCCCTCATCCCACGATGCATCGTGTTTGAATTTGCTCATGGGAGGGATTGATGAGACTGACCACCGCCGCCGCGATCGGCGCCATGCTCGCAGGGTTCGCCGTCGCGCCGGCCATGGCCGACGGCTACAAGACCTGCACCAAGCTCGACAAGGCCCAGTGGCAGCCGGCCGCCGAGGCCGAGGCGAAGGCCAAGGATGCCGGGTACGAGGTGCGCCGCTCCAAGGTCGAGGGCAGTTGCTACGAGGTCTACGGCGTCAAGGGCGGCAAGCTGTACGAGCTGTTCTACAGCCCCGAGGATCTCAGCCTGAAGCACACCATCGCCAAGTAGCCATCGTCTAGGAGTCGGCGGGCGGCGCGCAGCATCCCCGCCCGCCGCGACGTGATGCTCATGCACGGCACAGCGCCCAAAGCCAGTCTGACAGACCCGGATGCAGCCGAGACCGTGCAGGTCTGGGATCTGCCGCTGCGCCTATGGCACTGGCTGCTGGCCGTGCTGGTGCTGATCGCCTGGGTCACGCCGAACATCTACGACGGCCTGCATCGCACCGCGGGCTACGCGATCCTCGGGCTGCTCGCCTTCCGCCTGATCTGGGGCGTGATCGGCACGCGGCATTCCCGATTCCGCAGTCTCCCCGCCAGGCTGCGCGCGACCCCCGCTTATGTGTGGAATCTGCGGCGCGGCAAGACCGGACGCTATCTCGGCCTCAACCCCGCCGGCACCGCGATGCAGCTTGTGCTGCTGCTCGTGCTGATCGTCTCGGCGGTGACCGGCGCGATGCAGGTCACCGTGCGCTTCTTCGGCGTCTGGTGGGTCGAGGACACCCATGAGCTGACGTCGTATCTGTTGATCCCGATGGTCGTGCTGCATGTTGCCGGCGTCGTGCTTGTGAGCCGACTGCAGCGCGAGAACCTGGCGCGCGCGATGCTGACGGGACGCAAGCTGCTGCGGCGGACGTCCCAGCCTGCTGTCCGGCGCGAAGCGGACTCATGAGCGACACCCGGAACTCACAATTCCGATCGTTGCGCGCGGGCCACAGTTCCCGCAAAAGCTGCCGGTAACGCCCGTTGCGTTATTGCGCGCCGCCGCCAAGCGCCGAACAATCGCAGGTATCGGATGCCTGACCGCGCCTGTTCGCAGGGGCGCAGATCTTACTCGGATCTCGGAGGCCGGATGATGAGCTCGCAGCAGTTCACCACGCGTGCGTTGTGCCGATCGGTTGTCCTCGCAGGCTGCGTCATCGCCTGGCCCGCAGCCGCCGCCGAGCCCGAGAGCGCGACGCCGGTCGTCGCAGAAGTGACAGCATCGACGGCGACTGCACCGACGCCTGCACAGCCGCTCGCAGCGGACACGGCGCTGACCACCGCGTCGATCACGCCCTCGGCGCCGCTGCCCGTCGACGAACTGGTCTCGCCGACCGCGGCGGGCGACGTGCCCAAATCCACCGTGGCCAGCGCGGACCGGGTCGAGATCCTCGACGAATGTCCCGACATCGACGTCTGCGTCGATCGCTATCTGTGGGCGCTGTACGAGCGCGCGCCGAAGCTCGACAAGATCAGGGAGACCGAGCGTCGCGTCGTCACGGTCAAGCGCAAGGGCCGCATGGTCAGGGTGACGCGCAGCTTCACCAGGCTGGTCGACAATGATTTCGCCTGGAAGGATCCGAAGGCCGCCGAGCGCGTCGGCCAGACCATGATGGAGTACGTGATCGGCGGCATGGACCGCGGTTTCAAGATGAAGCTGTTTCAGACGCTGCACGCCGCCGAAGCCGCGGGCCTCGCGCCGGGCATCACCAGCGGCTTCCGCGACGATTATCGCCAGGAGATCGCGAGCGGGCTGAAGGCCGCGACCAACCGCTCCTATCACGGCGGCAGCCTGCGCGGCGGCTACGGCCACGGCCTCGCCGCCGACATCGTCTCCGTCAACGGCGAGACGCGCGCGCAACGCTGGGTGGCGACCGAGCAGTTGTGGAAATGGGTCGACGCCAACGGCAAGAGTTTTGGAGTCGGCCGGCCCTATCTCGACCGCGACCCGCCGCATGTCGGCCCGGTCGACGGCGAGGAATACACCAAGCACCGCACGCCGGCGGTGAAGGTCGCGGCGGCGGAGACGAGGAAGCACAAGCGGATTGCGGCGCGCTCGGAGCATCACGCCGCCAAGCGCGGCAAGGCCGTGCGGGCCGCGGCGCCGTCGTCACGGCGCACGGGGTGATTGCAACATTCGCCGCTGCCGTCGGGTGGGCAAAGGCGCCAAGCACGCTGTCACCTCATACGCGGATCGTTTGCGCGCCGTGCCCACCGTCCCGCAAGCGACGCACGATCCGGGTGGGCACGCTTCCGCCGTCAGCGGTTGATGCACCGAGCAAGAAGGCGCTTTGCCCACCCTACAGATCTAAGCAAAAGGCCGGGGCGATGCCCCGGCCTTCGTCATCTCCGCCGCGCTTGAGCGCAGATCAGTAGCGGTAGTGCTCGGACTTGAACGGGCCTTCCGGCTTGACGCCGATATAGGCGGCCTGGTCGGGGCGCAGCTCGGTGAGCTTGACGCCGATCTTGGCGAGGTGCAGGCGCGCGACCTTCTCGTCGAGCGACTTCGGCAGCACGTAGACTTCCTTCTTGTACTTGCCGTCCTTGTTGTTGGCGTAGAGCTCGATCTGCGCCAAGGTCTGGTTGGTGAACGACGCCGACATCACGAAGGACGGGTGGCCCATCGCATTGCCGAGGTTCACGAGGCGGCCTTCGGACAGCAGGATCATGCGCTTGCCGTCGGGGAAGGTGATCTCGTCGACCTGCGGCTTGATGTTGGTCCACTTCAGGTTCTTCAGCGAAGCGACCTGGATCTCGTTGTCGAAATGGCCGATGTTGCAGACGATGGCGCGATCCTTCATCGCGCGCATGTGCTCGATGGTGATGATGTCCTTGTTGCCGGTGGCGGTCACGAAGATGTCGGCGCGCGGCGCGGCATCCTCCATCGTCGTCACCTCATAGCCCTCCATCGACGCCTGCAGCGCGCAGATCGGATCGATCTCGGAGACCATGACGCGGCAGCCGGCCTGGCGCAGCGAGGCGGCCGAGCCCTTGCCGACGTCGCCGAAGCCGGCGACCATCGCGACCTTGCCCGACATCATCACGTCGGTGCCGCGGCGGATGCCGTCGACCAGCGACTCGCGGCAGCCATAGAGGTTGTCGAACTTCGACTTGGTGACGCTGTCGTTGACGTTGATCGCGGGCCACAGCAGCGTGCCGGCCTTCTGCATGTCGTAGAGACGATGCACGCCGGTGGTGGTCTCCTCGGAGACGCCCTTGATCGACTTGGCGATCTCGGCGAAATAGCCCTTCGGCTTCTCCTTGAGCTGCTTCTTCAGGAGCGCGAAGAACACCTCCTCCTCTTCCGAACCGGGCTTGTCAAGGAACGCCGCGTCGCCGTTCTCGGCCTTGAGGCCGAGATGGACGTACATGGTGGCGTCGCCGCCGTCATCGAGGATCATGTTGGGATGGCCGCCGCCGTGCCAGTCGAACAGCTTGGCGGTGTAGTCCCAGTAGTCGACCAGGGTCTCGCCCTTGACGGCGAACACCGGAATGCCGGCGGCGGCGATCGCCGCGGCGGCATGGTCCTGCGTCGAGTAGATGTTGCACGAGACCCAGCGGATGTCGGCGCCGAGCGCCTTCAGCGTCTCGATCAGCACCGCGGTCTGGATGGTCATGTGCAGGGAGCCTGCGATGCGCGCGCCCTTCAGCGGCTGCTTCGGGCCATACTCCTCGCGCGTCGCCATCAGGCCGGGCATCTCGGTCTCAGCGAGCGAGATCTCCTTGCGGCCGAACTCGGCGAGCGAGATGTCCTTGACGATGTAGTCGTTGAAGGCGGTCATGTGGGGTTCCTGGTCGGATGAATTCGAACGGGTCATAACGATTGAACGAGACGCGTCTCAGCGCGGTCTGGATCACTCTCCCCGATCTGACGGGGAGAGTGTCGAGGCGAGAGGCCGCCGCACGCGCGGTGCGCCGTGCCGGACCTGTCACCCCTCACTTGGCTCGCATCGATCGATGCAAGCCACCTCTCCCCGCCCCAGCGAAGCTTCGCTTCGCCCTGGCGGGGAGAGGTGAAGTAGCAACTACACCGCGCGCTTGAACGCCTCGGCGAGGTCGGTCTTCTCCCAGGAGAAGCCGCCCTCGTTGTCCGGCGTGCGGCCGAAATGGCCGTAGGCCGCGGTGCGCGCGTAGATCGGACGGTTGAGGTCGAGGTGCGAGCGGATGCCGCGCGGGGTGAGGTTCATCACCTCGGCCGCCGCCTTCTCCAGCTTGTCCTCGGAGACCTTACCGGTGCCGTGGGTGTCGATGTAGATCGACAGCGGCCGCGCCACGCCGATGGCGTAGGCGAGCTGCAGGGTGCAGCGATCGGCGAGGCCGGCGGCCACAATGTTCTTGGCGAGGTAGCGGGCCGCGTAGGCGGCCGAGCGGTCGACCTTGGTCGGGTCCTTGCCCGAGAACGCGCCGCCGCCATGCGGGGCCGCGCCACCATACGTGTCGACGATGATCTTGCGGCCGGTCAGGCCGGTGTCGCCATCGGGACCGCCAATGAAGAACTTGCCGGTCGGGTTGATGTGCCAGATCGTGTCCTTGGTGATCCAGTCCTTCGGCAGCGCCTCGCGCACATAGGGCTCGACCCGCTCGCGGACCTGCGCCGAGGTCATGTCCGGGATCAGGTGCTGATGCGAGACGACGATCTCGCGCACGCCGACCGGCTTGCCATTCTCGTAGCGCACGGTGACCTGGCTCTTGGAATCCGGGCCCAGCACCTTCTCGACGCCGGAGTGGCGGGCTTCGGCGATCAGGCGCAGGATCTTGTGGGCGTAGAAGATCGGCGCGGGCATGAGATCGGGCGTCTCGTTGCAGGCGTAGCCGAACATGATGCCCTGGTCGCCGGCACCCTCTTCCTTGACTTCGCCGGGCTGCAGCGCGTCGACGCCCTGGGCGATGTCGGCCGACTGCGGATGCAGGAGGATCTCGATGTCGCAGGTCTTCCAGTGGAAGCCCTCCTGCTCGTAGCCGATGTCCTTGATGGCCTCGCGGACGACGTGCTCGATGTGCTCATTCGTCACTGAGGACGGGCCGCGGGTCTCGCCGGCGATCACGACCTTGTTGGTGGTGGCGAGCGTCTCGCAGGCGGCGCGGATCTGCCAGGGGTCGATGCCGGCCTTCGGCCCTTCACGGTAGAACAGGTCGACGATCTCGTCCGAAATCCGGTCGCAGACCTTGTCCGGATGGCCCTCGGACACCGATTCCGAGGTGAACAGATATGACGCGCGCATCAAGCAATCCCTTCTTTGCCGCCCACGGCGGTCGTTCGTATTGATCCCAAATGTCCTGATCCCAGGATGTCAGTCGCGACGCCGCGAGATGACGTAGGACTCGTCGTAGAACCACAGCCCGTTGTGCTTTCGCAGGACCTCTCTGGCGGCGTCGAGCGCGCGGGACGAGTGGGCGACCTCCGTCAGGCGGTCCTCCTCGATCTGCGCGACATACACCGCCGCGTTCCAGGCTGCAAAGGCCGTCGAGGTTCCGATCGCACCGGTGACCTCGTTGGGCAGAGCCTCCATCTCATACCTGAAAATCGAGCGATTGTCCGCATAGGCGTTAAAATTTAAGTCTCGCCCACTGGAGCCCAGCTCATACTTGACGGCGCGCAATAGCTCATGGCGGCTGACCGAGAAAGGATTTTCTCCCGGCCACACCGCCTGGATGATTTCCAGGCCCGGATCCTGGCCGTGGGAGTGGATTCCGATAAGCCGGCCGCCCGGTTTCAGGGCCCGGGCCAGCGGTGCGATGATGCGCTTGGCGCGGAAGTTGACCGACGAGCGCGCCCGGTAGGGCTGCGAGGCGATGATCAGGTCGAAATTGGCCTCGACCCGCCCGGCCCGGGGGATGATGCCGTCGAGCAGGAAGCGGTGGTCCTCGCGGTACAGCACCAGCGCGATCGGCCGCTCATAGACCGGCATGCCGGTGCGCTGGGAGACGTTGGCGCGCCAGTTCTGCTCCAAAA
This sequence comes from Bradyrhizobium sp. STM 3809, assembly GCF_000239795.1. Classification (GTDB taxonomy): domain Bacteria; phylum Pseudomonadota; class Alphaproteobacteria; order Rhizobiales; family Xanthobacteraceae; genus Bradyrhizobium. Next base: position 5,112 of record NZ_CAFJ01000247.1, on the reverse strand, counting down.
ACGGCTTCAGCGCGGTGATCTGGGTCTCGAAATCGCCGGATGAATCGCCCTGCAGCACGACCTCGTGCCAGATCATCGAGGCGGCCACCGCCGGCGAGGCCGGCGTCAGCCACGGCGCCTCGGCATAGTTCATGTTGGTGAACACGAATACGCTGGCCGGGTGCTCGAACAGCCGGTCCGGCACCTTTTCCAGGGTCAGCCGGACGTCCTCGAGGCTGAGCTCCTTGCCGGCGACATAGAACGGAATATGGGGAAAACGGCCGTGCATCGTCCGCAGCACCTTCGACAGCACGGTGCCGTCGCCGACGCCGGCGTCGAACAGCCGCAGCGCCGGGGGACGCGGATGGATGCTGGCGAGCTCGAGCCCGACCCGCTCCGCCACCACCCGCTTCTCGCTGCAGGTATGCACGAACAGCAGGTATTTCTGCCGGTTCTCGAAGAAGCGGAAATTGCTCTTGGGATCGCGCTTCTCCGGCACGACATCGAGCCGCGGCGGCGGCAGCGTGCCGGTGGAGGCCGCGATATAGGCCTGGATCCGGTCCAGCGTGTCGATGGTGATGCGCTTGCCCTCGCGCAGCCGCTGCACCAGCTTGCCGTCGTTGACGGCGCGCCGGCCGAACGTCGATTCCGCCATGTCCGACTGGCGGCAGAACTCCGTGATCTGGGCGAGCAGCTGGTCGTTCTTCATGCGGCCAATCGGTGGGAAATGGGAGTGGGCAGACTGCCATTGGCCCATCGTCCTAGCACCTTCTGCCCAACGAGGCAAAGGGCCTGAACCCGGAACCATCCGGACGCAACAAACGGGATATGGTTTCCCTGCGCTTCCCGTTCCGGTCCCTCCCCATGCGCCCCCCGACCCTGTTTCTTCTCCCGCTGCTGGCCCTGCTCTGGGCGTCTCCCGGCCTCGCCCAATCGAAATCGCAGCTCGGGCCGCTCTGCACCACCGAGACCACGCCGGCGGACCAGATGATCGCCGCCTGCAACAAGATCATCGCGCTGAAGGTGTTTTCGGGAGGCCAGCTCGCCACGATCTATTTCTGGCGTGCGGTCGGCTGGAACAAGAAGGGCGACTACGCCCATGTGATCGCTGACGCCACCGAGGCGATCCGGCTGCAGCCGTCGCAGGCGGTCTACAATCTCCGCGGCTCGGCCTATTACGACAAGGGCGAGGACGACATCGCCATCGCCGACTTCAACGACGCCCTCAAGCTCGGGCCGCCGAGCGCCACCATCTATCACAACCGCGGCAACGCCTATCGCTCCAAGGGTGACTACGTCCACGCGCTCGGCGATTACGACGAGGCGATCAAGCTGAGCCCGCGCGAAGCCTATAGCTGGCAGAACCGCGGCATCACCAAGGCCGCCCAGGGCGACCTGGACGGCGCCCTCAGCGATATCAACGAGGCGATCCGGCTCTCTCCCTCGCTGGCTTCGGCGATGACCAACCGCTCGGTGATCTGGCGCGCCAAGGGCAATATCGAGCGTGCCATTGCCGACGGCTCGGAGGCGGTCAGGCTGGCCCAGAACCCGCCCGCCAACGTGATGACCCCGCCCGGCAGCGTCGTCATCGCCGCGCTGGTGCATCGCGCGCTCGCCTATGAGGCCAAGGGCGAGTTCGATGCCGCCAAGGCCGACTACGCCGCCGCGCTGAAGCCGACCGCATCGGACTCCGGCAGCAAAGCCAACCAGGCCACCGCCAAGGTGCGGCTGTCGCTGCTGTCGGAGCCGGCGCCGCCGCCGCAGCAGCGCGCCGAGACGCCGGTCTCGCCGTCATCGCCCGCTCCGGCGACGACGGGCCAACGCATGGCGCTCGTCATCGGCAACGGCGCCTATGCGCATGTGCAAGCGCTGCCCAATCCGCCACGCGACGCCCGCGCGATCGCCAAGAGCCTGCGCGACATCGGCTTCACCGTGGTGGAGGGCATCGATCTCGATCGCGCGACGATGCAGGCGAGGACACGCGACTTTCTGCGCGAGGCCGCAAGGGCCCAGGTGGCGGTCGTGTTCTATGCCGGCCATGGCGTCCAGATCGACGGCCACAACTATCTCGTGCCCACCGACATCGCATTGTCGGGCGGCAGCGACGTCGTATCGTCAATGGTCGACATGGACCAGATCCTGGCAGGGCTCGACGACCAGGTCCGCACCAACATCCTGATCCTCGATGCCTGCCGCAACAATCCGTTCGCGCCGCCGGAAGGCGCAAGCCCCGCGCCGAGCCGAGGCCTGAGCGCCACCGGCCTCGCGGCCCCCTCGTCGCTCGGCACCGGCGCCACGTCCGGCGCGGGCACGCTGATCGCGTTCGCGACCGCGCCCGGCAAGGTCGCGCTCGACGGCGACGGCGAGAACAGCCCGTTCTCCGCGGCACTGTCGCGCCACATCGGCACGCCCGGGCTCGAGGTGCAGCAGATGCTGACACGCGTGCGCGCCGAGGTCGTCGCCGGCACCAGAAACAAGCAGGTCCCATGGTCGAACTCCTCGCTGCTCGGCGAGGTCTATCTCGCGGCGCGATGAAGCCCCGCTGCGACAGCCTGTCCGTCGCAGCCGGTATCCGGAGCAGATGCGGGACGCCCGAATCCTGCTATCCTTTTCGCTCAACAGAGACGGCGCGGCTCGCCGGCGGCACATCGCGTTGCCGACACGATCCGCAGGCAACAAAATGCGTCTCGTAAGCCGCAGGGAAGGCTCGCATGATCGGTCGTTTCATTCTCGGACTTGGTTTTTCGCTCGCACTGGCCGCGAGCCCGGCACTCGCCGATGATGTCACCGGGGTCTGGCTGCGCGAGAGCGGCGCCTCCAAGGTCAAGTTCGCGCCCTGCGGCGGCGCCATCTGCGGCACGCTGGTCTGGATCAAGGAGGGCACCGACACCCCGGCCAAGGTCGGCCAGCGGCTGTTCTCCGGCATGAAGCCGACCGGACCCAACGCCTGGGCCGGCAGCTACAGCAATCCCGACGACGGCAAGACCTATGATGCCAAGATGACGCTTTCCGGCGGCACGCTGACGACCGCGGGATGCGCGCTTGGCGGCATGGTATGCCGGTCCTCGACCTGGACGCGGACCAATTAGCACCAAGCGATCGCGCGATTTCGGGTCGCATGAGGACATTGATCGTCCAATGGCAGCGAAGACGCAGGCCCGGCTGGGATTTGTGCTGTTTGCGGTGATCGCCGCGGCGGCGGCGGCCTTCGTGCTGGCGCGCCGCTCGGCGGCGCCGTCCGGCGGCGATCATCGCGTCGTTCGCCAGCTCGTCGTGCACTACAACCTGCTGTCGCGCACCGACGACCCGATCGTCGTGCTCGGCGACAGCATCGTCGAGGCCGCGACCTTGCCAGCCAGCGCCTGCGGGCATCCAATCGTCAACGCCGGCCTCGCCGGCGCCGGCACGCGCAGCGACCTGGCCGGCTGGCTCAAGCCGGCACTGGGGCCGAAGCGGCCGTTCGCGATCATCGTTTCGCTCGGCGTCAACGATGCGCTGACCGCCAAGCCCGACTCCAGCCAGGCGTTCGCCGGCCGCTACGAGGCCCTGCTGCGCGAACTGGCGATGCTGACGCAGCGCTTGTTCATCGTCGAATTTCCTCCGGTCGAAGCCCGCGGGCCGTTCACGGCGGCGATGGAGAAGGTCGCGATGGCGAGCATCACAGGCTATCGGGCCATGCTGCCGGACCTCGCCAAGCGCACCGGCGCGGCCTTCCTGCCCCTGCCACCGATGGAGGCGCCGTTCACGCTGGAAGGCATCCACCTCAATGCCGCCGGCTACCGGTCCTGGGACGAGGCGATCCGGCAGGCGACCGACCTCGCCTGCCGTTGACGCCGGAACGCGCCGCGATCGCGGCCGGCGCAAACAATCCTTCACTCGGCTGGAGGTAGGGTCTGTCAGCGCCGCCCGTCGACACGGTTAACAGATCGCTGCATGGCCCTGCCCCAGACATCGACGTTGCCAAGGACCCACAAGCTGCTCGGGCTGGAGCTGCTGCGGTTCCTCGCCACGATCTCGGTGCTGCTGTGGCACTATCCGCATTTCGCCTATGTCGCCGACGCGCCGGTCGGCCTGGTCCGCAGCGAGCTGCCGTTCTACCGCGCGCTGTTCCCGTTCTATGAGCTCGGCGAGTACGGCGTCGTCGTCTTCTGGTGCATCTCCGGCTTCATCTTCTTCTGGAAGTACGGCGCAACCATCCCGAACAGACGCGTCGACGGCTGGATCTTCTTCGTCAACCGGCTGTCGCGGCTCTATCCGCTGCATCTCGCGACGTTGCTGCTGGTCGCGGGGCTGCAGACGCTCTATGTCGCGCAGCACGGCTTCGCCTTCGTCTACCAGAGCAACGATCTCGGCCATTTCGTCGCGCAGTTGGTCATGGCCAGCGACTGGCTGCCGCCCACCGGCGTCAGCTTCAATGGACCGATCTGGTCGGTCTCGATCGAAGTGCTCGTCTATGCCGCGTTCTTCGCAGGCTTGCGCTTCGTGACGACATCGCCGCTGCTCAACCTCGCGATGATCCTGGCCGGGATCGCCAGCGGCACGCTGGTCGGCAAATGCTTCGTGTTCTTCTACGCCGGCGGCCTCGCCGCGATGGCGCGGCAGAGCGTGGCCGATGCCCCGTACCGCGCGAGGCTCGAGGTTCTCGCCGGTTGCGCAGCCGTCGCCCTTCCGAGCGCGCTCTGGCTCTCGGGCATCGAGCTGGCAGAGCGCGCCGCGGCGCTGCTGCTGGTCTATGTCCCGATCCTGTTGTTCGTCTGCGCAACCCCCATCGCCCTGCCCCGGCGCCTCGAGAACCTGCTGCAGGCCGCCGGCAACATGACCTATTCGTGCTATCTGCTGCACTTCCCGATCCAGCTTGCCATCGCGCTGGCTTTTGGTGCGTGGGGGCGAGCGATCCCCTACGGCCAGCCGCCGTTCTGGATCGGCTTCATGGGCCTGACCTTGACGGCAGCGTATCTCACCTACGTCTGGTTCGAGGCCCCGGCACAGCGGCGGATCCGCCGGGCGCTGCTGCGCAAAGACGAAGCGGGGCGGATGGTTTCGGCGCCCCAACACTAATCGAGGCGCGCAGTCCTGCTGCCGGGCGGCAGCCACGTCGCGCTCTTCTCTCTTGCAAATCTGTATCTTTTAAGA
>NZ_CAFJ01000248.1 GCF_000239795.1 Bradyrhizobium sp. STM 3809 | reverse complement strand
CCTCGCCTGGAAGGATTCCGCCGGCCGCGACCAGGGCCTGAGCTGGAAGGAGCTCGCCGACTACCGCGGCAACCGCGCCGACGCCGGCCGCATCGCGCAGGGCCTGCCGAAGTCGAACAAGTTCAACCGGCCGATCGAGTGAGGCGGGCGGAGTGACGATCGAACGCCTCTTCGGTCTGCCACTCACCGCGACGACAAAAACGGTCGTCGTCCCGGGCAAGCCCCGCGCGCTTAGCGCGTGGGGCGCCGACCCGGGACCCATAACCACAGGACGCGGGATGGGCAGGCTGGAACCACGCGCGTGCCAACCGATTGCCGCCGGTGGTTATGGGTCCCGGCGTTCGCCGGGACGACATCGAGGGTGGTCATGAGCAGCGGGTGTTAGGTCGCATGGCGCAGTCGCATTCCGATCACGACGACCATGATCATGCTCATTCCCATTCCCATGATCACGGCCACTCTCACGCGCACTCCCACGCCGGCCACAGCCACGCGCCCGCGAGCTTCGGCGCGGCGTTCGCGATCGGAGTCTCGCTCAACACCGCCTTCGTCGTCGCCGAGCTCGTGTTCGGCTATGCCGCGCATTCGCTGGCGCTGATCTCCGACGCGATCCACAATCTCTCCGACGTGATGTCGCTGCTGCTGGCCTGGGGTGCGCTATGGCTGTCCGGGCGGCGGCCGACCGACCGACACACCTACGGCTATCGCCGGGCCTCGATTCTGGCCGCGCTGATCAATGCCGGCCTGCTGCTGCTCGTGGTCGGCGGCATCGCGGTCGAAGCCGTCGATCGCCTGCGCAATCCGGGCGAGGTCGCCGGCGTCACCGTGCTGTGGGTCGCGGCGCTCGGCATCGTCATCAACGGCGCGACCGCGCTGCTGTTCATGCGCGGCCGCGACACCGACCTCAACATTCGCGGCGCCTATCTGCACATGGCCGCCGATGCGGCCGTGTCGTTCGGCGTCGTCGTCGCGGCGCTGATCACGATCTGGACCGGCTGGCTGTGGGTCGATCCGGTCGTCAGCCTCGTCATCGCGCTGGTGGTGCTGCTGAGCGGCTGGGATCTCGCCCGCGACAGCGTCAATCTCGCGCTCGATGCCGTGCCGCGCGACATCGCTCTGCCGGAGGTGCGCGACTATCTCGCGTCGCTCGACGGCGTCCACGAGGTGCACGATCTCCACGTCTGGGCGATGAGCACCAACGAGACCGCGCTGACCGCGCATCTCGTCTGCCCCGGCGGCACCGACGACGCGTTCCTGCACCGCATCTGCGCCGAGCTGTCCCGCCGCTTCAACATCCAGCATCCGACCTTGCAGATCGAGGCCGACGGCAAGCCGTGCAAGCTGGCCCCGGCCGACGTGGTGTGAGCCGCCGATGCGTCAGCTCCAGCCCGCCAGCCTGAGCAGAACGCCGGCGGCGCAGGCTGCGGCGAGCACCGTCAGCATGTCGAGCTTGAATCGGAGGATCGCGACCGCCGCCGCCAGCGACAGCAGCAACGCTGCGCCGTCGACGCTCGACAGCACCGGCGCATCGAAGTCCAGCCCGAAGCCGCTGATCGGCACGGTCTGGCGGAACAGCGTATGCAGCGCGAACCAGATCGACAGATTGAGGATCACGCCGACGACAGCCGCGGTGATCGCGCCGAGCGCGCCCGCGAGCCCTTTGTTGCCGCGCAGGCGCTCGATATATGGCGCCCCGACGAAGATCCACAGGAAGCACGGCGCGAACGTCACCCAGGTGGCGAGCAGTCCGCCCAGCGTGCCCGCGATCAGCGGCGAGAGCGGACCGGGATCGCGCGACGCGGCGATGAAGCCGACGAATTGCAGCACCATGATCAGCGGCCCCGGCGTGGTCTCGGCCATGCCGAGCCCGTCCAGCATCTCCGCAGGTCTGAGCCAATGATAATGCTCGACCGCCTGCTGCCCGACATAGGCGAGCACCGCATAGGCGCCGCCGAACGTCACCATCGCCATCTTGCTGAAGAACAGCGCGATCTGACTGAACGTGCTGCCGCTGCCCGTCGCCGCGACGATCACGGCGACCGGCACCAGCCACAGCGCGAGCCAGACCAGCGCCGTGAGCAGCGTGCGCCGGCTGTTCGGCCTGGCATGCTCCGGCAGGATTTCACCGAGCGCGCTGTCGCCATCACCGCTGCCGTTGGACCCATGGCCCGCCGCCGCGAATTCGGGCCGGCCGCCGCGGGCGCCGAGATAGCCGATGACGCCGGCGGCGATGATGATGATTGGGAAGGGCACCGCGAAGAAGAAGATCGCGACGAACGCGGCCGCTGCGAGCCCGATCATGACGTTGTTGCGCAGGGCGCGGCTGCCGACGCGGACCACCGCCTGGATCACGATCGCGAGCACCGCGGCCTTCAGGCCGAAGAACAGCGCCTCGACGAACCAGACATGGCCGAACGCGACGTAGATCCAGCTCAAGGCCATGATCGCGATGATGCCCGGCAGGATGAACAGGCCGCCCGCCATCAGGCCGCCCGCCGTGCGGTGCATCAGCCAGCCGATATAGGTCGCGAGCTGCTGTGCCTCGGGGCCCGGCAGCAGCATGCAGTAGTTCAGCGCGTGCAGGAACCGGCTCTCAGAGACCCAGCGTTTCTCGTCGACGATGATCCGGTGCATCACCGCGATCTGTCCGGCCGGGCCGCCGAACGACAGCAGGGCGACGCGCAGCCAGACCTTGAACGCCTCGGCAAAGCTGACGCCATGGCCGGCGTCAGCTTGGGTGGGGGCGGTCGATGAGACCAGCTCGCTCATGGCTTCACCTTGTTCGTCGGCCAGTTGTGCGATTCGCTCGTGGCGTCGCGGCACCAGCGGTAGAACGCATCATAGAGCCCAAGGCCAGCCTCGAGTTGGGCGAGATCGTCGTCATACATGCGGGACAGGCCGAGCGAGGCCGCGAGCAGGCCGGGCGCTTCGGGGCTGAGATCGAGCCGTGCCGTATCGGCCGCGCGCACGATCGTTGCAAGCCGCTGCAGGGCAGGAATCGCCAGACCGAATTCGGCGATCATCACGTCGAAGGTGCAGAGCTCGCCGCGATGACTCCAGAAGGTGCTCTCGACATCGAACGGCGCGGCCTGGAAGCGTTCGGCGACCGCCATGACCTCGGATGGCGCGACGAACAGGAACACGGCCTGCGGATCGACGAAGCGGCGGATCAGCCAGGGACAGGCGATGCGGTCGATCTTCGGCCGGGCGCGCGTCACCCAGATGGTTTTTCCGTCGGCATCGCGCGCCGGCAGTCTGGCCGTGGGAACGAGCGGCAGGCCCGCCGCCTTCCAGGCCTCGAAGCCGCCCTCGAGGTTCTCGGCGGCGGCCTTGGCGACGCGCAGCCAGGCCGCGGCGCCGTGCGACAGCTTGGCGCCGCGCTGGCAGATCACGATGACCGAGCGGCCGCCGAATTCCGCGCTCCACTGTGGAGCCTGCAGCGCTGGGCGCCGGATCGCGCCCGGGATGAGCCGGGGATCGGCGGCGAAATCCTCGTCGGTGCGAACGTCGATCAGGATCGGCCCCTGCGGGGTTCCGATCAGGCGGCTGAGCTTGTCTGGAGATATCGATGCGAAGGATGACATGATGCGTCCTCGTGCGAGAATGACGGGACGCGATACTTGGGCATGTCGCCTCGTGGGGAGATCGCGATGTCCCCATATTGAAGATTACAGCGGAACCGGTTTGCGCTGTCAATCGCGGTGCAGGGCGGCTGCCCCGTCCTGTGGTAATCTGCGCGCCGCGCCCTGCGGGCGTGCCGAGACTGATGTGGAGAACGGCGGAATGCCATCACAAGCCGACCATTGGGCGCATGATCACGTCTTCCTGGGCGCCCAGCACGAGCGCAACGAGCGCCGCACCTGGTTCGTCGTCGGCCTGACGCTGGCGATGATGGCCGGTGAGATCGCCGCCGGATCGCTGTTCGGATCGATGGCGCTGCTCGCCGACGGCTGGCACATGGGGACACATGCGGCCGCGCTGGGGATCGCCGGGCTGGCTTATCTGTTCGCCCGCCGGCATGCCCGCAATCCGTCCTTCACCTTCGGCACCGGCAAGTTCGGCGAGCTCGCGGCCTTCTCCAGCGCGCTGATCCTGCTGATCATCGCCGTTCAGGTGGCCTATGAGAGCGTGGTCCGGCTGCTGATCCCCGAGCCGATCGCCTATGGCGAGGCGATCGCAGTGGCGGTTCTCGGCCTGCTCGTCAATCTCGCCAGCGCGTGGCTGCTGGCCGGGGAGCACCAGCATCACCATCATGGTCACCATGGTCATTCCGATCACGCCGAACATGCCCATCATGATCACGGCGACCACGATCATCACCATGATCACGATCATCACCATGA
>NZ_CAFJ01000249.1 GCF_000239795.1 Bradyrhizobium sp. STM 3809 | reverse complement strand
AGACGGCGGATCGATCACCGACTATGGAGTGACTGACAAATCATGCCGTCGTCCGCGCCCAGATGTCTTCGACAGCCACGGGCGGTGTCACGCGAAACACCTCGTCGATGAGCCGGCCGAGTTCTTCAGCGCTCTCGACCGCCCGCTCCTCGATCAGCTCGCCATCCCGCGCCTGACGCTCATAACGGCGGCTGACCAGCTTGTGCCGCACGCCGGGCTCCACCCGCTCCATCATCAGCGTGTGCGTCGCCGGCACGGTCGCGTTGGTCGACGTGTACCAGCTGCCGAGCACGTAATCGGCATGGATCTGCGGCGCGAGATCGAACGCATACATCATGCGCCAGCCCGTCGGCTGCTTGGCGCTGACGGTGTAGAGCCCGTTCCACGTATCAACGCGAAAGGTGCCCATCGGCGTGCGCTGCTCCGGCCCGACCTCCAGCCCGATCGGCGCATCCATCAGGCAGATGCCGAAGCCGACATCGACGAGGTACGGCCGGCCTTCGGCCTCCACCAGCAGCATCATGTGCTGGCGCGGCCCGAGCGGATCAGTCGGCTGCGAGCGCCAGCGCACCCGCCCTGTGAGACCGGTGACCTTGAAGCCGATCGCCTCCAGCACGGCCTGAAACAGCACGTTCTGCTCAAAGCAATAGCCGCCACGGCGGCTTCCCACGAGCTTCTGCTGCACCGACGGCAGGTCGACATGCACGGGCCGCCCCAACAGCGGATCGAGCGCCTCGAACGTGATGGCACCGACATGTGCGGCCTGCAGCGCCGCCAGCGTCGGCATGTCCGGCGCGAGCGGTCCGCGATAGCCGATGCGGGCGAGATAGGGCTCCAGTCGAAACTCGTCCGCCATCGCAGCGCCTTCCGATCAGCTCTCGATCCGCGCCCAGACCACGTCGACATGGACAGGGAATGTGACGCCGAAGACCTCCTCGACCACGCGCTGCAACGCCTCGGGCGTCTCGATGATCTGCTCGCTCCTGATCTCGCCGTCGCGGCCTTCGACGACCAGCCGGCGGTTGACGAGCTTGTAGCGCAGCTCCGATGTCAGCCGCTCCAGGATCAGCATCGAGGTGAACGGCGTGAGCGGACTGGTCGAGGTGAACCAGTTGGAGAGCATGTAGTCGGCGTGGATCTGCGGCGCGAGGTCGAACACATACATCATGCGCCAGCCGGTCGGCTGCCTGGCCGCGAGCCAGTACAGCCCGTCGGAGAGCGTCAGGCGGAAGGTGCCCATCGCGGTTGCCTGCTCCACGTCGGGCACCATCCGGAGCGGCGTATCGAGCAGGCAGGATCCGAAGCCGACATCGGCGAGATAGGGCCCCTCCGGCAGGTCGACCTTGAGCATCATGTGCGTGCGCGGCGTCAGCGGCGCGGCCGCGTCGAGGCGCCAGCGCACCCGCGCCGACAGCGGCGTCACCGCGAAGCCGATCGCCTCCAGCGCCGCCTTCAACAAGGCGTTCTGCTCGAAGCAATAGCCGCCGCGGCGGCCGTCGACGATCTTGGCCTGCACCGCGGCGAGGTCGATGTTCACGGGCCTGCCGAGCAGGGGATCGATGCCCTCGAACGCGATCGCATCGACATGCGCGGCCTGCAATCCGGCGAGCGTCTCGAAGGTCGGCACCAGCGGTCCGCGATAGCCGATTCGCGCGAGATATCTGTCGAGATCGAAATGGTCCGGCATCGCCCCGCCTTCTTGTTACGGCCGGAGCCATAGCACGAGCCGTTGCGGGCAGACAGCCGGACACGAGCATGGTGGCCCTGCCCCGCCGCTCAGTCCATCTGCTTGCGCCAGCGGTCGGCGAAGCGGTGCAGGGGCAGGAAGTTCTCCAGCAGCTCCCGCCCGAGCGGCGTCAACCCATAGCCGTCGTCCCCAAGTTGAAGGAAGCCCGCCCCGCGCAGTTCGTCCAACCGGGTTTGCAGCACGGTCGGGGACGCATCATCGCACGCCGTGCGCAGCGCGCGCGAGGTGAGCGCGCCGGCGCGCAGCTCCCACAGGATGCGCAGCGACCAGCGGCGGCCGAGCAGATCGAGCAGTGCCATGATCGGGCGGCCCGTGCGCGAGCCGCGGACGCGGCCAGGCTTGATGGCTTGAGACATTGCGATTCCGGTCCTTGCCAAATGCTACGAAAAGCGTAGCATTACGCTACATAAAATGTAGCACACGATCCGGAGGGACGTCACCATGCTCCGCCTCGACGCTCTCCAGCCACCCTACCCGGCCGATATCCAGGCCCAATTCGACCAGATCATGCGCGGCGCGCCGCCCTTGCTGCTGTTCCGCGTCATGGCCGGCCATCCGCGGGCCTGGAGCAAATTCCGCGGTGGGAGCCTCCTGGATCGCGGCCCGCTCTCGCTGCGCGACCGCGAGATCGTCATCGACCGCACCTGCGCGCTCAATGCCTGCGAATATGAATGGGGCGTCCATGTCGCGGCTTTCGCGGCGGGGGCCGGGCTGACCGCGCAGCAGATCGACGCAACGGTCCTTGGACCGCCGGATGCGTCATGCTGGTCTGATCGGGAGCGAGCGCTGATCGCAGCGGTCGACGCGCTGCATGCGCGCGCGAACCTGGATGACCGCGAGTTTGTCAGGCTGAGAGCCTGCTACGCCGAGGATCAGGTGCTGGAGGTCATCCTGCTCTGCGGCTTCTACCGCACCGTCTCCTGCCTCGCCAACGCGCTCGGACTGCCGTTGGAGCCAGGCGCCGCCCGCTTCCCGCGACCGCATGAAGCCGTCTGAGACGATCACGCCACCCCGGCGCGCAAGAGATCATGCATGTGCAGGATGCCGACGGGCTTCGAGCCGTCGGTCACGATCAGGGTGGTGATCTTCGCGGAGTTCAGGATCTCCAGCGCCTCCGACGCCAGCGCCTCGCGACGGATGGTGCGCGGGTTGGCGGTCATGATCTCGTCGACCGCGACGGACAGCAGATCGGCGCGCATCTTCCGGCGCAGGTCGCCGTCGGTGATGATGCCCGCGACGTGGCCGCGGCCGTCGACAATGACGACGCAGCCGAGGCCCTTGGCCGACATCTCGGCCAGCGCGTCAGCCATGCCGGTGCCGAGCGGCTTCAGCGGCACGGCGTCGCCTGAGCGCATCAAATCGGAGATGTGCTTGAGCATGGCGCCGAGCTTGCCGCCCGGATGGAAGTTGGCGAATTCCAGCGCGGTGAAGCCGCGGCCCTCGAGCAGCGCGATCGCCAAGGCATCGCCGATTGCGGCCTGCATCAGGGTCGAGGTGGTCGGCGCCAGATTGTGCGGACAGGCCTCGCGTGCCTTCGGCAGTTCCAGCACGATGCGCGCGGCCTGCCCCAGCGACGACTGGGCGTTCGAGGTGATGGCGATCATCGGGATGGCGAAGCGCTTGGTGTAGTTGACCAGCGTCTTCATCTCCGGCTGCTCACCGGACCAGGACAGCGCGATGACGACGTCATCCGAGGTGATCATGCCGAGATCGCCGTGGCCGGCCTCGGCGGAATGGACGAAGAACGCCGGCGTGCCGGTCGAGGCCAGGGTCGCGGCCATCTTGCGTGCGACGTGGCCGGACTTGCCGAGCCCGGTGAGGATCGCGCGGCCCTTGGCCTTGCGGATCAGCTCGACGGCGGCGGCGAAGGCCGCCCCCAGCGAGCCGCGCAGCGCTGCCGAGATCGCGGCGATACCGTTGCTGCCGGCGTCGAGCGTCCGCAGTGCCGATTGGATGTCCGCGTTGGCGGGAGGGGCGTCGGTCAACGGCTTCGATCTCGGCATGCTTGCTTCCAGGGATGAACCAGTCAGGCGCCGCTCTTTAGCATGGGTAAGGCGGCCAGGCGTCATCAACAGCCCATTAACCATATTTGTTTTTACTCCCTTAACGACGGTGTTGGCCGGCGGCGCGGGACTCCCCGACGACGCAGTTGATTTTGTTGGAGTATTTTCATCGTGGGGTGGAGGCCTGACAGCGGCCGCAGGAGGCGTGCGCGATGGTGCGGCGCCTCTGCCGCATGCCTGCTGCTCGGCGCGCTGGGCGTCCAGGCCCGGTCCCAGACCCTCGACGTGCTCAGCCCCGTCCGCGATGGCTTCCTCGCCCCCCAGGACTCGCCGCTGCGGCGAACCACGGTGAGCGGGCTCTCCGACCCTGTGCCGACACCGGGCGTCCCCACCGCCCCGCCTGCAGCCAGTTCTGTCTCTGCCGCCAGCCGCGTCCCGCTGCCCGGCGTGCCCGCGGCCAGCGGTGCCGCCGATGTCGGCTATGATTCGCTGAACCGGACCCGCAAGAAGCCCAAATACTATCCCGCCCAGCCGCGGCCGAAGCCGGCAGCCGGCCCGGGCACCCGCCCCTCCGGCGAGTTGACCGGCCAGTTGCGGCCGACCCTGCCGCCCTCGGCCTCCGCCAACCGGCAGCCGGTCCCCCCGGCCATGGCCGGCACGGTGCCTGGCCAGCCGCCACGCAAGCGGCTCAAGATCGACGACGATCCGTTCGGCGCGGTCGGCGACTACGTGGGACCGTTCCTGATCAAGGGCGCGGTCGAAGTCTCGGCGGGCTATGACAGCAATCCGGCCCGCCTCGCCAATCCGCGCGGCATGCCGGCCTGGATGATCGCGCCGGAATTCCTCGCCGTATCGAACTGGGATCGCCACGCCTTGGTGGCCGACCTGCGCGGCTCGTTCACCGGCTATGGCAGCACCCTGCCCGCGATGATGGACGGCGGCATCAATTCGGCGCCGACCACGCTCGACCGCCCCGATTTCACTGGCCATGTCGATGGCCGCCTCGACATCACCCGCGACACCTCCGTCGGCGCCCAGCTTCGCCTGCGCGCGGCGACCGACAATCCCGGCAGCCCGAGCATCCAGGCCGGCCTCGCCCGCTATCCGGTCTACACCACGCTCGGCACCACCCTGGGCTTCGACCAGCGCTTCAACCGGCTGCAGATCTCCGCCGGCGCCACCGCCGATCGCACCAGCTATCAGGACAGCAAGCTGACCGACGGCACGACGACCTCGAACGACGACCGCAACTACAACCAGCTCGGCGGCATCGGCCGGGTGTCCTACGAGGTCACGCCGGGGCTGAAGCCGTTCGCCGAGGTGCAGGGCAACACCCGCACCTACGACCTGCAGTTCGACCGCTCCGGCTACCAGCGCGATTCCGCCGGCGGCTATGCCAAGGCCGGCACCTCGTTCGAGTTCACGCGGATTCTCACCGGCGAACTCTCGCTCGGCTACGCCACCCGCAGCTACACCGATCCGCGGCTCAACCGGCTGCAGGGCTTCTTGACGTCGGCCTCGCTGGTCTGGTCGGCGACGCCGCTGACGACCGCGCGCTTCTTCTCCGACACGCAGGTCGCCGAGACCACCGTCGCCGGCGCCTCCGGCGTGCTGGTGCGCACCTACACGGTGCAGGTCGACCACGACTTCCGCCGCTGGCTGACCGGCATCGGCAAGTTCACCTTCGGCACGCTCGACTATCAGGGCTACGGCCGCAACGACCGCACCTATTCCGCGGAAGGCAACCTGATCTACAAGATGACGCGAAGCCTGTGGGTCAAGGGCACGCTGCGCTACGACAGGCTGGATTCGAACATCGCCGGCGCGGGTTCGTCGGGCACGGTGGTGATGCTGGGCGTGAGGCTGCAGAACTGAACGGCAGCATTGCGTCCCGCCGTCATACCCGGTGCGGTCAGAGCAGTATCCACAGTGCTCATGACTGCGCCCTCTCCCCTTGCGGGAGAGGGCATGGAGGACAGCGCGGCAAATTCGGTTGGGTGAGGGGTATGCTTCGAAGAGCACAAGTCGCGGATAGATACCCCTCACCCAAGCGAGCATGTTGATGGGCCGGAGATGCCCTCTCCCGCAAGGGGAGAGGGCGCTGCATCTCGCGGCGCGAGCTTAGCAAGCTGGGCCCAATAGCACGCAACCCGCTTGCACGCTCGACCGTGTTAGCCATCTCACGTGTCTCTGCAGCGAGACTTTGCCCCTACGCCGCCGTCACCCTCAACTGAGCGCCATCCGCCTGCACGATGCGCACGCGGCTGCCGGCGGGAATATCCGGGCCCGCCACGCGCCACACGGTGTCGTCGATCCGCACCGTGCCGTTGCCGTCGACGATCGGCTTTTCCAGGGTGAACTCGCGGCCGACCAGGGCCGCCGAGCGGCGGTTGAGATAGGGATTGTCCTCCGACGGCGCCGCATTTGCGCGCGCGAGGCGCCGCCAGAGCGGCACGGCGGCGATCGCAAACAGCGCGAACAGCAGGATCTGCAACTGCCAGCCCGGCGCGAACACGAAGGACAGCACCCCGACCAGCAGCGCGGCGAGGCCGAGCCAGAACAGGAAGACGCCCGGCGCGAGCAGTTCCAGCGCCATCATGATGACGCCGAAGATCAGCCAATTCCAGCTGCCGAGCGTCACGAACATGTCGCTCATAAGATGACCTCCTGCCTCAGGCCTGCGGCGGCGCCGGCGGCTTCGGCGGCGTGCCCGCCGGTGGCACCGAGCCGCCGCGGCGCGCGGCCGCCACTGCCGAGGCCGCGCTCTCGCCGAACGTCGCCTTGGCGATCTCGCCGATGCCGGCGAGCGAGCCGAGCATGCCGGTCGCCTCGATCGGCAGCATGATCACCTTCTGGTTCGGGGAGTCGGCGAGCTGACCGAACGCCTTGATGTATTTGTCGGCGATGAAGTAGTTGAGCGCCGCGACATCGCCCTTGCCGATCGCATCCGACACCATCTGCGTCGCCTTGGCCTCGGCTTCCGCGGCGCGCTCGCGCGCTTCCGCATCGAGGAACGCAGACTGGCGGCGGCCTTCGGCCTGCAGGATCTGGCTCTGCTTGGCGCCCTCCGCGCGCAGGATCTCCGACTGGCGCTGGCCCTCGGCCTGCAGGATGTCGGCGCGCTTGACGCGCTCGGCCTTCATCTGCCGGCCCATCGCCTCGACCAGATCGGCCGGCGGCACGATGTCCTTGATCTCGATGCGATTGACCTTGAGACCCCAGGGCGACACCGCGGCGTCGACGACGCGCAGCAGCCGCTCGTTGATCTCGTCGCGGTGCGACAGCACCTGGTCGAGATCCATCGAGCCCATCACCGAGCGGATGTTGGTCATGGTGAGCGTGATGATCGCCTGGTTGAGGTTGGCGACCTCGTAGCTCGCCTTGGCCGCGTCGAACACCTGGTAGAAGGCGACGCCGTCCACCGTCACGGTGGCGTTGTCCTTGGTGATGACCTCCTGCTCGGGAATGTCGATCACCTGCTCCATCATGTTGATCTTGCGCCCGATGCGGTCGAAGAACGGCACGATGATGTTGAGGCCCGGCGACAGGGTGCGGGTGTATTTGCCGAACCGTTCCACGGTCCAGTCGAAGCCCTGCGGCACGGTCTTCACGCCGGACACCAGCGTGAAGATGACCAGCAGCACCAGCGCAATGGCGAAAATGTCGAAACCGCTCATGGACCCTCCAAGGGAGGAGACGGCCGTCTCCTCACCAGCATCTGCAGCAATACAATCTAGGGATTGCTGCATGATTTTGTCGGGGGTCGGATGGGCACGGTTCAGGAACATATTTTCGACCGCCACGCGGCCGTTCATCTTGTTCCAGCGGGGAGCTTCCCCAGCAGGCGGTCGATACCGCCTGCCGCTCAAAGCCAGCCCTGCAGCTCGCGCAGGACCAGTTGCCGCAGCACCTCCATGCCCGGCGCGCTGTCGTTCAGGCAGGGCACGGCGGAGAATTCCTCGCCGCCATTGTGCTTGAAGATCTCGCAATTCTCGCCGGAGATCTCCTCCAGCGTCTCCAGGCAGTCGGCGGAAAAGCCCGGCATGACCACGGCGATGCGCTTCACGCCGTCCTTGGCGAGCTTCTCGATGGTCTTGTCGGTGTAGGGCTGCAGCCATTCCGAGAAGCCGAAGCGCGACTGGAAGGTCAAGAGCAGCTTGGTGTCGTCCATGCCGAGCCGCTTGCGCAGCAGCTCGGTGGTGGCGACGCACTGCTCCCGATAGGGATCGCCCTTGTCGACATATTCCTTCGGCATGCCGTGGAACGAGGCCACGATCAGCTCGGGCTTGTAAGCCAGCGTCTTGAGATGCTCCTCGATCGAAACCGCGAGCGCCTCGATGTAGAAATCATCCTTGTAATACGGCGGCGTCACCCGCAGCGTCGGCTGCGCGCGCAATTCGGTCAGCACCCGGAACGCCTCGTCGCAGACGGTGGCCGAGGTCGCCGCGGAGTACTGCGGATAGAGCGGCACCACCAGGATTCGGTCGCATCCCCTCGCCATCAGGCCATCAACGCCGGCCTTGATCGACGGATTGCCGTAGCGCATCGCCCAGTCGACGATGACGTGGCTGCGGTCCGCCACGCTGGCTGCGAGCTTCTCGCTCTGCGCGCGCGTGATCGTCTTCAGCGGCGATTCGTTCTTCTCATTGTTCCAGATCGACTGGTAGTCCTTGGCCTTCTTGCGCGGCCGGACGTTGAGGATGATGCCGTTGAGGATGATCTTCCACAGCAGCCCCTGGTCCTCGATCACACGGCGGTCGGACAGGAACTCCTTGAGATAGACCCGCACGCCGGCGGCATCCGCCGTGTCGGGCGTTCCCAGATTGACCAGCAGCACGCCGACGCGCGCGGCGGGTGCAACCGGCTGCGGCTTGGGATCGACGGGGCCGACAGCCACAGGCTTGGCATCGACAGGCTTGGCATTGTCGAGAGAGATGGCGGCGGTCATGATGCCCGTGACTGGTGAAGGGCGTGGCTTGGCGGCTTGTTTCGACATTGTCAAGATAAGGGCCATTTCACCGATGTCATCGGGCTGGAGGAGCCGGTGTGGAGGAGCCATGACGATTGCTGAGCTATGCATTTTCGCCAGCGTAATGCTCTACCTCGTAACGATCGTGCCGGCGAAATGGATCAGCGTCGAGGGCGCCGGCCGCTACGACAATGCCAGACCCAGGGATCCCGCGTTTTACCACGGCGGCATCCGCGAGCGGGCGCTGGGCGCCCACCAGAACGGCATCGAGGCGTTTCCGTTCTTCGCCGCCGCCGTGCTGCTGGCCGAGTTCCGCGCGGCGCCGCAGAGCCTCATCAACGAGCTGTCGGTGCTGTTCGTGATC
The DNA here is from genome assembly GCF_000239795.1 of Bradyrhizobium sp. STM 3809. Lineage (GTDB taxonomy): Bacteria > Pseudomonadota > Alphaproteobacteria > Rhizobiales > Xanthobacteraceae > Bradyrhizobium. The sequence goes on along the minus strand of NZ_CAFJ01000249.1, from coordinate 14,400 downwards.
GTTCGGGCGGCCTATGTGCTGACCTATATCGGCGACCGGCCCTCCCTGCGCTCGATCCTGTGGGCGATCGGCTTCCTGATCACGGCCGGGATCTTTTTCCTCCCCTTGCTGCGCCATTACCTGCCGATCTGAGTGCGAGATGCCCTCGGGGTGATCAGCGTCACATCCTGATCCGGGCCGAGGTGCTAACCACGACCGCGGAAGACCTCCGTCCGTACGCCTTTCGTTTCCGATCTGATCTCACGGGCTACGGCCAGTTGATTGGAATTGGCGGCGAAATTCCCTATAGGGCGGGGTGAATTCGACGGCTGTCGCGGCGCTGTCAGGCCGCCAGAGGAATCGTGATGACTGTGACCAGCTCGGCCTCCGCGCGCGCGGCGCGCGACCCGGGAAACTACCAGACCGCCCTGCAATCGACCGTGCGGGCGGCGTCGGACTGGCTGATCGCCAACCAGAAGCCGGATGGACACTGGGTGGGCCGCGCCGAATCCAACGCCTGCATGGAGGCGCAATGGTGCCTCGCGCTGTGGTTCATGGGCCTCGAGGACCATCCCCTGCGCAAGCGCCTGGGCCAGTCGCTGCTCGACAGCCAGCGCCCCGACGGCGCCTGGCAGGTGTATTTCAACGCGCCCAATGGCGACATCAATGCCACGGTCGAGGCCTATGCCGCGCTCCGCTCGCTGGGCTATCCGGACAGCGAGCCGGCGGTGCGCCGCGCCCGCGAATGGATCGAGGCCAAGGGCGGCCTGCGCAACATCCGCGTGTTCACCCGCTACTGGCTGGCGCTGATCGGCGAATGGCCGTGGCAGAAGACGCCGAACATCCCGCCCGAGGTGATCTGGTTTCCGCTCTGGTTTCCGTTCTCGATCTACAATTTCGCGCAATGGGCCCGCGCCACCCTGATGCCGATCGCGGTGCTCTCGGCGAAGCGGCCGAGCCGGCCGCTGCCGCCGGAGAACCGCCTCGACGCGCTGTTTCCGCACGGCCGCCACGCCTTCGACTACGAGCTGCCGGTCAAGGCCAATGCCGGCGGCTGGGACAAGTTCTTCCGCGGCGCCGACAAGGTGCTGCATGCCCTGCAGAACTTCGGCAACAAGCTCAATCTCGGCCTGTTCCGCCCGGCGGCGACCAGCCGCGTGCTGGAATGGATGATCCGCCACCAGGATTTCGACGGCGCCTGGGGCGGCATCCAGCCGCCCTGGATCTACGGCCTGATGGCGCTCTATGCCGAGGGCTATCCGCTCAATCATCCGGTCGTGGCGAAGGGCCTGGATGCGCTGAACGATCCCGGCTGGCGCGTCGATGTCGGGGAGGCCACCTACATCCAGGCGACCAACAGCCCGGTGTGGGACACGATCCTCACCCTGCTCGCGTTCGACGATGCCGGCGTGCTCGGCGACTATCCGGACGCCGTCGACAAGGCGGTGAACTGGGTGCTCGCCCGCCAGGTGCGCGTGCCCGGCGACTGGTCGATGAAGCTGCCGCACGTCAAGCCCGGCGGATGGGCATTCGAATACGCCAACAACTACTATCCCGACACGGACGACACCGCCGTGGCGCTGATCGCCCTCGCCCCGCTGCGCCATGACCCCAAGTGGAAGGCCAAGGGCATCGACGAGGCGATCCAGCTCGGCGTCGACTGGCTGATCGGCATGCAGAGCCAGGGCGGCGGCTGGGGCGCGTTCGACAAGGACAACAACCAGCAGATCCTGACCAAGATCCCGTTCTGCGACTACGGCGAGGCGCTCGATCCGCCATCGGTCGACGTGACCGCGCACATCGTCGAGGCGTTCGGCAAGCTCGGGATCTCGCGCAACCATCCCTCGATGGTGCAGGCGCTCGACTATATCCGCCGCGAGCAGGAGCCGAGCGGCCCGTGGTTCGGCCGCTGGGGCGTCAACTATGTCTACGGCACCGGCGCGGTGCTGCCGGCGCTGGCCGCGATCGGCGAGGACATGACCCAGCCCTATATCGGCCGTGCCTGCGACTGGCTGGTCGCGCATCAGCAATCAGACGGCGGCTGGGGCGAGAGCTGCGCCTCCTACATGGATATCTCAGCCGTCGGCCGCGGCACCACGACGGCGTCGCAGACGGCGTGGGCGCTGATGGCCCTGCTCGCCGCCAACCGTCCACAGGACAAGGAGGCCATCGAGCGCGGCTGCCTCTGGCTGGTCGAGCGGCAGTCCGCCGGCACCTGGGACGAGCCGGAGTTCACCGGCACCGGCTTCCCTGGCTATGGCGTCGGCCAGACCATCAAGCTGACCGATCCGTCTTTGCAGGAGCGCCTGATGCAGGGCCCGGAGCTCTCCCGCGCCTTCATGCTCCGCTACGGCATGTACCGCCATTATTTCCCGCTGATGGCTCTCGGCCGCGCGCTGCGGCCGCAGGGGCATGGCCCCTCCGCGTCCACACCCACGCTGTCGTCCCGGGCTTGACCCGGGACCCATAGCCACAAGAAGCAGTTTGAGGCAGGCGTGTAGCTGGCAACTCGCTCAATCAAAGCCGCCGCGGAGTATGGGTCCCGGCTCAAGGCCGGGACGACGCCGGTGGTTGATGCGCGGCGAGATCCCTCGCTGCTTCAGGGCCGCCCTCCATAGACGACCTCCGCCGGGCCGGCCTGCTGCGCCGCATGCTGGGCCCAGTACTGCTCGGCGATCAACTCAGGTGCGAATGCCGTGCCGGCCGCAATCTGGCCCTTGATCGTGACCGTCGCGACGCGGATGCCTTCGCCGGCGAGCTCCTTGTGCAGCGAGGCGGCGAGGTTGCGGATGCCGGCCTTGCCGACCGCGAGCGAGGCGGCCTGAAGCCAGCCGGTCGGATCGAGCGCGAGGCCGCCGCCAGTCAGCAGGATGGTGCCGCGCTTGCGCGCGCGCATGCCCGGCAACACCGCCTGCACGGCGGCGAGCGCGCCGGCGACGTTGACGCGGAAGTCCGCGACCAGCTCCTCCACCGGCACGGAAGACGGCACCGCATAGGTGGCGCGATAGGCGTTGAAGATCAGGACCTCGACCGGGCCGATCTCGGCTTCGACCTGCGCGATCGCTTGGGCGAGGCCTGCGGCATCGCCGGCATCGGCTGCGCGCATCTCGAGATGCAGCCCCTTCGCGGCCAGCGCGCGGACGAGATCCGCGGAGTTCTCCGGCCGGCGGGCGAAGCCGACCACGGCGCAGCCGCCGGCGGCGAAGCGCTCGGCCAGCGCGGCCGATAGACCGGGGCCCATGCCAATGATGAGTGCGACGGGCTTGTTCTGGGACATCTGACGTCTCCTTTGCGGGGCGGCTTAAGGCTTGGCCACGCTCTGCAGCTGCCCGAGCACCGCATCCTTGAGCGCCGGGTACATGATGAACTCGAACGGCAGGTTCACTGCCGCGACGACGCTGCGCACGATGCGACCATCGGACACGTCGAGGCGATGGATCTCGCGCATCGGCACCAGCTGATGGGTCGCGGCGACGCCGTAATAGTCGCGAGCGAATTCGGCGGTCGCCGTGAACTCGACCATGACCGTGTTGCCGGCAACGTCGATGCGGTGGATGGTGAGGTCGCGCACCGGCCAGGACGCGGCGAACTCCATGAACACCGCCTTGTAGGCGTCGCGGCCGCGGATGGGCTCCACTGGACTGAGGCCGGTCTCGACCACAATGTCGGCGGCGATCAGGGCATCGAAGACGGCGGCGTCGGCCTTGCCGAGGCCATCGCGAATGAAGGTCTCGGCAATGTCGCGGGGCGTGGGGGACGACATGGGACGGGCTCCATGGCTGGGACTGCCGCTGTTTTGCCCGAGGTCCTGTCATTCCGAAAATGACATTTGGCAATTCTGATCATTCTCTTGAAGAATGATCGGATGCAGAGCCTTGCCCATGTCGACCTCAACCTTCTGGTGCTGTTCGAGGCGCTCCTGTCCGAGCGCAACGTGACCCGCGCGGCCGTCCGGGTCGGCCTGGCGCAACCGTCCGCCAGCAAGGCGCTCGACCGGCTGCGGCACCTGTTCGGCGACCCGCTGTTCCTGCGGGCGCCCGGCGGCATGCGCCCGACGCCGCGGGCGCTGGAATTGGCGCCGGAGATCGCCTTGGTGCTCGAGCGGGTGCGGGCGCTGGTCGCGGCCGAGCTTCCGTTCGATCCGGCGACGGCGCGCGGCAGCCTGCGGCTGGCGATGTCGGATGCTGCCGAATTCGTGCTGCTGCCGGGTTTGGTGGCGCAACTGGCCGGCACCGCCCCAGGTGTGACCCTGCAGGCGCGGCCGCTCGACAAGGACCGGGTGTTCGCCGAACTCGACGAGGGACGGCTTGACGCCGTGGTCGGCGTCTTCCGCGAACTGCCCAAGCGCTTTCGCTCAGCACCGCTGTTCGAGGAACGCTTCGTCTGCCTGGCGCGCGCCGACCATCCGCGCCTGGCGACGGGTCTGACGCTCGAGACCTATGTGGAGCTACCGCATCTGCTGGTCACGCTGCGCGACGACCGCAAGGGCGCTGTCGACGACGCGCTCGACGCGATGGGACTGCACCGCCGCGTGGCCGCGACGCTGACGCGCTTTCTGGCGCTGCCCCGCGTGCTCGCATCCAGCGATGCGATCGCCACGGTGCCGTCGCGCTTTGCGGCGGCGAGCGCGCCGAACTGCCGCCTGCATGAGCCGCCACTGGCCTTGCCGCGCTGGACCGAGCAACTCGTCTGGCGCACCGGCGCCGAGCGCGAGCCGATGATTGCGTGGGGGCTGCAACTGATCCGCAGCGCCGGCGAGGCGCAACGTCCGCCGCCGGCGTTCCGGGCTTGAGGCGGAACTCCGCTCGGCGGCGCGGTTGCAGGGATCGCTGCCGGCAACGCCCCTCGATCACCCGCGCGATGGGTCCCCGCGTTCGCAGCGACGACATCTTCTGTAGGGCACCCTCGCGCCACACACTCCGCTGTCGTCCCGGCCTTGACCCGGGACCCATATCCCCAGGACGCGGCTTGAGGCAGGCCCGTCGTTGGCAACTCGCTCAATCACGACCGCCGCGGAGTATGGGTCCCCGCTCAAGCCCGGGACGACGCTGCTGGTTGATGCGACAGCCGGGCCCTCGCAGTCGCTGTCATGCCCCGCGCAGGCGGGGCATCCAGTACGCCGCGGCTCTCACGTGTTGGGCAGAAGCGTCGTCGCTGAGCGCAACCGGCTCAGAAGCAGGTCGTGCGTTCCGCCGCCATGTAGCCGAACAGCAGGCCGACGCCGAACAGCAGCACGAGCCCCGCGGCTCCGAATTCGAGGCCGCGCATGATCAGCGCGCCGCCGCTCTCGCGGCCGGCGCTGAGGCGGCGGGCGACGTCCTTGGCAGCCACCGCAATCACCGCGATGGTGGCCACGGTGACCGCGGTGCCCATACCCATCACGATGGTCGCGGCAACGCCGGCCCAGAACAGGCCCTGCGCCAGCGCGAACACCAGAACCAGGATCGCGCCCGAGCAGGGGCGGATGCCGGCGGCGAAGATCGCCTGGAAGCCGCGCTGCCAGCCGCCGGGACCGGCGAGCTCGCTCGGCGCCGGACCGTGGGAATGGCCGCAGCCGCAATCGTCGCCGTGAACGTGATCATGATGGGCGTGATCGTGGTGGACATGATCGTGAGCGGCATGGCCATGCGCGGCGGCCGCAGATGTATGAGCATGACCATGATCGTGGTCATGCTGATGTCCATGATCGTGCCCGTGGTGATGGTCGTGGCCGTGGCCATGATGATCATGACCGTGATGATCATGCAGCGGCGCGCGATGCTGATGATCATGCGCGTGGCCGTGATCATGACCAGACTGCGCCACCGCGCCCGCAGGCGCGCCGGCCAGCGCCAGCGCCGGGGCGGCCGGCTGCCATGTCCGCAGGAACGCCGCGCCCTTCACCCAGACCAGCCGCGCGCCGAGCAGCGCGATCAGGCCGTAGCTGGCGATCTCGACCACCTTCTCGGCGCTGCACATGCTGGCCGCGGTGGCATTGAGCAGCACGGCACCGATGCCGACGATGGCGACCGCGACCAGCGCCTGCATCAGGCCGGAAGCGAACGACAGCACGATGCCGCGCCTGGCCGTCTCCTGGTTGGCGACCAGATAGGACGCGATCACAGCCTTGCCGTGGCCGGGGCCGGCGGCATGGAAGATGCCGTACGCAAAGGAGATCCCGAGCAGCCACCACACCGCCGAGCCGTCCTGCTTGGCGGAGCGGATCGCCGCCGACATCTGGCGGTAGAACTCCGACTGCTTGGCCAGGATCCAGCCGACGATGCCGCCGACCTGCGGCTCGGCCGGCGCGCCGAACGGCGGCTTGGCGAGCAGCGCATGGGAGGCCGCGTCGGCGGCGAGAAGCACAGCGAGTATCGCGGCGCAGGTCAGGAGCGGTCGGGAGCTGGGGCGAGGCGTCATGGACATTCCACCGAGATCTTGTTGGCGAAGTTCATTCCGAAATTGGCGTTCGCCCCGCCGCTCAGGAATGTCTGCTCGTTCATGGTCTGCGCGACGGAGCCGCCGTCGCTCGGTCTCACCAGGCCGAACTTGCAGCCTGCGGGAGCGCTGATCAGCTTGACGGGATCCTTCTCCGCCATCTGGAAATCGATGAAATAGCTGGGATCGTAGACCTCGACCTGGAGCTGGTTGGACTTCACCGGCGCCTTCAGCGGCAGGGTGAAGTGCAGGGTCAGCTTGGTGTCCTTGTATTCGAGGTAGTAGTCGACGGGATCGAGGAGCTTCTGCTTGCGGCCGTCCGCCTTGATGAAGGTGAAGTAGGCATATTCCTTCAGCGACTCGGCGTTGGTCTGCGCCAGCGGCGCCAGCTCCTCCCTGGTGTAGACGCCCTTCTGCTTGGTCTCGAGGCCCTGCAGCGCATAGGTCGCGAACATGTCGTCGAAGGTCCAGGCATGGCGCACGCCGGTCACCGAGCCGTCGGTCCCGTAGATCAGCTCGCTGGTCGCGGTGACCCAGACATGCGGATGGGCGCTCGCCGCGCGCGCCCCCAGCACGAGCACGAGCGCCGCGAGAACGACACGGACCACCGCCATCATTCTCACCTCAAGCCGCCGCGGGGACATCGAGCAGGCCGCGCCGGCGGAGCAGCGCGTCGGGCTCGGGCTCGCGGCCGCGGAACGCCACGTAAGCCGCCTCGGGATCGAGCGAGCCACCCGACGAGTAGACGTTGTCATGCAGCCGCTTGGCGACGGCGGGATCGAAGATGTTGCCGGCTTCCTCGAAGGCGCCGAAGGCATCCGCATCCATCACCTCCGACCACATGTAGCTGTAATAGCCCGCCGCGTAGTGGTCTCCCGAGAAGATGTGGCCGAATTGGGTCGGCCGGTGGCGCAGCGCGATCTCCTGGGGCATGCCGATCTTCTCCAGCTCGGCCTTCTCGAAGGCGCGCACGTCCTTCGACGCCGATGCCGGCTGGGTGTGGAATTCCAGGTCGATCAGCGCCGAGGAGACGAACTCGACCGTTGCAAAGCCCTGGTTGAAGCGGCGCGCCGCCAGGAAGCGCTCGAGCAGGTCCTGCGGCAGCGGCTCGCCGGTCTGGTAGTGGCGGGCGAAGGTCTGCAGCACCTCCGGCCGCTCCTGCCAGTGCTCGTAGAGCTGCGACGGCAGCTCGACGAAGTCGGTGAACACCGAGGTGCCCGACAGCGAGGGATAGGTCACATTGGAGAGGATGCCGTGCAGGCCGTGGCCGAACTCGTGGAACAGCGTGCGGGCATCATCCGGCGACAGCAGCGAGGGCTGGCCATCGGCCCCCTTGGCGAAGTTGCAGACATTGATGATCAAGGGCGCGGTGTCGCCGTCGAGCTTCTGCTGGTCGCGCAGCGAGGTCATCCAGGCGCCGGAGCGCTTCGAGGGGCGCGCGAAGTAGTCGCCATAGAACAGCGCCTTGTGGCTGCCGTCAGCGGCCTTGATCTCCCACACCCGCACGTCCGGATGCCAGACCGGGATGTCCTTGCGCTCGGCGAAGGTGATGCCGAACAGCCGCGTCGCGCAGTCGAAGGCGGCGGCGATCATGTTGTCGAGCGCGAGGTATGGCTTGATCGCGGCGTCGTCGAAATTCGCCTTCGCCTGGCGCAGCTTCTCGGCGTAATAGCGCCAGTCCCAGGCCTCGAGCTTGAAGTTGCCGCCCTCTTCCGTGATCATCTGTTGCAGCTGGTCGCGATCGGCCAGCGCCTTGGCGCGCGCCGGCTTCCAGACTCGCTCCAGCAGACTGCGCACCGCCTCGGGCGTCTTCGCCATGGAGTCCTCCAGGCGATAGGCCGCGAAGTTCGGGAAGCCCATGATCTTGGCGGACTCCTCGCGCAGCGCCAGGATCTGGCCGATGACCGCGTTGTTGTCGTTGGCATTGCCATTGTCGCCGCGCGCGGTGAAGGCCTTGAACACCTTCTCGCGCAGGTCGCGCCTGCCTGCGCTCTGCAGGAACGGCTCGACCGAGGAGCGCGACAGGGTCACGATCGCCTTGCCCGGCATGCCGCGCTGTTCGGCCGCAGCCTTGGCGGCGGCGACGAAGCTGTCCGAGAGGCCGGCGCGGTCGTCCTCGCCGAGCTCCAGAAACCAGTCCTGCTCGTCGCCGAGCACGTGGTGGCTGAAGGTGGTGCCGAGCTGGGCGAGCTGCTCGTTGATCTCGGCCATGCGGGCCTTGGCCTCGTCCTTGAGGCCGGCGCCGGCGCGGCGGAAGCGGGTGTAGGTGCGCTCCAGCAGCCGCTGCTCCTCTCCCGTCAGCTTGAGCGTCTTGCGGTTGTCGTAGAGCAGCGCGATGCGGCCAAACAGCACGGCGTTCATCATGATCGGGTTCCAGTGCCGCGCCATCCGCAGCGACACCTCCTTGTCGATCTCGAGAATCGCCGGGTTGGAGTGCGCCGAGACGAGGTCGTAGAACACGGAAGCGACCTTCGACAGCAGCTTGCCCGAGCGTTCCAGCGCCGTGATGGTGTTGGCGAAGTCAGGCTCGGCGGGATCGTGGGTGATCGCGGTGATTTCGGCGGTGTGGTCGGCGAAGGCGCGCTCGAAGGCCGGCAGGAAATGCTCGGGCCGGATCGCGTCGAAGGGCGGTGTCTGGTGCGGGGTCTCCCAGGCCACGAGCAGCGGATTGCTCTGGGCGTCGATCATGGCGGTCGTGACGGACATCGGCTCTTGCTCCCCGGATCTCGAACGCGCCCCTCTTACCACGGAGACGGTCCTTTTTGGGTCATTTCCCCTTGAAGGCCGGGGCCATATCGGAGAGATTGCGCCCCTCGAAAGGACCCGGACCATGAGCGCAGACAGCACCTCCAAGCCCGCCCGCCAGATCGCCTGGCAGAGCGTGATCACCGTCATCTCGGCGGCGATCCTGATCGGCGCGGAAGTGTTCGGCGCGGCCTTCGCCGGCGGCTGGGCGCTGGCGATTCTGTTCGGCCTCGGCGACCGCGGCGCCCACATCCTGCAGGCCGTTCTGTTCGCGATCGGCGTGTTCGTGATGATCGGCTTCATCCGCGGCGCCCAGCGCATCGAGCCGTTCAGCAAGCGCGCGTGAGCAGCATAAAAACACTGTCCTGCAAGCGTGAACGCGTTACGAAAGTTTAAGCTCGCTTAACGCGCGTTCAGACAACGGCGCCGTCCACTGTGTCGCTTAAGCACAGATGAGGGAAATCTTTCCCGGCGCCCAAAAATTCCTTGCGAACGAAATTCAAAACGCATATTTCCGGTTCTGCCCAATTTCGCACGTGCCTGTGGTCGTGTGTCAGTCGGTAGGTATCCGGACAAGAGGCCGGACAGCCGCCAAGGGATGAGGAACCGAGGGGCGCTCGGATCGTTGCGATCAAGATCAGTTCGATCGAGATCGTCATGCTCCAGGAGCCCAGCATCTCTCTCAAGAGATGCCGCTGAAGGTCACCTCGTCTTTTGCAACCGTGACTGGCAGCCGGAGGCGAACCGGCGCACCCCGCTCTCAACGGGGGACGCGACTTAAAGCAACGACGGATCGGGCTTTTTTGGTCTCTACCGGCAGTCCAACGCCGGCGCGGGCTACTGAAAAGGCTTGTCCTTCATTGCCAGGTGTGCGGGCGGGAAATTCCCAACCAATCCACGGCAGCACAATTCGGCTTCGGGTTCGAGGTCTTGTCGCCTTTCCATCGGGCGGCAGGCCCAAGGGACCCGTGTCGGGATCATTTTGAACGGGCCACGTCGCAAACGGGCCGTTTGGAGGGTGCTATGACCGAACGTATCCGGGAATTCCTGCGCAACCGCCGCGAGGAAGGTCTGGACCACGAGCCCTGTCTCGTCGTCGATCTCGATGTCGTGCGCGACAACTACACCAACTTCGCTCGCGCCCTGCCGGACAGCCGCGTGTTCTACGCGGTCAAGGCCAACCCGGCGCCGGAAGTGCTGTCGCTGCTGGCTTCCCTCGGCTCCTCCTTCGACACGGCGACCGTCGCCGAAATCGAGATGGCGCTGGCCGCCGGTGCGACGCCGGACCGCATCTCCTATGGCAACACCATCAAGAAGGAGCGGGACATCGCGCGCGCCTATGCGCTCGGCATCCGCCTCTTTGCCGTGGACTGCGCCGCCGAGGTCGAGAAGATCTCGCGCGCCGCGCCGGGCGCGAAGGTGTTCTGCCGCATCCTGTACGATTGCGCCGGCGCCGAATGGCCGCTGTCGCGCAAGTTCGGCTGCGATCCGGAGATGGCGGTCGAAGTGCTGGACCTGGCGAAGCGCCTCGGTCTCGAACCGTGCGGCATCTCGTTCCATGTCGGTTCGCAGCAGCGCAAGGTGAAGGCGTGGGACCGCGCGCTGGCGATGGCCTCGACGGTGTTCCGCGACTGCGCCGAGCGCGGCATCAACCTCTCGATGGTCAACATGGGCGGGGGCTTCCCGACCAAATACCTGAAGGACGTGCCGCCGGTCGTGCAGTACGGCCGCTCGATCTTCCGCGCGCTGCGCAAGCATTTCGGCAACCAGATCCCGGAGACGATCATCGAGCCGGGCCGCGGCATGGTCGGCAATGCCGGGATCATCGAGTCGGAAGTGGTGCTGATCTCGAAGAAGAGCGACGAGGACGAGCTGCGCTGGGTCTATCTCGACATCGGCAAGTTCGGCGGCCTCGCCGAGACGATGGACGAGTCGATCCGCTACGCCATCCGCACCCCGCATGACGGCGCGGACATGACCCCGTGCGTGCTCGCCGGCCCGACCTGCGATTCGGCCGACGTGATGTACGAGAAGCTGCCGTATCCGCTGCCGGTGACGCTCTCGATCGGCGACAAGGTGCTGATCGAGGGGACCGGCGCGTATACGTCGACTTACTCGTCGGTGGCCTTCAACGGCATCCCGCCGCTGAAGACGTATCACATCTGATCCGGCTTGCTGCCTCACCTGCGCGGTGAGGCGATCAGGAGCCCGGGTGGGGCGTTCCCCCACCCCGACCCTCCCCCGCAAGCGGGGGAGGGAGCGACAGACCGTCACCTTCAACCTGACATCACGTGTTTGCGCGCGGGCGGAAGCCCGCGGCGCAGGCCGGGGACTGACGTGCCATGACCGCTTTTCGTATCTCAACGACTGCGCCCTCTCGGACTGCCGCTCCGTTCGTGATCCGTGCGGAACGTGCCTCCGACGTCGCGGCGCGCGAGACTCTGCTCGATGCCTGCTTTGGCGACAACCGCCATGAGCGCACCTGCCAGCGCCTGCGCGACGGACGCGCGCCCGCCGCGGGCCTCGCTTTGTCGGCGGTGCGCAGCGGCGCCCTCGTGGGAACGCTGCGGTTGTGGCACGTCAGCGCCGGCGGACGCGATGCGCTGATGCTCGGGCCGCTGGCCGTTGCCGCCGAGGCGCGCAGCCTCGGCGTCGGAGCTGCGCTGATGAATGCCGCGCTGATGATCGCGGCGTCGCGCGGCCATGGTGCCGTGATCCTGCTCGGCGATGCGCCCTACTACGCGCGCTTCGGCTTCTCCGTGTCCAAGACGACCGAGCTGGAGCTGCCCGGTCCGTTCGAGCGCGCCCGCCTGCTCGGCCTCGAACTGGTCGACGGCGCGCTGGACGGCGCTGCGGGCCTGATCGTCGCCACCGGCGCGCCCGAGCGAAAAGCCCGCCGCCGCAAGGAGCGGCCGCTGCCATGCGCGGCGTAAGGGCGAAGGCGGCGGCGCAGCCGCCGCGGCGGACCTGGCTGCCGACGCTGGTGCTGATCCTGCTCGGCATCATGATCGTCCGCGACATCGTGGTGCGCCGCTGGACCAGCGGCCCGCCCGCCGGACCCGACGTCACGCGGCTGCGTTAGGCATGCCGGCAGGCACCGCCCGGCCCGCCCCGCCAGGGGTTGCGCAGGTGCAGCAAAAGCTCTTAAACCGCCGAAAATCCCTCGACGAGGTGCCAAATGCCCCGCCGTTTGATCTCTACCGGATCACCGTTCGAGAAGACCGCCGGCTACAGCCGCGCCGTCATCGACGGCGATTTCGCCTTCGTCGCCGGGACCACCGGCTACGACTACACCACGATGACGATGCCGGCCGATGTCACGAGCCAGTCACGCAACTGCTTCAAGACCATCGCGGCCGCCCTGCAAGAGGGCGGGTTCGAGATGGCCGACATCGTCCGCGCGACCTACTACCTGACCGACGTCGCCGACGCGGATGCGCATTTCGCGGTCTGCGGCGAGGTCCTCGGCGACATCCGCCCGGCCGCCACCATGGTGGTCGTCGCGGCGCTGTTGAAGCCCGAGATGAAGGTCGAGATCGAAGTCACCGCCAAGCGCCGCGGCTCTTGAAAGAGCGGCGTAGCGCCTGAGGCATCCAATCCACGAACGCGAAAGCACCTGTCCGGAGACCATCCCCTCATGAGCTCGCAGATCCACGCGAAAATCACAGGCCCCATCGTCATGATCGGCTTCGGCTCGATCGGCAAGGGCACCCTGCCCCTGATCGAACGCCATTTCGACTACGACAAGAGCCGCTTCGTCATCATCGATCCGCATGACGACGGCGCGCTGGCGAAGAAGCACGGCGTGCGCTTCATCCAGCAGGGCGTGACCCGCGACAATTACCGCGAGCTGCTGGTGCCGCTGCTCACTGCAGGCGGCGGCCAGGGCTTCTGCGTCAACCTCTCGGTCGACACCTCCTCGGTCGACATCATGACCTTGTGCCGCGAGATCGGCGCGCTCTACATCGACACTGTCGTCGAGCCGTGGGCCGGCTTCTATTTCGACAAGCAGATGGGCGTCGAGCAGCGCTCGAACTACGCGCTGCGCGAGACGCTGCTGGCCGCGCGCCGCAAGAGCCCGGGCGGCACCACCGCCGTTTCCACCTGCGGCGCCAATCCCGGCATGGTCTCCTGGTTCGTCAAGCAGGCGCTGCTCGACATCGCCAAGGACACCAAGACCGAGATCGTCGAGCCCAGGAGTCGCGAAGGCTGGGCGCAGCTGATGCAGAAGCTCGGCGTCAAGGGCGTGCACATCGCCGAGCGCGACACCCAGCGCTCCAAGAACCCGAAGCCGATGGACGTGTTCGTCAACACCTGGTCGGTCGAGGGTTTCGTGTCCGAGGGCATGCAGCCGGCCGAGCTCGGCTGGGGCACGCATGAGAAGTGGATGCCGGAGAACGGCCGCCGCCACACCGAGGGCTGTGGCGCGGCGATCTATCTGCTGCAGCCGGGGGCCAACACCCGCGTCCGCTCCTGGTGCCCGACGCCGGGCGCGCAATACGGTTTCCTGGTGACGCACAACGAGTCGATCTCGATCGCCGACTACTACACGGTCCGTGACGGCGACAAGGTCGTGTACCGCCCGACCTGCCACTACGCCTATCACCCGGCGAATGACGCCGTGCTGTCGCTGCACGAGATCTTCGGCGCCACCGGCAAGATGCAGGAGAAGTGGCACATCCTCGACGAGAACGAGATCGTCGACGGCATCGACGAGCTCGGCGTGCTGCTCTACGGCCACGGCAAGAACGCCTATTGGTACGGCTCGCAGCTCTCGATCGAGGAAACCCGCCGCATCGCGCCGTATCAGAACGCCACCGGCATGCAGGTGTCCTCGGCCGTGCTCGCCGGCATGGTCTGGGCGCTGGAGAACCCCAACGCCGGCATCGTCGAAGCCGACGAAATGGACTTCCGCCGCTGCCTCGAAATCCAGACGCCGTATCTCGGCCCGGTCAAGGGCTACTACACGGATTGGACCCCGCTGAACGACCGCCCGGGCCTGTTCCCGGAGGATATCGACACGTCAGATCCCTGGCAGTTCCGGAATATCCTGGTGCGGTGAGCCCTGACTGTCGTCCCGGCCTCGAGCCGGGACCCATACTCCGCAGCGGGTATGAGACGGGAGGTGGAGCTAGCTAACAGCCTGCCTCAAACCACGGACAGTGGTTATGGGTCCCGGCGTTCGCCGGGACGACAACGGAGGTTCTGGCCTCGTTGAGCCACACCCACAGCCACTTCCTCACCTCCGTCATGGCCGGA
>NZ_CAFJ01000250.1 GCF_000239795.1 Bradyrhizobium sp. STM 3809 | reverse complement strand
AGCAGCTCTCGGCCTGGCATAACGTGCCGCTCGCCAGCAAGGCCAACGGCCTCGACGGCTTCGACACCGTGCTCGAGTTCAACGGGCCGCTGCAGGTCAAGCATCTCGAGAACCTGGTCGAGCTGCAGAAGGACAAGACCTACGACTACGCTGGCCGCACCAACACCGGCGAAGGCCGCTTCACCTCGGGCGAATGCCCGATCTACCTGACCTCGTCCGCCTTCTTCGGCAACGTCAAGGCGCAGGCCAAGTTCGCCTTCACCGCCGCGCCGATGCCTTATTACCCCGACGTGAAGGGCGCACCGCAGAACTCGATCATCGGCGGCGCTTCGCTCTGGGTCATGGGCGGCAAGTCGGCCGAGGAGTACAAGGGTGTCGCCAAGTTCCTGACCTTCCTGTCGGACACCGACCGCCAAGTCTACATCCACAAGTCCTCGGGCTATCTGCCGATCACCAAGGCCGCCTATGAAAAGGCCAAGGCGGAGGGTTTCTACAAGGATCAGCCTTATCTGGAGACCCCGCTGCTCGAGCTGACCAACAAGGAGCCGACCGAGAACTCCCGCGGTCTGCGCCTTGGCAACATGGTGCAGCTGCGTGACGTCTGGTCGGAGGAGATCGAGCAGGCGTTGGCCGGAAAGAAGACCGCCAAGCAAGCGCTGGACGCCGCGGTCGAGCGTGGCAACCAGATGCTGCGCCAGTTCGAAAAGACCGCCGTCAAGTGAGGCCGTGAGCCGGCAGGCTTCCCGGCCTGCCGGCTCGCCCACCATCCATGCAAAAGAACGCGATCTTCCAATCCAAGCTGCTGCCGTTCGTGCTGGTCGCCCCCCAGCTCGCGATCGTGCTGATCTTTTTCTATTGGCCCGCCATCCAGGCCGTCATTCAGTCGTTCCTGCTGCAAGACGCATTCGGGCTGTCCACCAGCTTCGTCTGGTTCGACAATTACGCCGATCTGCTCGGCCAGCCGGACTATTTCCAGGCCATCCTGCGCACCTTCGGCTTCTCCTTCGCGATCGCGTTCTCGTCGCTCTCCATTGCCCTTCTGCTCGCCGTCATGGCCGACAAGCCGCTGCGTGGCGTCACCCTGTATCGCACGCTGCTGATCTGGCCCTATGCCGTGGCGCCGCCGGTCGTCGGTGTGCTCTGGATCTTTATGCTGCATCCCTCGCTCGGGGTGATCTCGCGCTATCTGCGCGCCATGGGGATCGACTGGAATCCGCTTCTCGACGGCGACCAGGCCGCGTTGCAGATCATTCTCGCGGCCGCCTGGAAGCAGATCTCCTACAACTTCCTGTTCTTCCTCGCGGGCCTGCAGAGCATTCCCAAGAGTGTGCTCGAAGCCGCCGCGATCGATGGCGCGCGGCCGATGCGGCGGTTCTGGACCGTGACCTTCCCGTTGCTGTCGCCGACCATCTTCTTCCTGCTGGTGATCAACATCGTCTACGCGTTCTTCGAGACGTTCGGCATCATCGACACGATGACCCGCGGCGGTCCCGGCAAGTCGACCGAGACTCTGGTCTACAAGGTCTATACGGATGGCCTGCTCGGCGGCAATCTCGGGTCGTCCGCGGCGCAATCCGTGGTCCTGATGGTCATCGTCATCGTGCTGACCGCGATCCAGTTCCGCTTCGTCGAGCGCAAGGTGACCTACTGATGGTCGAGCAAGAGGGTATCAGGCGCTACGTTGCGCACGCCATCCTGTGGATCGGAATCGCGGTCGTCGCGTTCCCGGTCTACCTCGCCTTCGTCGCCTCCACGCAGGACAACGCGGTCATCGCCAACGGGCAGATGTCGCTGCTGCCGGGCGGACACTTCTTATCGACCTACTACCAGACCATCTTCGTCGGCACGAGCGGCTCGACCCGCGAGCCGGTTGCGACCATGCTGCTGAACTCGCTGATCATGGCGCTCCTGATCGCCGTCGGCAAGATTGCGATCTCGATCATCTCCGCCTATGCGGTCGTCTACTTTCGCTTCCCGTTCCGGATGGCGATCTTCTGGCTGATCTTCATCACCCTGATGCTGCCGGTCGAGGTGCGTATCTATCCAACCTACAAGATCGTGGCCGACCTGCACATGCTCGACAGCTATGCCGGGTTGGCGCTGCCGCTGATCGCATCGGCCACGG
The DNA here is from genome assembly GCF_000239795.1 of Bradyrhizobium sp. STM 3809. Taxonomy (GTDB): domain Bacteria; phylum Pseudomonadota; class Alphaproteobacteria; order Rhizobiales; family Xanthobacteraceae; genus Bradyrhizobium. The sequence continues at coordinate 12,582 of NZ_CAFJ01000250.1, read as the reverse complement.
CCACCCTGCTGTTCCGCCAGTTCTTCATGACGGTCCCGGACGAGCTGCTCGAAGCCTCGCGCATCGACGGCGCGGGTCCCTTGCGGTTCTTCTGGGATACGCTGCTGCCGCTGTCGCGCACCAACATGGCTGCGCTGTTCGTGATCCTGTTCATTCTCGGCTGGAATCAATATCTGTGGCCGCTGCTCATCACCACGCGCGACGACATGCAGACCATCCAGATCGGCATCCGCAAGATGATCACCACGACCGATGCACTGACGGAGTGGCCGGTCGTGATGGCCACCGCCGTGCTTGCCATGCTGCCGCCGGTCTTCGTCGTCGTCGTCATGCAGCGCCTGTTCGTCAAGGGGCTGGTGGAGACGGAAAAGTGAGGAGGGGGCGAATGGCGAATAGGGAGTGGCCAATAGGGATATCCGCCCCACGATTCGCTTCATCCCTTTCTTAATTCGCACCTCCCTATTCGCCATTCGCTAGGTAACCCATGGCCAACGTCACGCTCCGCAACGTCCGCAAGATCTACCAGGGCGGCTTCGAGGCCATCAAAGGCGTCGACGTCGATGTCGGCGACGGCCAGTTCTGCGTGCTGGTCGGCCCCTCCGGTTGCGGCAAGTCCACCTTGCTGCGGATGGTCGCGGGACTGGAGACGATCACGTCCGGCGAGATCGACATCGGCGGCCGTATCGTCAACACGATCGAGCCGGCCGAGCGCGACATTGCGATGGTGTTCCAAAACTACGCGCTCTATCCGCACATGAGCGTCTACAACAACATGGCCTATGGCCTGCGCAATCGCGGCATGGCGGAGGCGGAAATCAAGACCAGGGTCGAGGACGCCGCTGTTATCCTCGAGCTCGGCACCATGCTGCAGCGGAAGCCGCGGCAGCTCTCCGGCGGCCAGCGCCAGCGCGTGGCGATGGGCCGCGCCATCGTGCGCCAGCCGAAGGTGTTCCTGTTCGACGAGCCGCTGTCCAACCTCGACGCCAAGCTGCGCATCGCGATGCGGGTCGAGATCCGCAAGCTGCAGCGCCGCCTCAACACCACGGCGATCTACGTCACCCATGACCAGCTCGAGGCGATGACGCTCGCGGACATTCTCGTGGTGATGAACGGCGGCAGGGTCGAGCAGATCGGCAATCCGCTCGAGGTCTATCAGAAGCCGGCGACGACCTTCGTCGCCTCCTTCATCGGCGCGCCGCCGATGAACCTGATGCCGGTCGAGGCCGTGCGCGGTCAGCTCCATGGCGCGGACGCGATCCCGGCCGAGGCTGGCCAGCTCGGCATCCGCCCGGAGGATTTCGAGCTCGGCGATACCGTTCCGGCGGGCGGGATCGGACTCGACCTCAAGGTCGACGCGATCGAACATGTCGGCGCCGAGACCTATGTCTACGGCTCCCGCGACGACACCGCCGGTAATGACAGCCTCACGGCCACGGCGAACGACGTCATCGTGCGGCTGCCGGGCGCCTCGGCACCGGGCATCGGAACGCGGATACGCGCCGTGGCGCCGCGTTCCCGGCTGCATTTTTTCTCGGCCGATGGTCGGCAGCGGCTGCCCGCTTAAACCCTTCCACAGACGCCCGTTCTGCCACTTTCTGGGTGCTTGAACGTGCGCCGGTTCGTGCCCATATTGCTGCTCAAGGGGCGCCGTCAGGGCCCTGATACATCAAAGTCGCTTCGAGAGGACTTTGTAAACCATGTCTCGTGTTCCTTCGCTCTCCAGTCCCTTCCTGCTGGGCTTCGACGAGATCGAGCGCGTGCTCGACCGCGTCGTCAAGGGTGCCGACGGTTATCCGCCGTACAATATCGAGCGGTTCGAGCGCACCAATGGCCAGCCCGAGCGTCTTCGGATCACGCTGGCGGTGGCGGGTTTCACCCGTGACCAACTCGATGTCACCATTGAGGAAAACCAGCTCGTCATCCGCGGCCGTCAGCAGGACGACAAGACCCGGCAATACATTCATCGCGGCATCGCCGCGCGCCACTTCCAGCGCACCTTCGTGCTGGCAGAGGGAATGCACGTGCTGGGAGCGGACCTGAAGAACGGGTTGTTGTCGGTCGATCTGGCCAGGCCCGAGCCTGAGCGGATCGTTAAGACAATCGCTATCAATGAACACGAATAATGGTTTGATGGAACAAGTAGCGGACTCGACCGCTTGAGTCTCAGAAGGAGTCGAGACCATGACTGAGGGTAATGTTGCGTCTGAATCCGGCGTCTCCCTGGAGTCGCTGGCCACCTTGGGCGAGGGCCACATCGCCTATGTGAAGCAGATCCGCTCCGAGGACGTGCCGGGCCTGTTTCCGCAAGCACCGCGCATCGCGCCGGGCCTGAAGCTGTTCGCCTTGCATGCCGCCGACGGCACGCCGATCATGCTCACCGACAGCCGCGAAGCTGCGATCGCCAATGCTTGGAGCCACGAGCTTCAGGCGGTCAGCGTGCACTAGGACAATCTGGCAGGGCGCCGACGCAACGGCGGCTTGTGAGACCTGAGCGGTTGATACACTGATTCAAGGGGCGGCCCTCTGCCAGGAGGGCGGCCCTTTTTTCTGTCCGGTGAACGGCTGTCTGCGCAGGATCCTCCGCTGATGCCCGCCATGCTCACGTTACTCAGCGCCGCCGAATTGAGCGCACAGCCGGCGCTCGCGGCTGCCCTGCTCAGCCTCAACAACGCTCACGCTTCCGAGCTGTCGTGGCTGCTGCCCGAGGCCTTCGCGCGATTGATCGATCAGGCATGGCGGGCACAGCGAATCGGAACGGCGGATGCGCTGCTGATCGCGCTGGACGAAACCGCCGACTACGGCAGTCCGAACTATCTCTGGTTCCGCGCCCGCTATGATCGCTTCCTCTATGTCGATCGCATCGTCGTCGCGCCGAGCGCGCGCGGCCGCGGACTCGCGCGCCTGCTCTACGAGAACCTGATCCGCGACGCCCAGGCCGCGGGGCACAAACGCATCGTCTGCGAAGTCAATGTCGACCCGCCGAACCCGCAATCCCTCGCCTTCCACGCCACGCTCGGCTTCGAGCCGCTGGCGACGGAACGCATCCACGGCGGCGCCAAGACCGTGCGCTATCTGGTCAAGCCGCTGGACTAGAGCACGCGGCTTCGCATCATGCTCCGAACTGCGGCAATCGCCGCCCTCACCGTTCCCTCCCCCTTGCGGGGGAGGGTCAGCGAGGGGGGATAGCCGCGGGCGCCGTCGACAAGCGCGTGGCGGAACGCGTCCTGGCCGCCATCCACCGCGAAGACAGAGCTCTCGGATTTGACGCGCGCAGTTGCGCTCGCCTCTCTCCGTCGTCATGGCCGGGCTTGTCCTGGCCAGCCATGTCGTCCGGCATCCTGGGGACGACGTGGATGCCCGGGACAAGCCCGGACATGACAGAGAAACGAATCGACAGGATCGGCCGCCGGTACGGCTGCGCATCTTCAAATGCGATAGCCCCGCCCACGAAAGCGGACGGAGAGCTTCGTGGTGGTCGAAGGCGCGAACATCATGCGAGTTCAGCGAATCGCATCATGCTCCGAGGACAGGAAAAGGCGCCGTCAGGCCGCTGACGCCGGCGGCAGGGCCAGCACCGAATAGATCGCCTGGGCGTCGCGCGAGGCGCGCAGCTTCTTGGCCACGTCCTGGTCGCGCAGCAGGCGGGCGATGCGCGCCAGCGCCTTCAGATGGTCGGCACCAGCCCCTTCGGGGGCGAGCAGCAGGAACACGAGGTCGACGGGCTGGCCGTCCATCGCCTCGAAATCGATCGGCCGTTCCAGCCGGGCGAACAGGCCGAACAGCTTCTCCAGCTTCGGCAGCTTGCCGTGCGGAATCGCCACGCCATACCCGACCGCCGTGGTGCCGAGCTTCTCCCGCTGCAGCAGGACCTCGAACACGTTGCGTTCGTTCTGCCCGGTCAGCGCGGCCGCCCGCGCCGCCAGCTCCTGCAGCGCCTGCTTCTTACTGATGACCTTCAAAGCCGGCAGGATCGCCTCGGGTGCGACCAGATCGGTAATCGGCATAGGGCGTTCCGAGGTGATTGAACCGTCAGGGTGCGAAATAGGTCGGGACAGACCGGCGTCAAGAAGCTGAGGCGGCAGGCGGGCTTACCCCGTGTCCGATGCGAGGGGCTTCTACCCCAACGCAACGTCGGTGCCAACTCCCCGCAAGCGTGTTCCCGCCGGCTATCCTTAAGACCGCCGCAGCATGGCGGCCTGAGGGCGCCAACGCCCGAAAGACGCACATGGCGTCCTCGCCCGGCCGTGGCGCGAGGTCGCAAGCGGCCATCAAACACCTGACGCGGAACCGGTTTCCGCATCCCGTCGGAACTCCGGGCGCCTGCGTCCGTACGACTACGGCTTGACTGCGGGCGGATCCACCCAGCCGATGTTGCCGTCGGCGCGACGGTAGATGATGTTCACCCGGCCGCTGGAGCCATGCTGAAAAACCATGCAGGGTGCACCCGAAAGGTCGAGCTCCAGCACCGCCTCGGAGACCGACAGGCGCTTCAGCGCGGTGGTGTTCTCGGCGATGATGACGGGATTGTAGCCGGTGATCTCCTCGTCGCCCTCGGCCGGCGCCTCGATCACATAGCTCGGCGCATCCAGGACGGCACCGTCGAGGCCGGCAAGCGCGGCATTCGCCGCATGGGATTTGCGCGCCGAACGGTCCTTCAGCCGGCTTTTGTAGCGGCGCAGGCGCTTTTCGATCATCAGCAGCGCCTGGTCGGCACTGGCATAGGCGTCCGGCGCATTCGATTCGGCCTCGAGCGTGATGCCCGAATCAAGGTGCAGCGCGCAATCGGTCTTGAACCCGAAGCCGTCCTTGGAGAGCGTGACATGGCCGGAATAATTGCCGTCGAAATATTTGCGCAGCACCTCGTCGGTGCGCTCGCTGACGCGGCCGCGCAATGCTTCGCTGACGCTGATGCTTTTTCCGGAAATCCGCAGGGTCATGTGTCGCCTCGATTCATGTGAACCGATGATGACACTAAGCCTATTTGGTTAAGGCGCAATCGCGGGGCACGGTCAAACTGACCGTAGCGGTCAAACTGACGCGGTATCCCGGGTGCGGTCGACGCTGACGGATGACGACAAGGCATGCGCCAGCATGCTCTGCTTGTCCCGCCGGCGTTGCACCGACGACGGAATCCGCATCGCCTCCCGGTATTTCGCGACCGTGCGGCGCGCGATATCGATGCCGGCGGCGCGCAGCTTCTCGACGATCGTATCGTCGGAGAGAATTGCGGAGGGATCTTCCGCATCGATCAGCTGCTTGATGTGATGCCGCACCGCTTCCGCCGAATGCGCCTCGCCGCCATCGGCCGACGCGATCGAGGCGGTGAAGAAATATTTCAGCTCGAACGTGCCGCGGTTGGTCGCCATGTATTTGTTGGCGGTGACACGCGAGACCGTCGATTCGTGCATCTGGATCGCATCCGCAACCGCCTTCAGGTTCAGCGGACGCAGATGCGCGACACCATGGGTGAAGAAGCCGTCCTGCTGGCGTACGATCTCGGTGGCCACTTTCAGGATCGTGCGCGCACGCTGGTCGAGCGCGCGCACCAGCCACGTCGCGTTCTGCAGGCAGTCGGTGAAGTAGGATTTGTCGCCGTCCTTGCGGATCGTCTTCGACAGCTCGGAGTAATAGACCTGGTTCACCAGGACGCGCGGCAGCGTGTCGCTGTTGAGCTCGACCAGCCAGCCGCCATCGGGACCCGGACGGACATAGACGTCGGGCACCATGGTCTGCGTGCGCGTCGTGCCGAATTTGAGGCCGGGCTTCGGATCGAGCCGGCGGATCTCGCCGATCATGTCGACGAGGTCCTCGTCGTCGACGCCGCACAATTTGCGAAGCGCGGCGAAGTCGCGCTTGGCCAGGAGATCGAGATGCTCGACCAGCGCCTGCATCGCCGGATCGTAGCGATCGAGCTCGCGCAGCTGAATGGCGAGACATTCGCTCAGATTGCGGGCGCAGATGCCAGGCGGATCGAAGGTCTGCAGCACGCCAAGCACCGCATCGACGTCGGCCTGCTCGGCGCCGAGCCGGTCGGCGGCCTGGCCGAGGTCGGCCGGCAGATAGCCGGCCTCGTCGACGAGATCGATGAGATACTGGCCGATCATGCGATCGGCCGGCGAGACGAAGGCCACCGCGGCCTGCTCGGCGAGATGATCGGACAGCGTCGTCTCGGCGGCGACGAACGCTTCGAGATTGTAGTCCTCGTCGCCGGAGGCACCGCCGCCCCATTCGGTGTAGGTCGTGGGCGCCGCGTCCTGCGCATTGCGCGCGGCAGCTTCCGCCGGCTCCTCGGAGAACACGTTGTCGAGGCCGGTGTCGAGGGTCTGTTCGATCTCCGTACGGGTGCCGAGATCGCGGCTCATCCAGTCCTCGGGCGCGCTCTCGTAGGTCTCACCGGCGCCGCTGCCGCCTTCGAAATCCTCCCCGCCGGCCTCGCCGCCCTCGGAGAACTCGCTGCGCTCGGCCATCTGCTGCTCGCCGGCCACCGGCGCTTCGGGGCCGTCGCTGGCCCGCTCCAGCAGCGGGTTCCGCTCGAGCTCTTCTTCGACGAAGGTGGAGAGGTCGAGATTGGACAATTGCAGCAGCTTGATCGCCTGCATCAGCTGCGGCGTCATCACCAGTGACTGTGACTGGCGGAATTCTAATCTCTGCGTCAACGCCATGGGAGCAAGAACATTCCCTTACTGGTCCAATTCTTGCTTATCCTAATCTGCGCGCGATGTACACGTCTTGACGAATAAGAAAAACGGAGTATGGCGCGCTGCGGAAGACGAGGTTACCGGTCCTCGCAACCCCCTTGGAAACAGCGTTGCTCGCAGTGTTGTCCGTCGCCTGTCGCCGTGTCGACAAAGCCGACAAACGCCGCGTCCGTAATCCTACAGCCGGAATTCCTCGCCGAGATAGAGCCTTCGTACGTCGGGATCGGCGACGATCTCCTCAGGGCTGCCTTCGGTGAGGATCTGTCCGGCATAGACGATGTAGGCGCGGTCGGTGAGGCCCAGCGTCTCGCGCACGTTATGGTCGGTGATCAGGACGCCGATGCCGCGATTGGTGAGATGGCGCACCAGCTGCTGGATGTCGCCGACCGCGATCGGATCGATGCCGGCGAACGGCTCGTCGAGCAGCATGTAGTTCGGGCGCGTCGCCAGCGCGCGCGCGATCTCGACGCGGCGGCGCTCGCCGCCGGACAGCGCGATCGACGGCGACTTGCGCAGCCGGGTGATGGTGAATTCTTCCAACAGCGCGTCGAGCTCGCGCTCGCGCTTCTTGCGCGACGGCTCGACCACCTCGAGCACGGCACGGATGTTCTGCTCGACGGTGAGGCCGCGGAAGATCGAGGCTTCCTGCGGCAGATAGCCGATGCCGAGCCGGGCGCGCTGATACATCGGCAACCGGGTCACGTCGTGGCCATCGAGCTCGATGGCGCCGCGATCAGCCTTGATCAGGCCGGTGATCATGTAGAACACGGTGGTCTTGCCGGCGCCGTTCGGGCCGAGCAGGCCGACGGCCTCGCCGCGGCGGACATAGATCGACACGCCGCGCACGACCTGGCGGCTGCCAAAACTCTTCTCGATCGAATGCACGGCGAGGAAGCCCGGCCGGCGCAGCAGCTGCGGAGCGCCACCCGCGCCATTGTTGCGCGGCTTGGCCGGCGCGGGCTGCGAGGCAGGACGCTTGCGCTGGATCTGCTCGGTGTTCTGCGGCGAGCGCGGATTGATGCGCATCGCCGGCTGCTGCTCGTTGCGGACGGAATCGGCGAGCGCGGCGAGCGGATCCTCGTTCATGGAGCCGGCGAAAGTGTCATCCATGGCCGTGATGTCGTCGCGACGGCGCGCCGAGCCGCGCTGGCTGCGCTTGGCGGGACGCCCACGAAACATGCCGAGTAGATCCACCATCCCCGCTTCGCTTACGCCCTTCGAAGCTGCCCGTCATCGACCGCAGCGCTGGCCGCCCGCTCACCGCGAGCGAACGCATCTCACCTGCCTTGCGGATCATCGGAAACGCAAGCCCGGCCAAAGCGCGGCGGACCGCGCTCCGGAGTTTGTCGTCTGACGGCGAGGTCGCGGTCGCAACCCGGGTCGCAGCCGCAACCGAGGTCACGATCGATCGCAAAATCGCAATCGGCGTTCGTCATCACGCGCCTGCGCCTTCGCCAGACAGCACTGGCGGCGACGGTCCGGCGACGCGAACGGCCCGCTCGCTAGATAGAGGCAGCCGCGGCGCGGTTCAACTGGAGCCGTGAGCGTTTTGCTAAATAATTGAAGTCACTTCGGTTTGTTGGCGCCCAGCGACAGTGGCGCGCCGATGGAGGGTGCCGATGCGGACGCCGGGCCGGCCGACGGCCCGCAGCCGCCCGTTCCCGCCCCCGATCCGGCCTGGGGCAGCAGCACCTGCACACCGCGGCCATTGTCCGATTCGACCCGCGACACGCCGGTGGTCATGTCGACCGTCAAGCGGTCGCCGCGCATCACGTTCTTGCACTGGGTCAGCACCACGCCGCCCTGCATCGTGATCATGTTGGTCTTGGTGTCGTAGACCGCGGTCTCGCCGGTCACGACCTGGTCCTTCTGCGTCACCTTGACGTCGCCGCGCGCCTCGAGCCGGCGGATCGCCGAGCTGCCGTCCGGTCCGGGCGTTGCGGCCGGCGTCGCCTTGCTGGGCTTGCCGCCCGGCTGCGTGCCGCCGTCATAGAACACCACCAGCGACTTCGAGGTCATGGTGGTGTCGCCCTGCACGACCTTCACGTTGCCGGTGAAGGTCGCCTCCTTCTTCTTGTCGCGCATTTCCAGCGACGCCGCCTCGATCTGGATCGGCTGGTCGCGGTTCTGCGAAAAGCCCTGCAGCGCGTTCGGCACGCCGGTGGTCGCGCTCTGCGCCTGCAGCGAATCGCCGAACGCGATCAGCGCCAGCAAGGCGAGACCGGCACCGCGGCCGTGCGCGGAAAGGATACGAAACATCGTCATGAGATCACTTCACGTTGCGGGCCGAACGGCCCGGATCGGCGCTCGCCGTGGTGGCCGGCGGCGGCGGGGTCATGTTCTCGAGATACATCACCACGTTGCCCTCGAACCGCACGACGTCGCCATTCTCGGTGATGCGCAGCCTGTCCGCCGACAGGGTGCCGTTGGTCAGCTTGACGTCGACCCGCTCGTCGGAGCTCACGGTGCCCTTGGCCATGTCGACCGAGGCCCGGCTCAGCCGCGCCTCGTAGCCGGTCGAGGTCGTCAGCAGGATGTCCTTGTTCAATTCGAGCTGCTGCTGCTTGGTGTCGAACAAGCCGGTCTTGGCGCGCAAGGTCACCGTCGACTGATCCTCCATCAGCACCTTGGCGCGGAGGATGTTGAGCTCGACGTGATCGGGATCGGTGAGGTCCTGCACCGCGCTGTGGGCGACGAGGTCGTAGGGCCGCTGGTCCGGCGTGAAGCCGGTCAGATGCGGCGTCTCCATCGTGATCTTGCGGCCGGAGATCACGACGTTTCCGGTCAGGTTGCCGGTATCGACCGCGACCCGGAAATCGTTGAAGAAGGCGACGTAGATGACGATCATCATGGCCACGCCGACGACCGCCGGCACGGCGATGCGCAGCGCGCGCACGAACCGGCTGTGTCGCGCCGCGACCGCGAAGCGCGCCTGCAGGGAAGGATCATAGACCGGGTTGTGGACCGAGTTCACCAGGGCTCCGACGGACACAGGACGCACGCCACGACACTGAGCCTACCACGTCCGTGGCGGCCATTGCAGCCTGGAACTGCCGCGAAATCGCGACGCAGCGGCCGCCGGATTATTACGACGGGTTAATGATCGTGAACGACCGGCCGCCGTCGCGCGCCTCACGAATGCGCAAAAATGTCCTCGGCCTCGAATCCGCCCAGATCCAGGATCGCGCGATGCGGCAGGAACGCGAAGCAGGCCTGCGCCACCGCCAGCCGGCCCTCGCGCGCCAGCATCACGTCGAGCTTCTCGCGCAAGGCATGAAGGTGCAGCACGTCGGAGGCGGCATAGGCGAGCTGCGGCTCGCTCAAGGCATCGGCGCCCCAATCGCTCGACTGCTGCTGCTTGGACAGGTCGATGTTGAGCAGTTCGCGCACCAGATCCTTCAGCCCATGGCGATCGGTATAGGTGCGCGCCAGCCGCGAGGCGATCTTGGTGCAGTACACCGGCTGCGGCATCACGCCGAAGGTATGAAACAGCATCGCGACGTCGAAGCGCGCGAAATGGAAGATCTTGGTGATCGCGGGGTTGCCGAGCAGCGCCTTCAGGTTCGGCGCGTCGGTGTGGCCCTTCGGAATCTGCACCACATCGGCCGAGCCGTCGCCGGGCGACAGCTGCACCACGCACAGCCGGTCGCGGTGCGGGTTGAGCCCCATCGTCTCGGTGTCGATCGCGACCGAGGTGGTGTAGCGGGAGAGATCGGGCAGGTCGCCACGGTGCAGGCGGACGGTCATGGGTATCGAAACCTCGATCGGATCGTGTCGAATGCTGCGGACCGGAGCGGCCGCGCAGAACGCGCTCGAACACCGGGTATAGCCCGGCGCTGGTAACCATCCGGCAAACGCGCCGGACCGGCGTTAAGGATCAGCGCAGGGAATGCCAGCCCCACCGCCCCGGCGCAAGGGCGCATGCCTCCAGCGGATGCAAAATCGAAGCCCCCGCCGCCGCGGTCCTGGCCGGCCTCGTCGATGGGCGGCGCTTGCCGCGCGGTCCACCGCCTGCTCGCCCGAGGCGCGGCCGACGAGGCGAGAACCAGCACGCCATGCAACGATGAGGCGAGCCCGACGGGCTGCTTGCGCCGCAGCGGCGCGCCTCCTCGATCGATCCAACTCTTGCATTGATCGATGCCGCAATTGGCTTGGACAGACAATGCCACTGGCCCTACGCGTCATATTGGCGCTTGACTTGGCTTCTGAAGTGGAGCGACCCAAGGCGGCCTGCAGCATCTGCGCCACAACGACATAATCAATTGAGGAGGAAGCCCGGATGAAGACACTTTCAGCTATCATTGCAGCCGCCGTGCTGGCGATCTCGGCGCCGCTCGCGACCGCGCGCGATTTCCGCTCCGCCGACGTGCACCCCGGCGACTATCCGACCGTCGAAGCCGTCAGGTTCATGGGCAAGCAGCTGGCAGCTGCGAGCGGCGGCAAGCTCGGCGTCAAGGTGTTTCCGAACGGCGCGCTCGGCTCCGAGAAGGACACGATCGAGCAGCTCAAGATCGGCGCGCTCGACATGATGCGGATCAACTCGTCGCCGCTGAACAATTTCGTGCCCGAAACCGTCGCGCTGTGCCTGCCCTTCGTGTTCCGCGACACGCAACACATGCGCAACGTCCTGGACGGTCCGATCGGCGACGAGATCCTCGCCGCCATGGAGCCCGCGGGCCTGATCGGCCTCGCTTATTACGACAGCGGCGCGCGCTCGATCTACACCGTCAAGGCGCCGGTCAAGTCGCTCGCCGACCTCAAGGGCCTGAAGATCCGCGTCCAGCAGTCCGACCTCTGGGTCGGCATGATCCAGAGCCTCGGCGCCAACCCGACGCCGATGCCCTATGGCGAGGTCTACACCGCGCTCAAGACCGGCCTGGTCGACGCCGCCGAGAACAACTGGCCGTCCTACGAATCCTCGCGGCATTTCGAGGCCGCCAAGTTCTACAACATCACCGAGCACTCGCTGGCGCCCGAGGTCCTCGTGATGTCCAAGAAGGTCTGGGACACCTTGAGCAAGGAAGACCAGGCGATGATCCGCAAGGCGGCCAAGGAGTCCGTGCCGGTCATGCGCAAGCTCTGGGATGAGCGCGAGGAAGCTTCCCGCAAGGCCGTCGAGGCCGCCGGCGTCCAGGTCATCACGGTCGCCAACAAGCAGGAATTCGTCGACGCGATGAAGCCGGTCTACCAGAAGTTCGCCGGCGACGAGAAGCTGTCGAGCCTGGTCAAGCGCATCCAGGACACCAAGTAAGCTCCACGAAGTCAGCTCCACGAAGTACAGCACCAACTCAGAACGACGATGGCCGGCTCCGGCGTCGCTCTCGGGCGACGCCGGATGACACGGTGGGGGGAGGGACGGGAATGACAGATCCACATGTCGGAGACCACGAGCAGCAGGAGGGGCGTCCGTCGCGCGGCCCCCTGACACGGATCAACGCCGTCATCGCGCGCCTCGGCATGTATCTGTCCGTCGCCGGCCTGCTCGTCATCGTCACCATCGTGTTCTACCAGGTATTCGGCCGCTACGTGCTCAATTCCAGCCCGACCTGGACCGAGAACCTGGCGCTGGTCCTGATCCTCTACGTCACGCTGATCGGCGGCGCGGTCGGCGTCCGCGACGCCGGACATATCGGCATGGACAGCCTCCTGGTGATGCTGCCGGACCGCACGCGCGAGAAGATCGAGCTCGTGATCCACGTTCTGGTCGCCTTGTTCGGGGTCGCCATGGCCTACAATGGCTGGATTCTCGGTGCCTCCGTCGGCACGGTGAAGATCCCCAATCTCGGCCTGCCCGAGGTCGTCCGCTACGTCCCGCTGATCGCCTCCGGCATCCTGATCGTCTCCTTCTCAATCGAGCACATCATCGCTCTCCTGCGCGGTGAAG
>NZ_CAFJ01000251.1 GCF_000239795.1 Bradyrhizobium sp. STM 3809 | reverse complement strand
CGACGGAGTACCTCCTAGATAAGTGATTTCGTTGCAGATTTTTTTTCACTAGGGTTGTTCCCGGAATTGGACCCCTTGAGCAATGGCGCCCTCAGAGAACACAGTTGCCACCCCTGTGGAGATGGACGAGCGACCGCAAATCGCCGATCCGGCGCCTAAGAATCGCGAGGCCGTGATCCGGTTTGCGCGGGAGATCGCCACGATCAACGTCCATCTCGAGGAGCTCCGATACTTCTGGGCGAAGCGAATCGGGATCAGCGGCCCGCAATGGATGATCCTGATGGCGATCTCGGAGCTCGACCAGGGCGAAGGCGTCGCCGTGAATGCGGCGGCCAAGCGTCTGCACGTCGACCCGTCCTTCGTCACGACACAATCGAAGCTGCTCGAGAAGAAGGGCTTCATGCGGCGCAGGCCGGCGCCCGACGACGCGCGGGTGGTCCGGATGTCCCTGACCGCCAAGACGTCCGAGCAGTTTGCCGAGCTCGAGGCGCAGCAGGCCCAGGTCTTCGGGTTCATCTTCGAAGAATTCGATGCCAGCGAGCTGTCGACCTTCACCGACAAGCTGGCCGCGCTCAAGGACCGATTCGAGAAGGCCAGCGCCCGGGTGTCGCTCGGGGTCTGACGCCGCCCGCCGCGGCTGCTGGTTCGGGCCCGACCTGCCGCCCGGCGGCGTCCCGCTCTGCCGTCGCTCGCGCCTGCTTCAATTCCGCATCCGCGGCTGTCCCGAAAGGCGCGTCGCCAGCCAATCGAAGATGAAGTCGTTGCACTGCCCGACGTCGAGCGGTCCGTCCCGGTCGGTCTCGAAGATCTTGAGCGTGACGTCGAGGTGATCGCGCTTCATCTGGGCAACGAGGCGGGTCGCGATGTCGGCGCGCAACCAGCCTCGTCCGGGAAGCGCCACCAGGAGAGGACACATGATCTGCCGAGCGACGCGACAATCACTCGCACCCGGCAGGCAGGCGCGCTCGTCGGGCGTCAAACGTCGTGACAGGCAAACACGCTCGTGAATGTCCCACAGTCCGGCGTCACAGACGGCGGCCGCATAGCGCGAATCGAGCGCGATGCCCCGCGCCACATAGGACGAACTCCAATCGTCGGCGACGACGGCGATGCGGGTATCATCCACGTCGTCGCGCGCGCAGACATAGTCCATCACGCTGCCGATCGCCGATTCGAGATCACGGCGCCCGACGATCTCGTCGAAGCGGCTGGACAGGCCGGGGCCGTGCAGGTCGGCGACCAGCAGGGACAGGCCGCGTTCCGCCGCATGGCCGGCCAAGGCGAGCAGCGACTTCTCCTTGCGATGGCCCGGCTCACAGATGCAGATCACGATGGGCGCAGGCTCGCTGGCGTGCGGCGCCGGCAGGAAGTAGGCCTCCAGCGGATAGTCGTCGAGCCAGGGAATCGTCACCACCTCCCCGGGCGACAAGCCGGCGCCGAGGAAGTCGAGCGCACAGCCGCGGATGCCAGCGACCACGGCCTGGTGGCGCTCCGCGCAGCTTCCGAAGCCGGACGCGGCGGCCTCATAATAATCGATCGCGCGAAGCCATTTGCTGCGCCCGCCCTCCAGGGCGCCGGACTGCGCCAGCGCGGAGGCTTCGGCGCGCAGGTCCTCGGCGGAGCCCATCCACTCCCGATACCAGGAATTCTCGTCCTTGCTGTCGATCCGCCGTGCGATGGCCAGACACTGGGCGAACTCGACGCCGCCAGGCGGTGTCGTCTGCAGCAGACGGACCAACGCGTCGGACAACTCCTCCCGCTCACACAACGGCCCTAGCGCACTCAGAAAGCCTTCCGGACTCATCTTGCACCGCTTCCTCGACCCGTGACGGTTTTTGCATCCGTCATCTGATTGTCAGACTGTGAAGATCCGAAAATCTACGGTCAAGCGGCGCGGCGCTGTTTTTTCGCAGGCGGCGGCAAGGGCGGCGATACTCCCGCCGCGGGCGCGCTGCCGTCGTCTCTGTCACGGCTCGCCGGACGGCATGTCCCGGCTAAGGCACAGGCGAGCGCCGCATTCCCACCCCAAAACGGAGAAACCCCCGACGGGGCATCGTCGAGGGTTCCGGAGGTTTTCACTAGATATCGTGCGATCGACGTTTACAAAATTATCTTATCAACTCACCTAATTTCAATACCTTATCTTCGAACTCCGAAACTTTCTTACAAGCCGTTGTTCCGTAATATTTTTTCACTCGAATTTCACTGCGCTGGACGCCGAATTCCGGCTTGGCGACAGTCCCGAGCAGCCGTCCAGACGGTATCACACCACTGAGCGAGGCCCCCGAGCAGCGGAGCAACCCGGATCATGGCACCGCCCGATCGGGCTGGACTGGCGCCGTGACGCTGTGCAGCAGCGATGCCGTCCCCTTCCCTCGCCGACGCGAGGGCGGCGCTTCGATCGGGCGGAGCCAACCCAACATTGAGAAAGCTGGCGATGAGCACGATCCGGCAAAGAAAAACCCCCGGCAGTCGCCTGCCGGGGGTTTCGATCCGATCAGACGATCAGGATCAGAAGTTGCGCTGAGCGCGGAGCAGCAAGGACACCGAGTTCTGGTCCTTGAGCTGGTAGACCGCAGCCGGCTTCGACACCGTCGCCGAACCCGGGTACGCGATGTTGCCCGAGTACTTCTGGTCCAGGTTGGTCCAGGCCACGTCCGCCGAGAAGGTCAGGTTCTTGACCGGGGTCCAGCGGGTGATCAAGCCCAGCGAGGAGATGTTGAAGTCGGGGTTGCAGGTGAAGCCCGCGCCCGCCAGACCGGCCATCGCCGCGCTGCCGCAGATCAGGCCCTTGGCAGTGTTGTTGTAGGACACGGCAGCCCACGAACCGTAGATCGCCGAGTTCCAGGTCGGGCTCCAGTTGTGGGTGTAGGCGCCACGGAAGCCGTAGGTCGTGGTCAGCTGCTGCTCACCGCCGGTGACGAACACCGAGTCGCTGACGCCGCCGAAGCCGAGCGTGCCGTACACGCCAGCGGTGCTGCTGCCACCGTAGATGGCGTACGTGGTCGGGTTGAGGCTCTGGTCGTTATAGCGGCTCGCACCATTGGTGTAGACACCCTGGATGCTGATCGAGTCGCCGGGGCCGGTCGGGATGTTCTTGATCGACAAGGCCAGCTGAGCAGCCCAGCCCCACTTGTCGGCCGGGTGACCCGAGGTCTCCGACGCGCCGTAGTAGCCGGTGTGGTTGTCGTGCGCCGCGAACGACGCCTGGAACAGACCCCAAGCCTGGTCGACGCGGACCATGCCGACGATGTCCGGAGCAACGTTGCCACCGTAGGAGTTGGTGCCGTACGCGCCGCCGATGATGCTGGCGGCGGTGATGCCCGAGACGTTCCAGAGGTTAGTCTGGTAGTACTGGGTCGCGTCCTGCGCCGAGATCGCAGCCGTGATGCCCGAGCCGAAGTCGGCGGTGTAGGTGAACTGGTTGACACCGGTCACGGTGCCGCCGCCGCCCCACAGGCCGTCGAAGTTGTTGCCCGGATAGTTGGTCCAGGGCGCGTCGAACTGCGACACGGCCTTACCCATGGTGAAACCAGCGAACTGGATGAAGGCGTAGTACACGCCAACGCCGCCCTGGGCGATGTTGCCGTCGGCCTGGGCGCCAGGAGCGCCAGCCGTCGAGTACGCGGTCGCGCCGGTGGCCGAGCCCGAACCGGCGTAGGTGCCGCTGGTCCAGGTGAAGGTCAGGTCAGCATAGGTGCGGACCACGCCGTACTCGGTCGCGGTGCGCGTGTCGATGTTGATGTCCTGACGGGCGCGGCTGTAGTAGTAGTTGCTCTGACGGTTCATGCCGCCGGCAACGCCGTTGACGGCGTTGTTGTACTGGCCGTTGCTGGCGAACGAGGCCTCCGCACGGAGGTAGCCGCCCAGCTTGATGCAGGTGTCGGTGCCGGGGATGTAATAGAAGCCGGCGCCGTAGAGCGAGCAGACCTTCACATATTCGACCGCCTTGGCCTTGATCGGAAGGTCAGCTGCCTGGGCCCCGGACATGGCGACGAGAACTGCCGCCGAGCCCAGGACGAGGCTCTTGATCGTGTTCATAGTGGTAAACCTCCAAGTTGCTCAGTCAGGGAAGGTTCCGCCTCCGCTGGGTGCGAGACACCCTTGAGGTTTGGCCCTTGTCCCCCTTCGACCCGTCGCTCAGCCGCTTCGCGCTATCGGACACACCCGCATGAACGCGAGGGACTTGAGCGAACGACCTCAACGGGACGACGTCGGGATGCCCCCCTTCGTCGTGAGGGGAGAATTACTGAAGGCCTTTGCACACGCAACAAAGGAACCATCATTACGGCAGCCGACGGGCGCCTTTTTGAAGGTGTGTTGCACAAAAGGCACGCGACCGTGGTTCTCCGGTAATTTCTAAGTACATGTTTTTGTTATCGTTTTGTCACAACGCAATTTGAGGTGATTAGGCCCTGACACACTCGCCTGGCAGGAACCCGGCGCAAGTCGGGCGTCCGCGCGCGATTCCCGATATCGGACGCCGGGAATCAAGTCGGCGCAGACCTGTGTGGCAAATCTGCACCAATGGGTGATGCGCGCGCCCGGCGCATAGCGGGCGTCGGGCGAAGGGGACGATCAGTCGACCAGTGCCCCAGGGGAGCCAAACGGTGCGTCGGACACTCGGACATATTGTCTGACGCTCACGCGGCCGGGGCGTGTCGGGACGAGCCGCACAGCTGTGAGGATTTCCAAAACAGCCGCAATCTGCCGCTTGCGGCTCAGCGCGCCGTCGGGCATACCGACGCCAGCCGGAGACGTGGCCGAGTGGCTGAAGGCGGCGGTTTGCTAAACCGTTATAGGGTTGTAAAGCCCTATCGAGGGTTCGAATCCCTCCGTCTCCGCCATGCGCCCGCGCGGGCCACGTCTCAGACCTGCCTCCTCCCCGATCGACCGATGTGAGTTGAAGTTGTGAGTCGAAGGTGCTCGCGCGTCGCGCCGCTGCGAGCGGCGCACACGCTGGGCTGACCGTCGTCGATCCATGGCCGGCACGCGCGCCGACAGCAACCGCTCCGGCACCGACGACGGGGCCATTCAATCGAACAGGCTGCGGCTGACGTTGATCACGAAGGCCGCCGGCACGCCGATCACGGCGCCGATGAAACCATAGAACAGCGCCGACCACAGCGAGGCTGCGCCCCCCGCCCCCGTCAGCGCGCCGTACAAGGTGCCGAGACCGGTACAGAGCACGGTCACGACGACGAGGCGCCGGTCATTGGTCGCCTCCATCCGCAGGCGTCGCAACTCGCGCCGGCTCTGGACCGCCGGTCCAGCCGGCTCAGTCGACCCGCAATGCGGACAAGCCACCGCGCTGAACGACACGGCGTTCCCGCAATCGTGGCAGTCGATCAGCTCCTGCCGTCGCCGCTGCGCCTGTCCCATGTCGCTCGTCCCGCTTCGCTGGCGTCAGATGCGACGAGAGATAGGAGATTTGGCGGCGCGCGACGAGCCTCGCTTCGCTCATGGACGAACCGATCCGACCCTCGCGGGGCGGCCGCCGGGCAGGCGCGGCCGCAACTTTCGCCCCTGCCCTTCACGCGATGCGGATCGCGAAGGCGCCAGGTGGAGAGCTGCGAGCATCTCCGGTTCAGTGCGCGCTCATCCAGGCGCGCGCCTCGCGCTGCGCCGCCGCGATCTCGGCATCCGACATCTGCTCGGCGACCTCGCGGCGCATCGCAGCCGCGTCGCTGCGGCCCTTGAGGGCGGCAAGGTTGAACCATTTGTGCGCGGCGATCAGATCGACCACGCCGTCGCGGCCGCTCGCATAGAGCATGCCGAGTTCGAACAGCACGTCGCCATTGGCGCCCTGCTCGGCGGTGGTCACATCAACGAAATTGAGTTGTCCCTGAAACATCGTCGCTCTCCTTCATTCTCAAGGAGGCGGCTCCCCTGGAGCGCAGCCCCCGTCCAACTGTTCAACGCCTGGTTAGTCCCCACGCCGTTTGACGGCTTATGCGCGAAGGATGCGGATCAAGTTTGAAAGGCAGTTTAAGCATTGTGCTGAAGGAAGCCTGAACGGAAACCGGCCGATCTTTCGGGTCGCTACGCAAGTATCTGATGCAGCTTGCGTTTTTCGACGTCGCAAAGAGCGGTTTACCGTTCTGTTTGGCAAACCTGTAACCATCGGTGAAACGGCTGCAGGACGCTCCCTTGCAACCGCCGGCGGTGGCGCGTCCGCGGACGACGTCGGCACGCCAGCGCGCGCAGGCCTGCAGGCGGATGCACCATGACGCGCCGTCCAGGGAGCGGCGCCCCGACGTGCGGCAGAGACAAAGGTGATGTGAGCTGATGGAGAGTGGTTGCGGCGGCGATCGAGCGCAGCGCCGGGATAACTCTCGGGGGATGTCTTGAGGGAATGGCTTGGGGGTATCGCCCGGGGGATACCGACACGGATATCGCGAAGGGATCGAGGGCGTCGGCGAACACGTCAGGACCAGATCTCGCTCTGGCTGTTAGCCGCTGGCGAGATTGCAGACCGAAAACGCGATCTGCACCGAACGAAGAAATCCTGTTTCTTCTGCCGGACCGTTCCGCGGCGGCAGCGCCGCCTCGAGTTCGATCCGACCGTTGACCTGATGTCTCGCCGACACCCTCTATCGTCGATCGGAGCTTCTGAGATCGACCGGCTCTCGGGGAGCTGAGGCGATCCGTCGTTCCAACGACGTGCCGGCATCAGTTGCCGGACTCAATCTCGCAGGGACTGCGAGAGTTACTTCTTCTTGGCGACCTTCTTGGTCTTCTTGGCAGTCTTCTTCGCCGCGGTCTTCGCGACCTTCTTCACTGCCTTCTTCGCCTTCTTCGCTTTCTTGGCCATGTTGCCCTCCGATGTGAGATGGCTTAGTCGATGCGTGCAGTCGGGAATCGAGCTGCACTCCTCATCGATACACCAACGAGTGAAAAAAAACAGCTTCCGGCTTAAGGAAGTGTTGACACGCGCGCGCGCACGCGGCTGGCGCAACGCGCGAAGCAGTGCGTCGGGCGACGCATGGAATCGAAAGCGCGGAGGCCGGAAGGCCCGCGCGTGTTACTAATAGCCATCGCGAGAAAAGCCTGCGCTGCAAGATATTTTCTGACGGAGCGCGCGAGTAGTCGGAAGCCGCGCGATGCACGGACGAGCGCGCGGACTCGCGCGACGAGGGCCGCGCGCGGACTCTGAGTCGTAAATTTTGGCAACGAAAAAATTTTCATCGTACACGCGCTCGTGCGCGTTCGAGCGGCCGCCGAAGGTGGCTTTTTTGCGAATCGCGCGCGGCGATTCGCTGAACGCATGCGCCAAGCAGAACGGCGCGCACCCTCGTGCGCGCCGTCGGAACGAAGATCAGCGAGCGCCGTTTCAGATGCCGAGCTTGCTCTTCAGGAGATCGTTGACCGCCTGCGGGTTGGCCTTGCCGCCCGACGACTTCATCACCTGGCCGACGAACCAGCCGGCGAGTTGCGGCTTCGCCTTGGCCTGCGCGACCTTGTCCGGATTGGCGGCGATGATCTCGTCGACCACCTTCTCGATCGCGCCGAGATCGGTGACCTGCTTCATGCCGCGGCTCTCGACGAGCTCGCGCGGGTCGCCGCCCTCGCTCCAGACGATCTCGAACAGGTCCTTGGCGATCTTGCCGGAGATCGTGCCCTCGCCGATCAGCGCGACGATGGCCGCGAGCTGCGCCGCCGACACCGGCGAGGACGCGATGTCCAAGCCTTCCTTGTTCAGCCGGCCGAACAGCTCGTTGATCACCCAGTTGGCGGCGAGCTTGCCGTCGCGCGCCGGATCTTGCAGCGCCGCCAGCACGCTCTCGTAGAAGGCCGCGCTCTCGCGCTCGGCCACCAGCACCGAGGCGTCGTAGGGCGAGAGACCGAAATCGGCGATGAAGCGCGCCTTCTTCTGGTCCGGCAGCTCCGGCAGCGCCGCCTTCAGCGCGTCGACGAAGGCCTGGTCGAACTCCAGCGGCAGCAAGTCCGGGTCGGGGAAGTAGCGGTAGTCATGCGCCTCCTCCTTGGACCGCATCGAGCGCGTCTCGCCCTTGTCGGGATCGAACCGGCGGGTCTCCTGCTCGATCAAGCCGCCGTCCTCGATGATCTCGATCTGGCGCCGCGCCTCCGCCTCCACCGCCTGGCCGATGAAGCTGATCGAGTTGATGTTCTTGATCTCGCAGCGGGTGCCGAGCGGGCCGCCCGGCTTGCGGACGGAAACGTTGACGTCGGCGCGCAAGGATCCCTTCTCCATGTCGCCGTCGCAGGTGCCGAGATAACGCATGATCGAGCGCAGCTTGGCCACATAGGCCTTGGCCTGCTCGGCGTCGCGGATGTCCGGCTTGGAGACGATCTCCATCAGCGCCACGCCGCAGCGGTTGAAGTCGATGTAGGACAGCGACGGCGACTGGTCGTGCAGCATCTTGCCGGGATCCTGCTCCAGATGCAGGCGCTCGATACCGATGGTCGCAGTCCTGCCGCCGTCGAGTTCGACCGTGACCTCGCCCTCACCCACGATCGGGTCCTTATACTGGCTGATCTGATAGCCCTGCGGCAGGTCGGGGTAGAAATAGTTCTTGCGGTCGAACACCGAGCGCAGGTTGATCTTGGCGTTGAGCCCGAGCCCGGTGCGCACGGCCTGGCGCACGCACTCCTCATTGATGACCGGCAGCATGCCCGGCATCGCGGCGTCGACCAGCGAGACGTGGGTATTGGGATCGCCGCCGAAGGCCGTCGAGGCGCCGGAGAACAGTTTCGACTTCGAGGTGACCTGGGCATGGATCTCCATGCCGATCACGACCTCCCAGTCGCCGGTGGCGCCCTTGATCAGCTTGTGCGGTGTGGCAGGTGCGTTCATGGCTCTCGGTGTCCGGACAAAGTGTGGGTTGCATCCGGCTTCGCGCAACGTCACCCGCCAGTCAAGCCGGACGAGCCTCCGCTGCGGCCCGCAAGCGGCGCCTTCCGCCTGTGAATGCGAGACAATCCGCGTGCGCCCCGCCCGTACCGCCCCGGCTTGCGGCCGCGTTTGCCGCAGCCGCTGCGCAACCGGCCGTAGGTAGACCCTCGCGCGGAACCCGGCCTACAAATCGCCGGGGGGATACGGGGCATGCGACGACGATTGATGAATTTGGCGGTGACGGCTGTGGCCCTCACCCTGGTGTCGTGCGCGACACCCTACCAGGACAACAACATTTTCGGCGGCGCAGATGTCACGGAGCTCAGGCCCGACGTGGCCCGTGTCAGCTTCCGCGGCAACGGCTTCACGACCAAGGAAAGCGTGCAGGTCTATTGGCTCAATCGCTGCGCCGAGCTTGCGGTCGCCAAGGGCTATGCCGGCTTCGAGATCCTGTCCGACATGCAGTTCGTGATGCGCCGACCGGCCGAGGAGGACACCAGGACCAGGCTGGCAAGCGCGATCCCGTCGCTGCGCGTTCACATCCCCGTCTCGGCCAACGAGGCCAGCGACGTCGCGGCCTGGCGAGACCAGCGGGATACGGCCGGCCTGCCGGCCTCGCCAGTGAAGCTGGCGGGCGTCATCTTCATCCCCATGAATACCGGCGGCGGCCCACCGAAGCCCGCGATCGAAGGCGACATTCATTTCCTGCCCGCGCCGGTGGCGTCGGCGCCGCCGAAAGTGTTCAACGCCAAGGACCTGATCGCGCAGCTCGAGCCCCTCATCAAGGGTGAGAAATGCGCCGGCAACATCTGCCCGCATGTGCACGAATATCTGCTGCCGAAAGGCAAGCTGCGCTAGCCGCTACGTCGTCAACAGCACGCCGACGATGCGCTCCCACTCGGTGGGGAGGGCATCGGTGGCGACCGGCTGCCCGGCCTGGCGATACCAATAGCCGGCATTGCCGAGATCGCCTTCGACGCGGTGCAGATGCGCGTGCGCCCAGGCCGCGTCACGGCCCGCCTCGTCCTGGATGATCTTGTGGGCGCGGTCCCAGTCGCCTTTCGCCAGCCACCACAGCCCGGTCAGGACGGGCGACAGCCCCGTCGCGGGCGCGTCGCCCGCGAGGCTCGCCTTGAAATCGGCAACGCTCACCACCACCGGACCGGGGTGAAGCGGCCCGCCGCCTGCTCGATGACCTCGCCGAGCGAGAACAGCGTCTCCTCGTCGAACGGACGGCCGATCAGCTGCAGTCCGAGCGGCAGGCCTTGAGCGTCCTTGCCGGCGGGCACCGCGATGCCCGGCAGGCCCGCCATGTTCACCGTCACCGTGAAGATGTCGTTGAGATACATCTCGACCGGGTCCGCGCCGCCCTTCTCGCCGATGCCGAACGCGGCGGACGGCGTCGCCGGGGTCAGGATCGCGCTGATCCCTTGCGCGAAGCAGTCCTCGAAATCCTTCTTGATGAGGGTGCGGACCTTCTGCGCCCGGATGTAATAGGCGTCGTAATAGCCGGCCGACAGCACATAGGTGCCGATCATGACGCGGCGCCGCACCTCGGCGCCAAAGCCTTCGGCGCGGGTGTTCTCGTACAGCTCGCCGATGGACTTGCCGGGGACCCGCAAGCCGTAGCGGACGCCGTCGTAGCGGGCGAGGTTCGAGGACGCCTCCGCCGGCGCCACGATGTAATAGGCCGGCAGCGCATACTTCGTGTGCGGCAGCGACACCTCGACCAGCTCGGCGCCGGCGGCCTTCAGCCAAGCCGCGCCCTCGCTCCACAGCTTCTCGATCTCCGCCGGCATGCCGTCGAGACGATACTCCTTGGGGATGCCGATCTTCATGCCCTTCACGGACCTGCCGATCGCGCCCTCGTAGTCCGGCACGGGGATGTCGACCGAGGTGGTGTCCTTGGGATCGTGCCCGGCCATCGAGCGCAGCAGGATCGCGGCGTCGCGTGTGGTGCGCGCGATCGGGCCGGCTTGGTCGAGCGACGAGGCGAAGGCGACGATGCCCCAGCGCGAGCAGCGGCCATAGGTCGGCTTGATGCCGACGGTCGCGGTGAACGCCGCCGGCTGGCGGATCGAGCCTCCGGTGTCGGTCGCGGTCGCGCCCATGCACAACAGCGCCGCCACCGCCGAGGCCGAGCCGCCGGACGAGCCGCCCGGCACCAGCGTGGTGTTGGAGCCTTCGCGGCGCCAGGGGTTGCCGACGGGGCCGAAGCACGAGGTCTCGTTGGACGAGCCCATCGCGAACTCGTCATTGTTGAGCTTGCCGAGCATCACCGCGCCGTCGCGCCACAGCTGCGAGGTCACGGTCGACTCGTAGGTCGGCACGAAATTACCGAGGATCTTCGAACACGCGGTGGTGCGGACGTCCTTGGTCGCGAACAGGTCCTTGATCCCCAGGGGAATGCCGGCCAGCGGCCCGCCCTCGCCCTTGCCGATCCTGGCATCGGCGTCGCGCGCCATCGCGCGCGCCTGATCCGGCGTCTCCATCACGAACGCATTGAGCGCCCGCGCCTCCTCGATCGCCTTGAGGTGGGCGTCGGTCAGCTCGAGCGACGTGAAGGTCTTGTCCGCGAGCCCCTTGCGGGCCTCGGCGAGCGTCAGCGAAGTCAAATGGGTCATTTGTTGATCGGGCTGCAGAAGAACGGGGAGAGCGTCTTGTCGGCGTCGGCGTCATCCGCGAAGAACTTGTTCTTCTTGGGGGGAGTCTTGGTGGCGTTGGCCGCCTCGAGCTGGTCGAGCACCTCGTTCACGGCCTTGTCGGGATCGGCGGCCTTGCCCTGCCGCTCCATCGCGTCGAGGTAGTCCATATAGGCCTTGTAGGCCGCTTCATCGTCGCAGAGCAGGCACATGGCATTGGCTCGCTTGTCGGTTTGAAGGAGCGGATCCCGCGCGACGAGCGCGCGGACCTGCGCTGACTATTCCACCTGGCTATTCCACGACCTTCGGCACGAGAAAAAAGTTATTCTCGGTCATGGGCGCGTTCTTGACGATATCGTCGGCGATCTCGCCGTCCGTGACGACGTCCTGGCGCTTCTTCATCGCCATCGGCGTCACCGACGTCATCGGCTCCACGCCCTCGACATTGACCTCCGAGAGCTGCTCGACGAAGGCCAGCATCGCGTTGAGCTCGCCCTGCAGATGCGGGATCTCGGCGTCAGTGACAGCGATCCGCGCCAATTGCGCGATCCGGCGGACGGTGGCGGCATCAACCGACATTATATAGGGCCTCGCGGGAAACAGTGAACCCGCCCTATAGCAGAGCCCGCTTTCGCGCCGCAACCGGCAGGCCCCAGGCTTTCCCGGGGCATCGCCCTGCCCTCGACGTCCCTCGACGTCATCTTGGCGTCCCCTTTGGCGTCCTCTTGGCGTCCTTTGCTGACCCCTTGGGTGTCACCCCGCCAGCTTCGCAAGGCGCGCCAGCGCCTGCTCGGCCAGCGTCCGCGTCAGCTCGGCTGCCGGTCTCTCGCGCCCCAATGGCAGCGCCTGTCCCGCCCAGAGATTGGTGAAATCGACCCTGCCGTGCTTCTCCGCGGCGGCCTTGAGCGGGCCGAGCGCGGTCGCGGCATGCGGAAACGCCGGCGCGTCCGGCGAGACCGGCCCGACCTCGCGCATCACCCGATTGGCGACGCCGCGCGCGAGCCGGCCGGTCATCACATTGGTGATCACCGTCGATTCGTCATCGGCGGCGGCCAGGGCGGCGCGTGCGAGTGCGCTCACCTTCGACTCGGGGCAGCGCAGATAGGCGCTGCCGATCTGCACGCCGGAGGCACCGAGCGCGAACGCCGCCGCGATGCCGCGCGCATCGGCAATGCCGCCGGCGGCGATCACCGGGACATCAACCGCATCGACGATCTGCGGCACCAGCGCCAAGGTGCCGACCTGCTCGGCCAGCCTGTCGGTCAGGAACATGCCGCGATGGCCGCCGGCCTCGGCGCCCTGCGCGATGATGATATCGGCCCCGTTCTTCTCCAGCCAGACGGCTTCGCGAACCACTGTCGCCGACGCCATCACGACCGCCCCGGTCGCCTTCACGCGCGCCAGTAGCGACGGCTCCGGCAGGCCGAAATGAAAGCTGATGATCTCCGGCTTCAGCTCCTCGACCACGGCGCACATCGCCGCATCGAAGGGCGCGCGGTTGGCTGCCGCCACCGGCGCCTCGGGATCGACGCCGTACTCCTGATAATAAGAGGCGAGCCGCCGCTTCCATGCAGCCTCACGCGCCGGGTCCGCCGCGACCGGCGTGTGGCAGAAGAAGTTCACGTTGATCGGCGCCGACACGCGCTGACGGATGATGTTGACCTGCTCGCGCGCCTTGTCGGCCGACAGCATCGCGCAGGGCAGCGAGCCCAGTCCGCCGCCTTGCGCGACGGCGATGACGAGATCGGCGTCCATCACCCCGGCCATCGGGGCCAGCACGATCGGGTGCTCGGTCTTGACGAGATCCAGGAAGCGGCGATCGGGCCACATGGTTCACCTCACTGTTCTGTTGAGTTCCGCGGCAGCCAGGACGAGTTGCGCCGCCCCTGCAGGATCTGCTCGGCCTCGCTGACGATCCGCATGACGATCTCACTGGCCGGCGGGATATCATGGATCAGGCCGACCGCCTCGCCCGCGATCACGGCAGCGACATCGAAATTGCCCTCGGTCCGCGCCTTGACATAGTCGGCCGACACCCGCTCGATCTGCTGCAGCAGTTCGACCTCGCGGCCCGTCCAGCGGCGCGCGTGATCGTTCACCAGGCAGCGTCCGGTAAACGGCGCCGGCCAGACATTGTTGCGCGAAAGGTCGAAGATGATGCCGCGCACCGTCTCTCCGGATCGTGCCGCACAGATGCGCCGCTTGGCTTCGTCGGCCCCGGCGGCTTCCTGGCTGGCATAGAAGCGCGTGCCGAGCAGCACGCCGTCGGCGCCGAGCGTGAGCATCGCCGCTAGCCCACGGCCATCCGCGAGACCACCAGCCGCCGCCACGGGCACCCGACCAGCCGCGAGATCAACGATCGCCGGCACGATGTCGAGCGTGGTCCGCGAGGCACCATGGCCGCCTGCCTCGGTTCCTTGCGCGATCAGGACGTCGGCGCCGGCCGCAAGCGCCTGCTCCGCCATGGCCTCATCCTGCACCTGGCAGATCAGACGCGCGCCCGCCTGCTTGATCGCCGGCGCAAAGCGCTTGGGATCGCCGAACGACAGCATCACCGCCGTGGGCTTGGCCGCCAGCGCGATGTCGAGCAGATCGGGCTTCTTCGCCAGCGACCAGGTGATGAAGCCGATGCCGAACGGCGCGCGCAGGCCATCGAGCTTCGCGGTCTCCTGCATCAGCCAGGCGCGGTTGCCATAGCCGCCGCCGAGAATGCCGAATCCGCCGGCATCGCCGACGGCGCGCACCAGCCGCGCATCTGCGATCACGTCCATCGGCGCCAGCAGGATCGGATGATCGATGCCGAGCCTCTCCGTCAGCGGCGTTCTCAGCGGCATCACATCCTCTCCTGCGCTCTGGACGCCGACACTAGGCGCGGCTAGCATTCTCTGAAAATGAATAGTTGAGAACTCTGCCATCGCAGATTCAAAACGGGGAGCGGCCGTGGAACTGAGCGACCTGCAGACCTTCGCCGCGGTGGCCCGCGCCGGCGGCATCACGCGCGCCGCGGAGGTGCTCAACACGGTGCAGTCGAACGTCACGCAACGGATCAAGGCGCTCGAAGCCGAGATCGGCACGGCGTTGTTCGAACGCCACAGCCGCGGCATGACCCTCACCGGCGCCGGACAGCGGCTGCTGCCGTATGCCGACCGCCTGGCGGCGCTGTCGCGCGAAGCCATGCTCGCCGCGCGCGATGACGGCGAGCCGCAGGGGCCGCTGATGATCGGCTCGATGGAGACCACCGCCGCGGTACGCCTGCCGACGCGGCTTGCCGATTTCCACCGGCGCTTTCCCGCCGTCGAATTGAGCCTGCGGACCGCGCCGACGGCGGATCTCGTCGCCGGCGTGCTCGACGGCACGCTGGATGGCGCCTTCGTCGCCGGTCCGATCGATCATCCCGATCTCGCCGGGATCGTCGCGTTCGAGGAAGAGCTTGTGCTGGTGACGGCCCGCCGCTTCGAGACCTTGGCCGCGCTGCGCGCCGCGACACCGGGCTCCGGGCCGACCGCGCTGGCGTTCAAGACCGGCTGCACCTACCGGCAGCGGCTGGAGCGGGTGTTCAACGATTTCGGCTGGCCCGCCGCGGCGCGCATCGAGCTCGGTACCCTCGACGGCATGATCGGCTGCGTCGCCGCCGGCATGGGAGTCGCGCTGTTGCCGCGCGCGGTCGTGACGCGGCATGCGATGAGCGGCAGCGTCGGCCTGCACACGCTCGATCCGTCCCACGCGCAGGTCGAGACGCTCTTCATCCACCGCCGCGCCGCGCATCGCAGCAGCGCGCTTGCGGCCTTCATGGAAGGGCTTGCCCATCGGGATCGCGACATCGCCGCCTGACACTGTTCATCCGGAGATTGTCGGCGGCAATGCGCGCGAGCGATTCATTTTACCGTGCGAAATGACGCGTCTGCTGCGTAAAACAAGGCCATTTTGACCGATGCGACTTTCGGGCGCAGGGCTCCGCGCGCGCCGAGAAAGATTTTGTACGGCTGTCATCCACTACGTTAGGATGTCGCGCTGGCCAGCGCGACAACAACAAACATCAACATGTCGGAGGAAATGCGATGCGCAACGCGTTCGTGTTGTGCTGCTCGATCGCCATGATGGGCGCGATCGGGACGGCCCATGCTGAGGACTGGACGAAATCGAAATGGGGGCCCGACGACGAGATCGGCGCGGCCAACTACATGACGCCCGACCTGGTGGTCAAGGCGGCCTCGCTGGTGAAGACCGGCAAGACCTACCCGCTCGGCATGATCGTGGATTCGAAGACCCCGGCCTACCCGCCGCGCTCGTTCAAGGTCACCGTGGTGCAGCCAGGTCAGGCCGGCATCCCCGGACTAGGCCCGAACAAGGCGACCTACAATGACGACATCGTCGAAGGCTGGGTCGGCGTCGGCAGCCAGATCGACGGCCTCGGCCACCTCGGCATCGAGCACGTCTACTACAACGGCAACAAGCTGCTCGACTTCGCCGATCCGACCGGGCTGAAGAAGCTGGGCATCGAGAAGGTGCCGCCGCTGGTCGGGCGCGGCGTGCTGCTCGACATGGCTGCCTATTACGGCACCGACATTGTCAAGGAAGGCACCGCCTTCAACGTCAAGGAGATCGACGAGGCCGCCAAGAAGCAGGGCGTCGAGATCCGCCAGGGCGACATCGTGATCTTCCACACCGGCTGGCTCGGCCTCGTTGGCAAGGACGACAAGCGTTACAGCGCCGGCGAGCCGGGTCTCGGCGTCGAGGGCGCGAAGTATCTGACCTCGAAGGGCGTGGTCGCGATCGGCGCCGACACCTGGGCGCTGGAAGCGATCCCGTTCGAGTCGAAGAACCTGTTCGAGGTGCACCAGATCCTGCTCGCGATGAACGGCACCTACATTCTCGAGAACATGGACACGGCGGCCCTCGCCAAGGACAAGGGCTACGAGTTCCTGTTCGTCCTGGGCCAGCCGCGCTGGCGCGGCGGCGTGCAGGGCAACATCAACCCGATCGCGATCCGGTAGCGAGTTGCGGCGCCAATTGACGTGTAGCCCGGATGAGCGCCAGCCGACGCCTCTTCGGCGTCGGCGATAGCGACATCCGGGTTCACCGCGCCAACTCGTGAGAACCCGGATGTCGCGGCCGCCTCCGCCCTCCGGGCGCAGGCTTCCGCTCATCCGGGCTACCGTTCTGTTCACGAAGCGCTCAGCTTGCCACTTCAAACGCCGCGGCGATGCCGATCGCCGCCAGGAACGACGGATCGTGGCTGACGACGAGAAGCGCGCCATCGAAATCGCGCAGCGCCTGCTCCAGGACTTCGATCGAGGCGATGTCGAGATGATTGGTCGGCTCGTCGAGCAGCAACAATGACGGCGGCTGCTGGCCGCCGAACGTGCAGGCCAATCCAGCGCGCAGGCGCTCGCCGCCGGACAGCGTCTCCACGCTTTGCTCGGCATCCCGGTTGCGGAAGGCGAAGCGGGCACAGGCCGCATGCGCCGCCTCGCGGCTGAGTGACGGATGCAGACGGCGGAAATTGCCGATGATGCTGTCGCCGCGATCGAGCAGCACGACGTGCTGATCCAGCATCGCAATGCGTCCCTCCGCGCGCCGCAGCGTGCCGCCCGATAATGGACGTGCGCCGATAGCGGCCCGCAGCAGCGTGGTTTTGCCGGCGCCATTGCGTCCGGTGATCGCGATCCGTTGCCGGCCTGTGATGTGAAGCGTCCAGGGGCCGAAGCTCCGGTCGCCGGCCCTGACGACCGCGGCCTCCATCGCGAGCAGCTCCGTGCCGGCACCGAGCCCGGTCGGCGGCAGCACCATCGAGAGCGGCGTCAGCACCTCGACCTGTCGGCGCGCCTGATCGCGCTGCTCGGTCGCTTCGCCGATCATGCGCTCGGCGAGCCGTTGCGAGCGGCCGCCGCTGTTCTCAGCCCGCTCGGCGCGGGCCCCGAGCAGCAACTTCGGCGCCGAGCCGCTCGCCGCGAAGGCGCGCCCGGCCCGGTCCTTGCGCGCCTTGGCCTCGCGCTGGCGCTGCACGGCCAGCCCGACGTCGCGCAGGCGCGCATCGGCCCGTTCGAGCGCAACGGCCGCCCGCGCGCGGGCCTCGTCGCGGGCCCGGACGAACATCGACCAGCCGCCGCCGACGATGTGCACACCGACCGGCGTCAGCTCGACGATGCGGTCCATGCATTCGAGCAGCGCGCGGTCGTGACTCGCGACCAGCACCCCGCCGCGCCAGCGTTGCACCAGCTGGTCGATCGCGGCGCGACCCTCCGCATCGAGGTTGTTGGTGGGCTCGTCGAGCAGCAGCAGGTCCGGCGCCTCGATCAGCAGCCGGGCGATGCCGATGCGCGTCCGCTCGCCGCCGCTGAGCGTGCCCATCGTCCGATCGAGCCCTGCTCCCGGAAGACCTGCCCCGATCAGAGCCTCGTCGATCCGGTCCGGCAGGCTCCAATCTGCAGCTGCGAAATCGTCGTCGTCACCCTGCCCGGCCACAATCCGGTCAAGACGCGCGAGCGCGCCGGAGACGCCGAGCGCCTCGCCGACACAGAGCTCGGGATCCCAGTGCTGCGCCAGCAGCCCGACGCTGCCGGTTCGCGCCACCGTTCCGGCCGCCGGCTCGGACAGGCCTGCGACGATCCGGAGCAAGGTCGATTTGCCCGAGCCGTTGCGACCGACCAGGCCGACGCGCTCGGCGCCGACGGACAGTGTCAGATTGTCAAAGAGACGTTGGTTGTCAGGTGTCGCGGCAGCGACCGCGTCGAGCGTCAGGAAGGAGGGCATGAGCAACCGTGATAGCAGAGGACACAAAGCGGCGGGCTAAGTTGGTCCTGCGATCCACGGCACCACTCCTGTTCACGGTACGATGCTGCATATAGGCCGATCGCTGCGCCCCGACAACCCGGGCCGACACCCCAAGCCATGCGTCGCGCCTGCTGGTCCAACGTCGACCCGCGTGCTAAGCGGCGCGCCATGCCCGCTCCCATCCTTCCTCTTGTCGAAGCCGCCGGCCGCTGGCCCGAGCGCGGCGCGCTCGTCGGCCTCGATCTGGGCACCAAGACCATCGGCGTCGCCGTGTCCGATCCCGACCGCCGCCTCGCCACCGGCGTCGAGACCATCCAGCGCAAGGCCTTCAAGGCCGACGCTGCGCGGCTGCTCGCCATCTGCGCCGAGCGCAAGGTGGTCGGCTTCGTGCTCGGCCTTCCCATCAACATGGACGGCAGCGAGGGACCGCGGGCGCAATCGACCCGCGCCTTCGCCCGCAACCTCGCCGGCCTCACCGATCTGCCGATCGGGCTGTGGGACGAGCGGCTGTCGACGGCGGCGGTGGAGCGCGAACTGATCGGCATGGATGTCAGCCGTGCCCGGCGCGCCGAGGTGATCGACACCCATGCGGCGATCTTCATCCTGCAGGGCGCGCTCGACCGGCTGACGACCTTGCGCCGCTCCGGCCAGTAAGCCGATGAGCGCAGTCGTCGCGGCGCTGGCGCCGGTGTTCCTGCTGATCGTGATCGGCTTCGGCCTGCGCCGCAGCCTGATCCGGCTCGAGGCGCAATGGCATGGGCTGGAACGGCTGACCTATTACGTGCTGTTCCCCGCACTGCTGCTGCAGAGCCTGGTCAAGGCGGATCTGAGCGCGGTACCCGTCGCCGGGATCGGCGGCGCGCTGTTCCTGGCGATGCTGGCGATGTCCGCGCTCTGCCTCGCGCTGCGCCCCCTGCTCGCGCGCGCCGGTGTCGACGGCCCGGCCTTCACCTCGATCTTCCAGGGCGCGACGCGCTGGCAGACCTATGTCGCACTCGGCGTCTCGCGCAGCCTGTACGGATCGACCGGCCTTGCGGTGGCCTCGGTCGGGATGGTCGCGATCATCCCGATGGTCAACGTCTTCAGCGTGGCCGTGCTCGCTCATTACGCTTCGCCGACGCGGCGCTCGGCGGCCGACATCGTCGCCACGATCATCCGCAACCCGCTGATCTGGGCCTGCGTCGTCGGGCTCACGCTCAACGTGACGCATGTGCCGCTGCCCAAGCTCTGGCACGACGTCGCTGACGCGCTCGGCCAGGCGTCGCTGCCGATCGGCCTGTTGGTGACCGGCGCCGGCCTGCATTTCGAGGGCCTGCGGCAGGCCGGCTTCGCCGCCGCGCTCGGCGTCGCGCTCAAACTGGTGCTGATGCCGGTGCTCGCCGTCGGACTTGCCGCATGGTTCGGCGTCACCGGCCCGAGCCTCGCGGTGGTCGCGATCTGCGCCGCGGTGCCGACCTCGCCCAGCGCCTATGTGCTGGCCAAGCAGATGGGCGGCGACGCGCCGCTGCTGGCGCAGATCATCTCGCTGCAGACGGTGCTGGCCGCGCTGACGATGCCGCTGTTCATCGCGCTGGCGGGCGGCGGCTAGTTCGTCGCCATGAGCAGGAAGAAGATATTGACGTTACCGGCGGAATGCATGATGACCGTGAGCCAGGTCGAGCCGCTGCGATGCCGGAAGAAGCCGAGCATCAGTCCGACGAGGAAGATATCGAACACGCCGGGCCAGTCATACTGGGTGTGGCACAGGGCCCAGAACGCCGAGGAGAGCACGATCGCCCCTGCCGGCCCGAGGAACGACTCCGACCAGCCGCGCATCATGAATCCGCGCACGGCGAACTCCTCGACGAGCGGCGCGCCGATGCAGCCCCACACCATGAACAGGAAGAGCAGCAGCGGCCCATTGCGTTGGAGGCGGTGGAAATCCGCGATGACGCCGGCGTCCGTCTTCATGCCGAGCGACGACCAGAGGGAGCCGATGCTGTAGTCGACGATGAACATCACGAGCAGCGCCAGGATGATCTCGTCACGCGTCGGCCAACACAGCGCGAGGTACTCCGAAAACCGGCGGCGCGCGAGCCGGACCGCGAGCCAGATGACGCCGAGCCCGCAGGGAACCGCGCCAAGCCGCGCGAGCAGCTCCCAGTAGGTCTGGTCGAGCAACGCGGA
>NZ_CAFJ01000252.1 GCF_000239795.1 Bradyrhizobium sp. STM 3809 | reverse complement strand
GAATTTGCGAGGGACGGACGACCTTCATGCCTCGGGCACGCAGCGCCGCGAGATGGCGTATTGCTGTTTGATATTGTGCAGCCGAAAACCGGGAACACCGAACTGTAGGGTGGGCAAAGGCGCATGGCACGGCACGAGTTGTCGGCGACGCTGTCACGCGCCGTGCCCACCATTGTGCAGGACGTGACGGTGGCGGACCCCGATCTCGGCGCGACGCGCCGCCGCGGGCGCCGACCCGGGACCCAGACTCCGCAGCGCCCGTTGGCTTGCGCAAGTCCATCCGCCTCGCCTCACGACATCGGACGGTGGTTATGGATCCCGGCGTTCGCCGGGATGACGGCGGTCGGGCAGGAGGTAGCGCAGGTGCGTCGATGAAAAGAGGGGAATGGGCGGGCCGGTCGCCACGATCGTCACTGCGAGCGGAGCGAAGCAATCCAGAGTCCCGTCCACCACTCTGGATTGCTTCGCTGCGTTCGCCGGGATGACGGAGACGGCGGGCCCCGTGATGATCCGGAATCTCAACCGCGTCAAAATCCTGGTGCGGCCGCAAGGGCTTGGCCGAATGAGCTAAATTCCGGATGGCAGTCGCCGGGCAGGCTGTGTATAAGGCGGCGCGCCGCGGCGGGGGAACGAAGCGTGCGGATGTCGAGAGGGAGTAGAGAGCCATGACGGAGCGCTGGAGCCCGGAGAGCTGGCGGTCCAAGCCGGTGCAGCAGGTGCCCGACTATCCCGACCAGAAGGCGCTGGCCGAGGTCGAGGCGCAGCTTGCGACCTTCCCGCCGCTGGTGTTCGCCGGCGAGGCGCGCAACCTGAAGAAGGCGCTGGCGCGGGTGGCCGCGGGCGAAGCGTTCCTGCTGCAGGGCGGCGACTGCGCCGAGAGCTTCGCCGAGCATGGCGCCAACAACATCCGCGACTTCTTCCGCGTGCTGCTGCAGATGGCCGTCGTCATGACCTATGCCGGCGCGGTGCCGGTGGTGAAGGTCGGCCGCATCGCCGGCCAGTTCGCCAAGCCGCGCTCCTCGCCGACCGAGAAGATCGATGGCGTCGAGCTGCCGAGCTACCGCGGCGACATCGTCAACGATACCGCCTTCACGGCCGAGGCGCGCATCCCCAATCCGCAGCGCCAGCTCGATGCCTACCGGCAGTCGGCGGCGACCTTGAACCTGCTGCGCGCGTTCGCCACCGGCGGCTTCGCCAATCTCGGCAGCGTGCATCAGTGGATGCTCGGCTTCGTCAAGGATAGCCCGCAGTCGCGCCGCTACAAGGAACTCGCCGACCGCATCTCCGAGGCGCTCAACTTCATGCGCGCCTGCGGCCTCGATCTCGAGAGCCATCCGGAGCTGCGCGCGACCGACTTCTACACCAGCCACGAGGCGCTGCTGCTCGGCTACGAGCAGGCCTTCACCCGCGTCGATTCCACCACCGGCGACTGGTATGCGACCTCGGGCCATTTCATCTGGATCGGCGACCGCACCCGCCAGCTCGATCACGGCCATGTCGAATACTTCCGCGGCATCAAGAACCCGATCGGGCTGAAATGCGGCCCGTCGCTGAAGCCGGACGAACTGCTCAAGCTGATCGACATCCTCAATCCCGACAACGAGCCGGGCCGGCTGACGCTGATCAGCCGCTTCGGCGCCGACAAGGTCGGCGATCACCTGCCGGGCCTGATCCGCGCGGTGCAGCGGGAAGGCCGCAAGGTGGTGTGGTCGTGCGATCCGATGCACGGCAACACCATCACCTCGACCTCGGGCTACAAGACCCGGCCGTTCGACCGCATCATCGCAGAGGTCAGGGCGTTCTTCGCGGTGCATGCGGCCGAGGGCACCCATGCCGGCGGCATTCATCTGGAGATGACCGGCAAGGACGTCACCGAATGCATCGGCGGCGCGCGGGCGATCACCGACGAGGATCTCAACGACCGCTATCACACGGTCTGCGATCCCCGGCTGAACGCCGAGCAGTCGATCGACATGGCGTTCCTGATCGCCGAGCTGTTGAAGCAGCAGCGCGGCGGCAAGGCTACTGCGATGCCGGCGGTCGCGGGCCTCTGATGCTGCGTCTGTGGCGCGCGACGGTCAACTCGCGCAACGGCCTTTCCTTCGCGCTGCGCTCCGAGCAGGCGGTGCGCGAGGAGGTGGTCGCGCTGATTCTGGCGCTGCCGCTCGCTTACGTGATCGGCGCGACCCCGATGCGCAGCGTCGAGCTGGTCTGCGCCGTCATGCTGGTGCTGGTGGTCGAGCTGCTCAACACCGCGATCGAGAAGCTCGCCGACCGGCTGACCACCGAGCACGATCTGCAGATCGGCCGCGTCAAGGATCTCGGCTCCGCCGCGGTCGGCGTCGCGCTCCTGATGTCCGGCGGGTTCTGGCTGTTCGCGATCGCCGAGCGGCTCGGTTTGTTGTGAACGAGTCGAGCGATGGCCGCTGACAGCTTCAAGATCACGCTGGCCCAGCTCAATCCGACAGTCGGCGACATCGCCGGCAACGCCGCGAAGGCGCGCGCGGCGCGGGCGAAGGCCACGGCCGACGGCGCCGAACTCGTGGTGTTGCCCGAGCTGTTCCTGACCGGCGGCCTGGCGCAGCAACAGGCCGAAGTCCCGCCTGCTTGCCGCGCGGCTATCGAGACGCTGGCGCGCGAGACCAGCGATGGCGGGCCCGCGCTGCTGATCGGCACGCCCTGGTCCGAGGACGGCAAGCTCTACAATGCCTGTGTACTGCTCGACGGCGGCCGCGTCGCCGCTACGCGGTTCAAGATCAATCTGTCGGGCGACCAGAAGCGCCTGTTCACGCGCGGCCCGGCCGCCGGCCCGCTCAGCGTGCGCGGCGTGCGTGTCGGCATCGCGATCGGCGAGGACATCTGGCCGGAACAGCCGGGCCACGAGAACGTCGTCGAGACCCTGGCGGAGACCGGCGCCGAGCTGATCGTCGTTCCGGCTGCGGCGCGCTATGTCCGTGGCGATGGTGACCGGCGCCTGTCGGCCGCAGTGGCCCGTGTCACCGAAAGCGACCTGCCGCTGATCTGGCTCAACCAAACCGGCGGGCAGGGCGGCGACGTCTTCGATGGCGCATCCTTCGCGCTTAACGCTGATCTCTCGATGGCCGTGCAGCTGCCGGCCTTCGTCGACGATCTCACCACGCTGGCGTGGAGCAGGGGCAGCGACGGCTGGCAATGTCGTGGTGGGCCGGTCAGCTCCTTGATCGACGGCGACGAGGCCGACTACGCGGCGCTTGTGCTCGGCCTGCGTGACCGAGTCGCCAAGGCCGGCTTCAATGGCGTCGTACTCGGCCTCACCGCGGACGCCCGGTCCGCGCTGTCTCTCGCGCTGGCGGTCGATGCGCTCGGGCCCGCGCGGGTGCGCGGTGTGGTGCTGTCCGGGCCGGACAGTGTCGCTCAGGACGCGGCGATCGCGGCCGCCGCGCGGCTCGGTGTCGCCGCCGAGGTGGTGCCGATCGCGGCTGCGGTCGCAGGCTTCGAAAGCATCCTGGCCGAAAAGCTGTCGCACGACGCCCATCGCGATCTGCTGGCAAGCGTGCGCGCGACGTTGTTGAGGGCGCTGGCCAGTCTGTCTGGCGGTCTCGCTCTTGCCCCGCGGCGGGAATCGAACTGGCACGGCGATGAAGTCGGCCGCAACGTCCTGCTGGCCGACGACATCCCGCCGGCACACCTTATTCGCCTCGCAGCGTTGCGCAACCGCTGGCAGCCGGTCGACGCGTTGGGAGTCTCGGGCGAGGTGATCCCGCCCGATTTCATCGACCGCGCGTCGCGCGATGCGGACGAAGGATAAGCGCGATGGCCCGGCGAACTCGTTCAGCGCGCCGGGATGAAGGTGGGGCCGACCGTGCGGATCTGCTTGTCGCCGCCGGCGCCGTCGGCCGCAGCCGTCGTCGGCGCCGTGGCATCGGCCGGCGCGGCGCCCTTCTTCGCAGCGGTGGCCGGCGGCTTGCCGGTCTGACGCTGCTGCATCCGCTTGGCGCTCTCCTCGGTGACGATGATGTCGCCCTGTTCGGCGGCCGAGGCCCGCTCGTCGATCGACTTCAGCGCCTCCGCCCAGGTCTGGCCTGGCGCTTTGCAGGAGCAACTCGGGTTGAACTCGGTGCGATATTTGAAAGCGTTCGGCAACGCGGTGTAGGGCTGGCCGTTGACCGAGACCGCCTGGTTCATGTCCTCACCGGGATTGCGATAGGTGAACAGCGTCGCCTCGGCGGCGGGGCACTGTGCCTTGCAGGCGCGCTCGTCGTCGGCGAAGCGGCCGGGCACCGTGGCGAACGAGATCGGGAAATAGGCGCCGTCGCAGGTGCGCACGCAGACGGTGCGATAGGTGCCTTGCGGCGCGGCGAGATCGGCGCTCGGCGGCGGCAGCGAGGCCGCCGGGTTGTTGTCGGGACCGCCGCCGAACAGGCTGGTCAGGAAGTTGCCGCCGCCACCGCCGCCGCGGTTGGCATTGGCATATTGCTGATATTGCGGACCGCAATTGTTCTGGCCGAGCGCAGCCAGCACCGAGCGGCGCTGATTGTCGCGCTCGCCGCCGAATCCGCCGCCGCGCAGCCGCTCGAGGCTGCCGGTGATCTGGTCCAGATTCGAGCGCATCTGCTGGATCTGGTTGTTGATCGGCTGGCATTCGGCCGCGCGGCCGTTGAAGATCGAGAAGAAGCCGGGGCTGTCGCAGCCCGTGCGCTTGGCCTGCATGCTGACGCGATCGAGCTCGGCCTGCTGCTTGGCCGCCGCGTCCTGGTAGCGCCGGATCTGGTCCTCGCGCGCGGGATCGCCGCCGCCGCCACGGTCGATCGTGGCGAGTTGCGCCTCGAGCCGCGGGCAGATCGGGTTCACGCCCGCCTGTTGTCCCGGCTGGCCGGGCGCCATCTGCGCGTAGGAATCGGAGCTGGATTGCGCGAGGGCGTGCGAGCCGGTCAGGGACAGTCCGAGCAGCGCGGTACAGGCCAGCAGGCGCGGAGACAGGGATGCGATCAAGATGCGGTATTCCGGTCCATGGGTGCTGCCGCGGAGCTAGCACAGAATTCGGAAAAATCGCGGCAGCGGCCGGCATCCCATAGCCGCTTTGTCGGGCAGCGTCACGTCCAATCCGGGGCGCCGCAGTGGCGGGAACAGCAGTTCCGGGGCGTCTCAGCGCTGGCAGGTGATCGCGACATACTCGCTGCAGCCGCCATGGACGCAGTTTGCACCGGCTTTCGGCACCGATCCGGTGATTTCATCGGGGTCGACCCGGCGATAGGAGGAGGCCTGCGCAAAATCGCGTGATTGGCAGTAGGAGCGGGCCGCCGAGGCGCCGCATTTGTCGCCCTTGGCCAGGCACTGGTCGACGCCATAGCCGTCGGCCTCGTTGGCGATGATGAAGATTCGGCTCTCGGCCGAAGCGGTGGTCGCGGCGGAGAGGAGGACACAGCAGGCGAGCAGCGCCGATGAGAATCGCATGGTGCACCGGTGGATGTAGGAGACAACCCATGGTTAGGCCAAAAAGGTTAAAAATGATTAACCATGAGGCAGGGCGCGTCGATTTGGGCGGCGAAAACGGCCGATTTGCGGCTCTTGACGGCAACATCCCGCTGCATCATGGTGAGATCCATGAACGGTTTCCTCGCCATCTGCTGCATTTGCCGCGAGATTACGCGCTAGCGATTCGCTGGCTGAGGCCGTCTTTTCTCAACAGAGATGATCAGGACGCCCGGCCGGCAGGTCGGGAGCGCGCTATTGGCCGTGGCCGCCCGCATCCGGGCCGTCATCTGGCGCAGGACACCCATTGCGTCTCGCCCGGCGAGGCGTGGCACAGGCATTCGGGGACTGAGGCATTCGGGGACTGACCATGGACTTGCGTCTTTACGACACCGCGTCGCGGGAGAAGCGCCCCTTCGTGCCGCTCGATCCGAACAATGTCCGCATGTATGTCTGCGGACCGACGGTCTACGACTTCGCCCATATCGGCAACGCGCGGCCCGTGATCGTGTTCGACGTGCTGTTCCGGCTGCTGCGCCACATCTATGGCGCCGGGCACGTGACCTATGTCCGCAACATCACGGACGTCGACGACAAGATCAACGCGCGCGCCGCGCGCGACTTCCCCGGCTTGCCGCTGAACGAGGCGATCCGCAAGGTCACCGAGGTGACGGCCAATCAGTTCCACAGCGATGCCGCCTCGCTCGGCAGCCTGCGGCCGACCTTCGAGCCGCGCGCCACCGAATTCGTGCTGCCGCGTCCCGACGGCAAGGCCGACATGGTCACGCTGATCGAGCAACTGATTGCGCGCGGTCATGCCTATCAGGCCGGCGGCGAGGTGCTGTTCGACACGCAGTCGA
Source organism: Bradyrhizobium sp. STM 3809 (assembly GCF_000239795.1). Taxonomy (GTDB): domain Bacteria; phylum Pseudomonadota; class Alphaproteobacteria; order Rhizobiales; family Xanthobacteraceae; genus Bradyrhizobium. The sequence goes on along the minus strand of NZ_CAFJ01000252.1, from coordinate 52,911 downwards.
TGCCGGATTATGGCGCGCTGTCGGGCCGCAAGCTCGAAGATCAGCTTGCCGGCGCCCGCGTCGCCGTCGATGCGCACAAGAAGAACCCGGCGGACTTCGTGCTGTGGAAGCAATCCTCGCCGGACGAGCCGGGCTGGGACAGCCCCTGGGGCCGCGGCCGCCCGGGCTGGCACATCGAGTGCTCGGCGATGAGCGCGGCCTATCTCGGCGAGGTCTTCGACATCCATGGCGGCGGACTCGACCTGATCTTCCCCCACCATGAGAACGAGATCGCGCAGTCGCGCTGCGCCCATGGCACCTCGGTGATGGCGAACTACTGGCTGCACAACGAGTTCGTGCAGGTCGAGGGCGCCAAGATGTCTAAGAGCCTCGGCAACTTCGTCACCATCCGCGATCTCCTGGCCGACTGGCCGGGCGAGGTGCTGCGTCTCAACATGCTCAAGATGCACTATCGCTCGCCCGCCGACTGGACGGTCAAGGGCCTGGAGGAGAGCGCGAAGACGCTCGACGACTGGTACCGCGTCGCCGCCGATGCGCCGGGCGAGCAGCCAGAGCCTGCGATCGTTGCCGCGCTTCTGGACGATATCAACACGCCGCTGATGATTGCTGAGTTGCACGCACTTCGCGCCCGGGCGGCGGCCGGGAGCGCGGCCGATCGCGCCGCCTTTGCCGGCTCGCTCCGCTATTTCGGCTTCCTGTCCGAGACGTCGGCTCAGTGGGAGGCTCGCAAGCAGCAGGCCAAGGGCGTCGACGCCGCCAGGGTCGAGGGGCTGATCGCCGAGCGCGCCGCTGCCCGAGCGCGCAAGGACTTCAAGGAGTCCGATCGCGTCCGCGACGAGCTCGCCGCGATGGGCGTCGTGCTGAAGGACGGCAAGGGCGCCGACGGCAAGCCGGTGACGACCTGGGAGATCGCGCGATGACAAAGCCCGACACGCCGTTTCCGCGGCACTGGCTGTACTACATCGTGCTCAAGCTCGCGGTGATTGCCGCCGCGGTGGCGCTGGTGACGAAGCTCTACGGGATCTGGTGAGAGATATGGGACAGGCACTTCCGAAAGCCGCGCTGCGGCCGTTTCTCCCGGCCGATACGCCGGTGCTTGCCGCGATCTTCGCCGCCAGCATTCAGCAGCTCACCGGTGACGACTACAGCGAGGAGCAGCAGGAGGCGTGGGCCGCCGCTGCCGATGACGAGGCGAGCTTCGGCAAGAAGCTGGCGTCGACACTGACCCTGATCGCGACCTTGCAGGGCTCGCCGGTCGGCTTCGCCTCGCTGAAGGGCAATGACCATATCGATATGCTCTATGTGCATCCGAGCGTGGCCGGGCAGGGCGTCGGCGCGATGCTGTGCGATGCGCTGGAGAAGCTCGCCGGCGCGCGCGGCAGCACGGGGCTCCTGGTGGACGCTAGCGACACCGCGGTCGACTTCTTCCGCAAGCGCGGCTACGTCGCGCAGCAGCGCAACAGCGTCTCGATCAATGGCGAATGGCTCGCCAACACCACGATGAAGAAGCCGCTCGGGGCAGGGGCGCAGTCATGAGCAGAGAACGCCTCTATCTGTTCGACACCACCCTGCGCGACGGCGCACAGACCAACGGCGTCGATTTCACGCTGGCCGACAAGCAGGTCATCGCGCGTCTTCTCGACGATCTCGGCATCGACTATGTCGAAGGCGGATATCCCGGCGCCAACCCGCTCGACACCGAGTTCTTCGCCGACAAGCCCAAGCTCGGCCATGCCCGCTTCACGGCGTTCGGCATGACCCGGCGTGCAGGGCGCTCGGTCTCCAACGATCCGGGCGTCGCGGCGCTGCTGGAGGCCAAGGCGGACGCCATCTGCTTCGTGGCCAAGTCATCGGCCTACCAGGTGCGCGTCGCGCTCGAGACCACAAACGAGGAGAACCTCGCCTCGATCAGAGACAGCGTCACCGCGGCCAAGGCGGCCGGGCGCGAGGTGATGCTCGACTGCGAGCATTTCTTCGACGGCTACAAGGAGAATGCGGCGTTCGCGCTGGCCTGCGCCCGCACCGCCTATGAGGCCGGCGCACGCTGGGTCGTGCTGTGCGACACCAATGGCGGCACCATGCCGCACGAGATCGAAGCTGTTGTCAGCGAGGTCGTGAAGCATGTGCCCGGCGATCATCTCGGCATTCATGCGCATAATGACACCGAGCAGGCGGTGGCGAACTCGCTGGCTGCGGTGCGCGCCGGCGTGCGCCAGATCCAGGGAACGTTGAACGGCCTCGGCGAGCGCTGCGGCAATGCCAATCTGTGCTCGCTGATCCCGACCTTGAAGCTGAAGGCCGAGTTCTCGGATCGCTTCGAGATCGGCGTCTCCGACCAGCAGCTCGGCGGCCTGATGAAGGTGTCGCGCACGCTGGACGACATGCTCAATCGCGCGCCGAACCGCCATGCGCCTTACGTCGGCGAAAGCGCCTTCGTCACCAAGACCGGCATTCATGCCTCGGCCGTGCTGAAGGATCCGCAGACCTACGAGCATGTCCTGCCGGAGAGCGTCGGCAATCATCGCAAGGTGCTGGTCTCCGACCAGGCCGGCCGCTCGAACGTCATCGCGGCGCTCGAGCGCGGCGGCATTCCGTTCAGCAAGAGCGATCCGAAGCTGACGCGGCTCGTCGAGGAGCTGAAGGAACGCGAGGCGCTGGGATACGCCTACGAGTCCGCCAACGCCTCGTTCGAGCTGCTGGCGCGGCGCACGCTCGGCTCGGTGCCGGAGTATTTTCGGGTCGAGCAGTTCGACGTCAATGTCGAGCAGCGCTACAACGCGCTCGGCGAACGTGTCACGGTGGCGCTGGCGGTGGTGAAGGTCGACGTCGCCGGCGAGCGGCTGATCTCGGCCGCCGAAGGCAACGGCCCGGTGAATGCGCTCGACGTCGCGTTGCGCAAGGATCTCGGCAAGTACCAGGGCTTCATCGACGGCCTCAAGCTGATCGACTACCGCGTCCGCATCCTCAACGGGGGCACCGAGGCGGTGACGCGCGTGCTGATCGAGAGCGAGGACGAGACCGGCGAGCGCTGGACCACGGTCGGCGTCTCGCCCAACATCATCGATGCCTCGTTCCAGGCGCTGATGGATTCGGTGTTCTACAAGCTGGTGAAGTCGGGCGCGAAGGGGTGAAATTACTTTCGTCATTGTGAGCGAAGCGACGAAGCAATCCAGAGTCCCGCCCACGACACTGGATTGCTTCGTCGCTCCGCTCCTCGCAATGACGGAGGAGAGGGCAGCGTGTAGCCCGGATGAGCGTAGCGACATCCGGGTTCACCGAGACGGCCCGTGAGACCCCGGATGTCGCTGCGCTCATCCGGGCTACGATGTCCACGATTTCGGCGGGCAGGGGAGGCTCACCATGATCGACCACATCTCCGTCGGCGTCAGCGATCTCGCGCGGAGCACGCGGTTCTACGAGCTGGCGCTTGCGCCGCTCGGTCTCACCAGGCTCATCGAACGGCCCGCCAATGTGGGCTTCGGCAAGGCCTATCCGGAGTTCTGGATCAATCTCCGCGCCGGCATGGCCCGCGTGCCGGCCGACACCGGCTCGCATCTCTGCTTCCGCGCCAGGAGCACCGCGGAGGTCGACGCCTTTCACGCCGCGGCGGTGGAAGCCGGCGGAGTCTCGGATGGCGCGCCGGGTCTGCGGCCGCACGACCGTGTGCGCTACTATGCGGCGTTCGTGCTCGATCCGGATGGCAACCGGATCGAGGCTGTGACGTTTCCGAGCGAGTAGGGATCAGAGCCGCTTGGCGATCTCCGGCGCCATCTCGGTCTCTTCCTTGGCGACGCGGGCGGCGGCCTCGCGCAGCCGCGGCAGGATGTCCTCGGCGCGGTCGGCCTTGAGCAGCTCGATCTGGAAGCCCGGGCGGATGAATTCGGTCTCGCGCATGTGGGCGAGCAGGGCGAACAGCGGCTCCCAGAAGCCGTCGATATTGGCCATCAGCACCGGCTTGGCGTGGCGGCCGAGCTGCTTCCAGGTCAATTGCTCGACCAGCTCCTCGAGCGTGCCGATGCCGCCGGGCAGGGCGACGAAGGCGTCGGAGTGCTCGAACATCAGCCGCTTGCGCTCGTGCATGTCGGGCGTGACGATGAGGTCCTTCAGCGGCATCATCACTTCCTTCTTCACCAGGAAGTCCGGAATGATGCCGGTGACGTCGCCGCCATGCTCCAGCACGGCCTTGGCGACCGCGCCCATCATGCCGATGGAGCCGCCGCCGTAGACGAGCCTGACGCCGTTCTCGGCGAGCGCCTTGCCGAGGGTTTTCGCCGATTGAATGAAGCTGGGATTGGTGCCCGGGCCGGAGCCGCAATAGACACAGACGGTGCGGATTTCAGTCATGGGATGGGTGTGACACTGCAACTGAAAGGCGTCAAGACGAGGGCGGATAGGGTGGTTCGCGGGATTTTACGGGTGGTCCAAACGATCTGAACCAAGTTATGCAATTACTGCGCCGCCGCATCGGAATTCGTTGACGCGCGGGTGCACATGGCGGTCGAACACTCTATATGGGGCAGGTGACCCCGCCTCATAACATGCCAAGATCCCCCCTGTTCCAGATCGCTTGATGCCCCCCGATTCATCCCCCCATCATGGTGCCCCCGAGACACCCGCGTCCCTGGAGCAGGGAACGCTCGCCGGGACGCTTCGGCATCTCTGGCCCTTCATCTGGCCGAGCGACCGCGCCGATCTGAAGATGCGGGTGCTGTGGTCGGTGGTTCTGCTGCTCGCGGCCAAGGTCGCGACCCTGGTGCTGCCGTTCACCTTCAAATGGGCCACCGACGCCCTGACCGGCGCCAACACCGCGCCGATCAAGCCTGACGACTGGGCGTTCTGGCTGGTGGCCTCCCCGATCGTGATGACGGCGAGCTACGGCGCGATGCGCGTGCTGATGGCGGTGCTGACGCAGTGGCGCGACGGTATCTTTGCGCGCGTCGCCATGCATGCGGTGCGCAAGCTCGCGACCATCACCTTCGTCCACATGCACGAGCTGTCGCTGCGCTTTCATCTGGAACGCAAGACCGGCGGACTGACGCGCGTGCTCGAGCGCGGCCGTAACGCCATCGAGACGATCGTGCGCATGGTGATCCTGCAGCTGATCCCGACCATCGTCGAGGTGTCGCTGCTGACCGCCGTGCTGCTGTGGCAGTTCGACTGGCGCTACGTGGTGGTGACGCTGACCATGGTCGCGGCCTATCTCTATTACACCTACATCGCGACCGAGTGGCGGATCGAGATCCGGCGCCGGATGAACGATTCCGACACCGACGCCAACACCAAGGCGATCGATTCGCTGCTCAACTACGAGACGGTGAAGTATTTCGGCGCCGAGGCGCGCGAGGCCGAGCGGTATGACCGGTCGATGGAGCGCTATGAGCGCGCCAGCGTCAAGACCTACACCTCGCTGGCGGTGCTGAACGCCGGGCAGGCGGTGATCTTCACCATCGGCCTGACGGTCGCGATGCTGATGTGCGCCCATGGGGTGCGCGAGGGGCGCAACACCGTCGGCGACTTCGTCATGATCAACAGCATGATGATCCAGCTCTACCAGCCGCTGAACTTCATGGGCATGGTGTATCGCGAGATCAAGCAGGCGATCATCGACATCGAGAAGATGTTCGGCGTGCTCACCCGGGATGCCGAGGTGAAGGATGCGCCCGGCGCCAGGCCGCTGGTCGTGACATCAGGCCATGTCCGCTTCGAGGACGTCCGCTTCGCCTACGAGCCGGAGCGGCCGATCCTGCAGGGGCTGAGCTTCGAGGTGCCGGCCGGCAAGACGGTCGCGATCGTCGGTCCGTCCGGCGCCGGCAAGTCGACCATCTCCCGGCTGCTGTTCCGGCTCTATGACGTTTCCGGCGGCCGCATCCTGATCGACGGGCAGGACATCCGCGACGTCACCCAGGTGTCGCTGCGGGCGCAGATCGGGATGGTGCCGCAGGACACGGTGCTGTTCAACGACACCATTCGCTACAACATCCGATACGGCCGCTGGGACGCCGGCGATGCCGCGGTCGAGGAAGCGGCGCGGCTGGCACAGATCGACGGCCTGATCCGGATGGCGCCGAAGGGCTACGAGACTCAGGTCGGCGAACGCGGCCTCAAGCTGTCGGGCGGCGAGAAGCAGCGCGTCGCGATCGCCCGCACCATCCTGAAGGGGCCGCCCATCCTGGTGCTCGACGAGGCCACCTCGGCGCTCGACAGCCATACCGAGCACGAGATCCAGGACGCGCTGGACGGCGTGTCGCGCAATCGCACCTCGCTGGTGATCGCGCACCGGCTCTCGACCATCGTTGCGGCTGACGAGATCATCGTGCTCGACCGCGGCCGCATCGCGGAGCGGGGCACGCACGCCGACCTGCTGGCGAAAGGCGGGCTCTATGCCGGCATGTGGAACCGGCAGCGCGAGGCCGAGGAAGCGCGCGAGAAGCTGGCGCAGATCGGCGACGACGCGGCCGCGCCGAATCGCAATCCGCCCGCCCGGAGCGAGCCAGACGTGGCCGGACCGGAGCTGTCCGGGCCGGTCGCCAGTGCTGCGGAGTGATTCCCGAGGCGATCGCCGTGATCCGGACGCAAGGACTCGTTAAGGATTCATTTTGACCTTCGCCGCGCAGCGACCTAGTCAAGGCGGCGGTCCGCTCTGAGGTCAGAGCGACGACATCTCAACGAAGCAGGCCATGTCGATCAGCAATTCCATCCGTGCCCAGATCCCGCCGATCCATCCCGAGGGCTATCCGTTCATCGGCGCCTTCGCCCTGGTCAGCCTGATCCTGTTCTGGATCTTCGCGCCGCTCGGCTGGGTCGGCACCTTGCTGACCGTCTGGTGCGCGCTGTTCTTCCGCGATCCGATCCGGGTGACGCCGCAGCGGGAAGGGCTCGTGGTGGCGCCGGCCGATGGCCGCATCTCCATGATCACCCGCGCCCTGCCGCCCGCCGAACTCGGCCTGGGCGACCGGCCGCTGCTGCGGGTCTCGATCTTCATGAGCGTGTTCAACGTCCACGTGAACCGCAGCCCGGTGGCCGGCCGGATCGAGAAGATCGCCTACCGTCCGGGCGCCTTCATCAACGCCGAACTCGACAAGGCCAGCGAGGACAACGAGCGCAACTCGCTCGCGATCTCGACCCCTCACGGCAAGATCGGGGTGGTCCAGATCGCCGGACTGGTGGCCCGCCGGATCGTGTCGTTCGTGCGCGAGGGGCAGACCGTCGGGGCAGGCGAGCGCTTCGGGCTGATCCGCTTCGGCTCCCGGCTCGACGTCTATTTTCCTGACGGCACCGAGGTTCTGGTCTCCGAGGGACAGACGGCCATCGCCGGCGAGACCATCCTGGCCGATTTCGACGTCGCCGTGCCCGGCCTGTCGTTCCGGAGCCAGTGAACCGCCGCCGGCCCGGAATGACCCATTAACGGGACTTTGGGTCAAGATCCGGCACAAGGTCCAGTGCAACCCCCGTGGTGTGATCATGAGCTTCGATCCGACCTCTCCCGACCTTCGCCGTCGCCGCTTTCGCCCGATCCCGGTGCGGCTGCTGGTGCCGAACATGATCACCCTGCTGGCGATCTGCGCCGGCCTGACCGCGATCCGGCTGTCCACCGAGGGCCGGATGGAGCTCGCGGTCGCGGCCATTGTCCTCGCCGCCTTCCTCGACGGCATCGACGGCCGTATCGCCCGCATGATCAAGGGCCAGTCGAAATTCGGCGCCGAGCTCGACAGCCTTGCCGACTTCGTGAATTTCGGCGTCGCGCCGGGCCTGATGCTGTATTTCTGGCAGCTGCACGAGCTGCACGACGGCGGCTGGATCGCCGCGATGATGTACGCGATCAGCGGCGGGCTGCGGCTGGCGCGCTTCAATGCCAGCATCGACGACCCGACCAAGCCGCCCTTCGCAGCCAACTTCTTCACCGGCGTGCCGGCGCCGCTCGGCGCGATCACCGTGCTGCTGCCGGTCTATCTCGCCTTTCTCGACCTGCCGAAGCCGCCGGCGCTCGTTACCGCCTTCTACACGCTGCTGATCGCCTTCCTGATGGTCTCGCGGCTGCCGGTGTTTTCCGGCAAGACCACGCGGATGCGGGTCTCGCCGGAATTGGTGCTGCCGGTGTTTGCCGCGGTGGTGTTCTTCGTCGCCCTGATCGTGGTCTATCCCTGGCACATCCTGTCGGCCGTCTCGATCCTGTACATGCTGAGCCTGCCGTTCGGCTGGAGGCTATACCGGCAGCAGGCGGCAAAGCACGCCGCGACGCTCGCTGGTGCCGCCGCTACTCCGCAGTCACCGTCATCTTCGGCGCCGACCTTCGCGCCGGCTGGCGCGCCGCCCGCCGAGCAGGAGCAGCGGCCGCCGGAGCGGCTGCACTGAACGCAAGGCGGGCAGTCTGGTCTGAAGCTTTGCCGCGTTGAGAGCGTCGGCTATACCGGGATGCAAGGGCGGCGATGACGTCCGTCCAAGCCATCCGGAGAAACGCCCGTGACAACGTCCGCCGCCGCGCCCCTCGCTCCCGCCGTTCTCGAGGCGCTCGCGCGCTATGATACGCCGACCATCTGCAACGCCATGGAGCTCGTGGCGCCCGAGCGCCGCCTGATCGGCTACACGACCAAGCCGCTGGTCTGCCCGTTTCCCGATCTGCCACCGATGGTGGGCTACGCGCGGACCGCGATCATCCGTTCGGTCGTCAAATCCGGCCTTCCGGTCGAGGAGCAGGCGAAGCGGCGCACCGACTATTATGAATATGTCGGCACCGGTCATGGGCCGCGGATCGTCGTCATCCAGGACATCGACGGGCCCGATATCGGCTATGGCGCGTTCTGGGGCGAGGTGCAGAGCGCCGTGCACAAGGCGCTCGGCTGCCGCGGCGTGATCACCGACGGTTCGATCCGCGACATCCCGCAATGGGCCGATGGCTTCCAGGCGCTGGCCGGCTCAATCGGGCCGTCGCATGCCTGGGTTCATGCGGAGAGCTTCGGCGGCGAGGTTCGCGTCGCCGGCATGACCGTGCGCTCGGACGATCTCATTCACGCCGATAGGCACGGTGCCATCGTGATCCCGCACGATATCGCTGCCCAATTGCCGGAAGCCGCCGAACTCTGCGGCCGCCGCGAGACGCCGATCCTGGAGATCGCGCGTTCGGCGGATTTCTCGCTCGAGAAGCTCAAGGCCGCGCTGAAGCGCTCCGCCGAGATCCATTGAGCGCAGTTTTCAGGCCGGGTCTTCAAGCCGGGTCGTCGAGAGAGGCGCTCCCGGCCGCCACGAAGTCGCGCCGCGACCGCGGCGTGGCTCTTCCGCCAAGGCCGGTTGCCGGCCGAATGCAGCGAGTGTCCGTTGCAGATCGTATCCGGATCAATACGGGGGCGCGGCCGGCGCGGTGACTAATTACCCGTATCGGGCGGCCCGAGGGCCGAAGGTTAAACGACTCTCGCTCGTTGAGAAGATTTTATCCATCAAGCTTTACCTGATGGCGAGCCTGCGTCGCTAGGCATGTCCTCCGAGGACGAGTGACATGCGCAGGCTGATATCGAAATCGATGCCGTTCTTCGGCCGGCTCGACCGGGCCGTCGACACGATGGTGCGGATGATCGGGCATTTCGGCAGCGCCGTGATCGGCCTGTCGGCGATCGCGCTGGTGTGGGCCGGCATCTTCTACACGATTACCGAAGAGCACTCCCGCACCGAGCAGTCGGCGCTCAAGAACGGCGCCAATCTCGCGCGCGCCTTCGAGGAGCAGATCATCCGCTCGATCCGCGCTGCGGACCAGACGCTGCTTTATGTTCGCGACTCCTACGCCAAGGACCCGCAGAACTTCGACATGTCGTTGTGGTCGAAGAACAGCCAGTTCCTGTCCGACTTCTCGTTCCAGGTGGTGGTGATCGGCAAGGACGGCATCATGCTGTCCAGCAACATCGACCCCAAGATGCGTGGTCTGGATCTGCGCGATCGCGAGCACTTCCGGGTCCATGCCGACGGCAAGGACGACTTTCTCTTCATCAGCAAGCCGATCTTCGGCCGAGTCTCCAACAAATGGTCGATCCAGCTGACGCGGCGGATCATCATGCCGGACGGCTCGTTCGGCGGTGTCGTGGTGGTCTCGCTCGATCCTGAGTATCTCTCGAGCTTCTACAATTCGGTCGATCTCGGCAAGAACGGAAACGTCACGCTCGTGGGCCTCGACGGGATCGTTCGCGCGCGGGCCTCGGCAGGTCCCGCAGGCGTCGGCACGTCGCTTTCCGGCAGCCCGGTGATGACGGCTATTCAGCAGAGGAGCAGCGGCTCCTATACGGCCAAGAGCCTGATCGACGGCATTCCGCGCATCTATTCGTTCCAGCGCATCAAGGAGCAGCCGCTGGTGGTCATCGTGGGCCAGGCCTCCGACGAGGTCTTCGCTGCCTTCAAGAGCAACCGCGATCGCGATCTGCTGGTCGGCGCACTGCTGACGGTTGTCATCGGAATCATCACGATCCTCATCGCGCGCTATCAGGCCGGCCTCGCCGCGTCGCGCGATGCCGCCGAGGCGGGCACGCGGGCGCGCTCGGAATTCCTGGCGATGATGAGCCACGAGATCCGCACGCCGATGAACGGCGTCATCGGGCTCGCCGACCTGCTGCTGTCGGCCGATCTCGCGCCGGAGCAGCGCAAGATCGCGACCACGCTGCGCGAATCGGCCGATTATCTGCTGCAGCTTCTCAACGACGTTCTGGATTTCTCGAAGCTCGATGCCGACCGGCTCGAGATCGAGCACATCGAGTTCGACCTGCACCGGTCGGTGACGGCAACCGCCGAACTCCTGGTCTCCCGGGCCAAGGAGAAGGGCCTGCAATTGACGACCTCGATCGCGCCGGATGTGCCGAACTACGTGGTCGGCGATCCCGCGCGGCTGCGACAGGTTCTGTTCAACCTGGTCGGCAACGCGCTGAAATTCACCGAGGCCGGTAGCGTCCGCATCGACGTCCGGACCGAGGACCTGCCGGGGCCGAACCTGACGCTCGTCTTCTCGGTGGCCGATACCGGTGTCGGCATTCCGGCGGAAGCGGTCGGACGCCTGTTCAAGCAGTTCTCGCAGGTCGACAACTCGATCTCGCGCCGCTTCGGCGGCACGGGGCTCGGTCTTGCGATCTGCAAGCGTCTCGTCACCTGCATGGGCGGTGACATCAAGGTGCAGAGCAAGGTCGGCGAGGGCAGCACCTTCACCTTCTCGATCCAGGTTCAGCCGCAGCCGCAGCCCGACCTGGAGCAGGTGAGCGCACCCGAGGCCACCATCGTCCCGGTCGGCGAGACCGCCGCCGAGGAGCGCCCCGCCAGCGTCGAGCCGCTCAAGATCCTCGTCGCCGAGGACAATCTCACCAATCAGTTCGTGATCAAGAAGCTCCTGGACAAGCTCGGCCACAACTACGAGCTCGTCGAGAACGGCACCCAGGCGGTGGCGGCCGTGCAGAAACAGACCTACGATCTCATCCTCATGGACATGATGATGCCGGAGATGGACGGGCTCACTGCCACGCGCATGATTCGCTCGCTGCCGCCTCCCGCGCAGGACATCTACATCATCGCGCTGACGGCCAACGCGACCAGCCAGGACCATCTGGCGTGCACGGATGCCGGCATGAACGATTTCGTGACCAAGCCGGTCACGCGCGATCGACTGAACGCCGCTCTGCTTCGCGCGGCCGCTGCCACGAACAAGGAAAGGCTTGTCGCATGACCGACCTGGTGCAATTCGATGAATCCGTCTACCAGATCCTGATATCGGAGCTCGGCGAGGAGGATGCGCTGGAGGTGCTCAGGACGTTCCTGGACGACACGTCCGGCAAGTTCGGGAAGCTCGCCTCCAAATTCGAGGACCGTCTCGAACTGAAGCGCGAGGCGCATTCGATCAAGAGCTCGTCGGCGACCTTCGGCTTCGCGGCGCTGTCCCGGCTGTCACGCGAGCTCGAGCTCGGTTCGGCGACGATGGAGCCGGCCCAGATGCTGGAGATGGTCCACAAGATGCAGCAGTCGTTCGAGCAGGCGGTGATCTTCGCCGAGACGAACCTGCTCAAGCGCGGCATGGCGGCCTGAACCCGTCTGCCGGGGCCGGCGTGCATCGGCTCGCCGCGTCTCGTTTACCTCTCATTATGCCTACCAAATTCGGTAACTCGTCCTTAATGGCGCGCATCTAATCTCGACCGCGCGTGGGGCAGGGCCGTCGCGCCCGTCCAGGATGGCCGGTAGTTCGCGTATGCGGGTGGAGTAAGCTCATGGATATCATGACGAGTGTGGGGCTGGTCGCCGGTGGCATCGTGATCGCGACGATGATGCTGCTGGGCGGCGACGTCGAGATGTTCATCAGCGAGCACGCCGTGATCATCATCTTCGGCGGCTCCATCGCGGCCACCATGATCCGCTTTCCGCTCGGTGCGATGCTGCACGGCCTGCCGCTCGGTGCCAAATTCGCGTTCACGATGAGCCGGCTGTCGGCGCGCGACCTGGTCGACGAGCTCGCCCGCATCGCCGAGATCGCCCGCAAGCAGGGGCCGGTCGGCCTCGAGAAGGTCGAGACGGACGAGCCGTTCCTGGCCAAGGGGATCCGTTACGTGGCCGACGGCTACGACCTCGAATTCATTCGCGACAATCTCGAGCGCGACCGCGACAATTTCCTGATGCATCTCGACGAGGGCAGCAAGATCTATCGCGCGATCGGCGATTGCGCGCCGGCGTTCGGCATGATCGGCACCCTGATCGGCATGGTGCAGATGTTCGCCAACATGACCGACCCGTCCAAGCTCGGCCCGTTCATGGCGACCGCGCTGCTCGCAACGCTGTACGGCGCGCTGGTCGCGAACCTGTTCTGCCTCCCGATCGCCGACAAGCTGCACGGCAAGCTGCTCGACGAGGAGACCAATCGCACGCTGATCATCGACGGCATCCTGATGATCCGCGACTCCAAGAGCCCGGCGCTGGTCCGGGAGATGCTGCTGGCCTACCTGCCGGAGAAACATCGCCATGCCGAAGGGGAGCCGGTGCCGGCCTAGGCCGTCGTCGGGGGGCGTGCACCGGAGCTAGGGGATGGCCAAGAAGAAACGGGGCGACGCGCATGGCGGCGGGCACGGCTGGTTCGTGACCTTCGCCGACCTGATGGGTCTCATGATGAGCTTCTTCGTCATGCTCGTCGCGTTCTCCACCATGGACAACAACAAGCTGAAGGTCGTCGCCGGCTCGATGCGCGAGGCCTTCGGCGTGCAGTCGGAGTCGCGCTATTCGGGCATTGTCGAATCCGATGGCCTGCCGACCCGGCCGAAGCTCAAGAACGCCGCCCATGTTTCCCCCGAGGAGACTGCGCGCGATCCGAGCCCGGAGCAGGAGGAGCGCCAGCACACCAACGGCGCCAAGCTGAAGATCGACCGGCAGTTCGCGCTGGCCTCGGCGTCGCTGCGCCAAGCGCTGCAGGACATGCCGGAGATGACCGAGATCTCCAAGCACATCATGTTCGAGGAGACCAAGCAGGGCCTGAACCTGGAGATCGTCGACCAGGACGGGCGCTCGATGTTCGCCGACGGCTCGAAGACTCCCTATGACCGGACCCGGCGCCTGATCGAAAAGCTCGCTGCGCCGCTCAAGGCGACCCCGCTGCGCGTGCAGATCACCGGCCACACCGCGGCCGGCTTCGTTCCAGCCCGCAGCGACTATGGCGCCTTCGACCTGTCGGCGGACCGCGCCAATGCCGTGCGCCAGATCCTCGAGCGGGAAGGGCTGCCGCCGAGCCACATCTTCGCCGTCTCGGGCAAGGCCGACACCCAGCCGCTGTTCCCGGATGATCCCTCGCTGGCGGCCAATCGCCGCGTCACGATCACCCTGATGCGTGAGGATCCGCCGTTGCCGCCGGACCTCAAGCCCTAGTCTTCGTCGCTTCACCACACCATATTGCCGCCAGGCAGGGTGCCGCCTCCGACTCTCGTCTATCGACCTCTCGCGCCGGATGGTGCGAGAACGGCTCATGCCGTCGGGCGGAATGAGAGAGCTGTGCAACGCACGGCTCTGCGTCTTTCGTTGCAGGCGACAGGCCCGGCTCTGTTACGGTAGAGACTTGACCCGCGGCCGGGCCGCGCCCACGCGTGGCGGGCCAATCAGGGAAGATGCGTTTCGAGCGACATGACGGCCAGCGCCACATCGACCGAAGGCCAGGAGACCGCGAGTACGTCGGGGTTCTGGGGGCTGACGCTGGGCAGCATCGGCGTCGTGTTCGGCGACATCGGCACGTCGCCGCTCTATGCGTTCCGCGAGGCCGCCATCGGCGCCGCTCACGGCCAGCCGGTGTCGCGCGTGATCGTGCTCGGCGTGCTCTCCCTGATCCTGTGGTCGCTCTTCATCGTGGTGACCGCCAAATATGTCCTGCTGCTGCTGCGGGCCGATAACAACGGCGAGGGCGGAACGCTTTCGCTGATGGCGCTCGGTCAGCGCGCGCTCGGCCGCCGCAGCATGTTCCTGATGGCGCTGGGCGTGGTCGGAGCCTCGATGTTCATCGGCGACTCCATGATCACGCCGGCGATCTCGGTGCTGTCGGCGGTCGAAGGTCTGAAGCTCGCGGCGCCGGCGCTTGAGCACTATGTCGTGCCGCTCACGGTGTTCATCCTGGTCGTGCTGTTCGCGGTGCAGAGCAAGGGCACGGCGCGGGTGGCGACGGCGTTCGGTCCGGTGATGGTGACCTGGTTCGCGAGCCTCGCCGTGATGGGAATCGTGCATATCAGCGACGACCCGTCGGTGCTGGCGGCGATCAATCCCTATTATGCCGTCCACTTCCTGCTGTCGCACGGCACGGTCGGCCTGGTCACGCTCGGCGCGGTCTTCCTCGCGGTCACCGGCGGCGAGGCGCTGTATGCCGATCTCGGGCATTTCGGCCGCAAGCCGATCCAGTCGGCGTGGCTGTTCTTCGTGCTGCCTGCGCTACTGATCAATTATTTCGGGCAGGGCGCTCTGGTGCTGTCCGACCCGGCTGCGATCGAGAACTCGTTCTATCGCATGGTCCCCGAGCTGCTGCTGCTGCCGCTCGTCGTGCTGGCCACCGCCGCGACCGTGATCGCGAGCCAGGCCGTGATCACCGGGGCCTATTCGCTGGTCAGCCAGGCGGTGCAGCTCGGGCTGCTGCCGCGCTTCGAGGTCCGCTACACCTCGGAGAGCCATGCCGGCCAGATCTATCTGCCGCGCGTCAACCGCCTGCTGCTGATCGGCGTCATGCTGCTGGTGCTGATGTTCCGCACGTCCAGCAACCTGGCCTCCGCCTACGGCATCGCGGTGTCCACCACCATGGTCGCCGACGGCATCATGGGCTTCGTGGTGATCTGGAAGCTGTGGAACCTGCGCGTCGCGGTGGCCGCGGCGGTGATCGCCCCGTTCGTGATCGTCGACCTGACCTTCTTCAGCGCCAATTTGCTCAAGCTCCTCGAAGGCGCCTGGGTGCCGCTGCTGTTCGGGGCCGCCATGGTGGTGACGATCTGGACCTGGCGGCGCGGTTCGGCGATCCTGATGCTCAAGACGCGGAAGATCGAGGTGCCGCTCGACGATCTCGTCGCCAGCCTGGAGAAGCGGCCGCCCCATATCGTCAAGGGCACCGCGGTGTTCCTCACCAGCGACCCGACCTCGGTGCCGACGGCGCTGCTGCACAATCTCAAGCACAACAAGGTGCTGCACGAGCACAACGTCATCCTGACCATCGAGACCGCGCAGACGCCGCGTGTCGACGTGTCCGAACGCGTTCGCATGGAGAAGATCAGCGAAAAATTCTCCAAGGTCCGGCTGCGCTTCGGCTTCATGGAATCGCCGAACGTGCCGCGGGCGTTGGCGGTGGCCCGCAAGCTCGGCTGGCAGTTCGACATCATGTCGACGTCCTTCTTCGTGTCGCGCCGGTCGCTGAAGCCATCGTCGCAATCGGGCATGCCGACCTGGCAGGACCATCTGTTCATCGGGCTGAGCCGATCGGCCAATGACGCGACCGATTATTTCCAGATTCCGACGGGACGGGTGGTGGAAGTTGGTACTCAGGTAACGATTTGAGGTCGCGAGATCCTCGAATGCGGAGAGATATGTTAAATTCGGTTCGCAGACCTGCAATATCTGCAGGTCGTGGCGGAACGGCTGCAGCTATAAGCCGCGCGCTCTGCCATCTTGTGCAGTGAAGCATTAACCAGTCCTCGAGGGGGCTACCCCAAATGACAGCCGACATCGCAGCCTCGCCCGCGGAAACGCCGGCGACCAACGGGCATGGCGATGCCCACTCAACGGCCAGCTTCACCGCGCTGACATTGGGGAGCATCGGCGTCGTCTACGGCGACATCGGCACCAGCCCGCTCTACGCGCTCCGGGAGGCTGTAATGGCCGCCAGCAGTGGCGGAGAGGCCGCGCCGCATGCCGTGATGGGCGTGGTCTCGCTGATCCTGTGGGCCCTGATCGTCGTCGTCACGCTGAAATACGTCGTGATCCTGCTGCGGGCCGACAACCATGGCGAGGGCGGCACGCTGGCACTGATGGCGCTCGCCCAGCGCGGCGTGGCGCGCGGCGCCAGCATCATCGTCCTGCTCGGCATCATCTCGGGCGCGCTGTTCTATGGAGATGCGGTGATCACGCCGGCCTTGTCCGTGCTGTCCGCGATCGAGGGCATCAAGCTGGTGACGGCCGCGTTCGATCCCTACGTCGTGCCGCTGACCATCGTCATCCTGGTCATGCTGTTCGCGGTGCAGGTGCGCGGCACGGCCAAGGTCGCGGCCTTCTTCGGCCCCATCATGCTGATCTGGTTCCTGGTGATCGGCATCGCGGCGTTCCCGCCCATTTTGCATCACCCCGAGGTGCTGTGGGCGATCAACCCGCTCAATGCCGTCTCGTTCATGCTGCATCACGGGATCATCGGCTTCGTCACGCTCGGTGCCGTGTTCCTGGCGGTGACCGGCGCCGAGGCGCTCTATGCCGACCTCGGCCATTTCGGCAAGCGGCCGATCCAGACCGCCTGGCTGTTCGTCGTGCTGCCGTCCTTGGCGCTGAACTATCTGGGGCAGGGCGCCCTGGTCATCGCCGATGCCAAGGCGATCGAGAACCCGTTCTTCCTGATGTTTCCGGATTGGGCGCTGATTCCGATGGTGGCGCTGGCCACGGTCGCGACCGTCATCGCCAGCCAGGCCGTGATCACCGGCGCCTATTCGCTGACCCGGCAGGCGATCCAGCTCGGCCTCCTGCCGCGCTTCGAGATCCGCCACACCTCCGAGGCGCATTCCGGCCAGATCTACATCCCGCGCATCAACAAGCTGCTGCTGGTCTCGGTGGTGCTGCTGGTGCTGCTGTTCAAATCCTCCAGCGCGCTGGCCTCCGCCTATGGCATCTCGGTCACCGGCACGATGGTGGTGACGGCGATGATGGGCTTCGTCGTGATCTGGAAGGTCTGGCGGTGGTCGCCGATCGCGGCCGGCGCCCTGATCGCTCCGTTCCTCTTCCTGGACCTGACCTTCCTGTCGGCGAACCTCCTGAAGGTGCTGGAAGGCGGCTGGGTGCCGCTGGCACTCGGCGGCTTCGTGATGACGCTCATGTACACGTGGCGGCGCGGCAGCCGGCTCTTGTTCGACAAGTCGCGCAAGCTCGAATTCCCGCTCGCCGATCTCGTCACGATGCTGGAGAAGCGGCCGCCACAGCGGGTGGCGGGCACGGCGGTGTTCCTGACCTCGGACCCCCTGAGCGCGCCGACGGCGCTGATGCACAGCCTCAAGCACTACAAGGTGCTGCACGAGAAGAATGTGATCCTGACGATCGAGACCGCGCCGACGCCGCGCATCGATCCTTCGGAGCGGGTACGCCTGGAGCAGATCAGCCCGACCTTCTCCAAGGTCACCTTGCGCTTCGGCTTCATGGAGTCGCCGAACGTGCCCAAGGCGCTGGCGATCGCGCGCAAGCTCGGCTGGCAGTTCGATATCATGTCGACCTCGTTCTTCCTGTCGCGCCGCGCGCTCAAGCCGGCGGCGCATTCCGGCATGCCGCGCTGGCAGGATCACCTGTTCATCACCATGAGCCGCTCGGCCAACGACGCCACCGACTATTTCCAGATCCCGAGCGGGCGCGTGGTCGAGGTTGGAACGCAGGTCACGATCTGAGCGCGCCGACAGCCGTCGAGAGCTCGCCGAAGCGCTTGATTTTCCGCGCGTCTGGGGCGAGTTTGGCGCCGGTTCGGGGCCTTGCCGGCTCCGCTGAACGCTTGGAGGATGGGCGTGTCTGTTGTGCACGATTTGACCCCGCAGGACGTGGCCAAGGGGATTGCCGAGGGGAAAATTCTTCTGGTCGACGTGCGCGAGCCGAACGAAGTTGCCGTCGAAGCCTATCCGGACGGTATCGTTGTTCCCCTGTCGGCCTTCGACCCGAAGCTGATTCCGGATCCGCAAGGCAAGGACGTCGTGTTCGCCTGCCGCTCCGGCAAGCGTTCGGTCACCGCCTCGATGGCCGCGCAGGCGGCGGGCTTGCCGTATGACAAGCATCTGCAAGGCGGGATGCTCGGCTGGAAGGCGGCCGGCCTGCCGGTCAAGTCCGGCGGCTGACGCGCCATCATGATCTCGCAGAACAAGGTCTTCGCCGATCTGCCCGTCACCATCTTCGAGCAGATGTCGCAGCTCGCGCGCGACAACAATGCCATCAATCTCGGGCAGGGTTTTCCCGACGATCCCGGTCCGGAGGACATCCGCCGCGCCGCTGCCGATGCGGTCCTGAACGGCTACAACCAGTATCCCTCGATGATGGGCCTGCCGGAGCTGCGCCAGGCCATCGCTGCCCATTACAAGCACTGGCACAAGCTCGATCTCGACCCGATGAGCGAGGTGATGGTCACCTCCGGCGGCACCGAGGCGCTGACCTCGGCGATCCTGTCCGTGGTCGAGCCGGGCGACGAAGTGATCTGCTTCCAGCCGGTCTACGATTCCTACCTGCCGATCATCCGCCAGGCCGGCGGAATTCCGAAGCTGCTGCGGCTGGAGCCGCCGCATTGGCGGCTCTCGGAGGAGATGCTGCGCTCGGCATTCACGCCGAAGACCAAGGCGGTGCTGTTCAACAACCCGCTCAACCCGGCCGCGGTAGTCTATCCTCGCGAGGATCTCGAGCTGCTGGCGCGGTTCTGCCAGGAGTTCGACGCGGTCGCGATCTGCGACGAGGTCTGGGAGCACGTGGTGTTCGACGGCCGCGAGCACATTCCGCTGATCACCATTCCCGGGATGCGCGACCGCACCATCAAGGTCGGCTCGGCCGGCAAGATCTTCTCGCTCACCGGTTGGAAGATCGGCTTCGTCTGCGCCGCGCCGCAGCTCTTGCGTGTCGCCGCCAAGGTCCACCAGTTCCTGACCTTCACGACCGCGCCGAACCTGCAGACGGCCGTGGCCTACGGCCTCGGCAAATCCGACGACTACTTCATCAACATGCGCGCCGAGCTCGCGCGCAGCCGCGACCGGCTCACAGCGGGGCTCGAACGCCTCGGCTTCCCCGTGCTGAAGGCGCAGGGGACGTACTTCCTCACGGTCGACCTGTCGCCGCTCGGCCTCAACGAGACCGACGAGCAGTTCTGCCGGCGCATCGTCCACGATTACAAGGTGGCGGCGATCCCGGTGTCGGCATTCTACGAGAAGGATGCGGTGACCTCGGTCGTCCGCTTCTGCTTCGCCAAGAAGGACGCCACGCTCGATACGGCGCTGGAGCGCCTGTCCGACGCCATCCACCGACGCTAGGAGACCAGCTTCATGACGCGCGGCTGCATTCGTTCGGCTCTGGCGCTGGCCGCCGCAGTGCTGACGCTCTCGGCCTCGGCCGTGACAGCCGAAGAGCGCGTCGTGAACTTCTACAACTGGTCGAACTACATGGCGCCGGGGGTCCTCGACGACTTCACCAAGGAGACGGGGATCAAGGTCGTCTACGACACGTTCGATGCCAACGAGACCCTGGAGACGCGGCTGCTCGCCGGCAAGTCCGGCTACGACGTCGTGGTGCCCACGGCGTATTTCCTGCAGCGCCAGATCAAGGCCAAGATCTTCCAGCCGCTCGACAAGGCGAAGCTGCCGAACCTCGCCAATGCCTGGCCGGTCGTCACCGCGCGTCTCGCCACCTACGATCCCGGCAACCAGTTCGCTGCCAACTACATGTGGGGCACGACCGGCATCGGCTACAATGTGAAGGCAATCGAGAAGATCCTAGGTCCGGGCGCGCGGATCGACAGCTGGGATATCGTGTTCAAGCCGGAGAACCTCGCCAGGTTCAAGGATTGCGGCGTCCACATGCTGGATTCCGCCGACGACATCTTCCCGGCGGCGCTGAACTATCTCGGCCTCGATCCGAACTCGACCAAGCAGGCGGACCTGGAGAAGGCGGCCGAGGTGGTCGGCAAGGTCGCGCCCTCCGTACGCAAATTCCATTCGTCCGAATATCTCAGCGCGCTCGCCACTGGCGAGATCTGCCTGGTCGTCGGCTGGTCCGGCGACATTATGCAGGCGCGCAGCCGCGCCGAGGAGGCCAAGAACGGCATCGAGATCGGCTACGCGATCCCGAAAGAGGGCGCGCAGATGTTCTTCGACAACCTCGCGATCCCCGCCGACGCGCCGCACGTCGCCGAGGCCTATGCGCTGATCAACTATCTCTATCGGCCCGAGGTCGCGGCCAAGAACTCCGACTTCCTGTCCTACGCCAACGGGAATCTGGCGAGCCAGAAGCTGATCGACCTGAAGATCCTCGGCGACAAGAACATCTATCCGGACGAGGCGACCCTGAAGAAGCTGTTCGTCATCACCGCCCGCGAGCCAGCGACGCAGCGGATCATCAACCGGCTCTGGACCAAGGTGAAGACGGGGCGGTAGTCGCCGTTGGCCTTCATTGCGACCGAAGCATCGGTCTTGTGGCCCGGATGAGCGAAGCGACACCCGGGTTCATATTGAAAGCCTTGAGAACCCGGATATCGCTTCGCTCATCCGGGCGACACGTGGCCGCGCTGCGGTCCCACGGGGTGTAAGATCCTGCGTGTCGTCGTCACCGTCATTGCGAGCGAAGCGAAGCAATCCAGAGCGGAGACCGCGGCTCTGGATTGCTTCGTCGCGTTGCTCCTCGCAATGACGCCGCGGAGAGATCACGCCAATCGATGCATCGCGCAGAGCTTGTTGCCGTCGAGATCGCGCAAATAGGCGAGATACAGCTTACCGGCCGAGCCCTGGCGAACTCCGGGCGGATCCTCGCAGGTGGTGCCGCCGGCTTCGAGGCCGGCCGCATGCCAGGCGTCGGCCTGCTCGGGGGAGGTGCAGGCGAAGCCGATGGTGCCGCCATTGGCTGGCGTTGCGGGCTGGCCATTGATCGGCTTCGAGACCGAGAAGATGCCAGTCGGCGTGATGTAGAAGATGCGGTGGCCGTCGACCCTGGCCGGGCGCACGCCGAGCGTGCCCAGCAGCTTGTCGTAGAAGGCCTTCGCCTTGTCGAGGTCGTTGGTGCCGATCATCACATGCGAAAACATTCGCGTCTGTCCTCCCTGGAGCTTCCGAACAGCTTGTCGGATCGGCCGCCAAGGTAGCGAGCGTCGGCGGAAGAGGTAAGGGTTTTCTTCGAATGGCGGTCTAACAGAATACAATGCTGCCGATCGCCTTCCTCGTGGTGGAATTAGATTGAACGGACCGATTACCGCCAGCGCCGGTGCAGCCAGAGCCATTGCTCGGGATGTTCGCGGATCCAGCCCTCGACGACGGAGGTAATGGCCTGCGTCGTCCCTTGCACATCGATCTGTCCACCGGCATCGCGAACAGGCTCGACGGCCTCGGACACTTCGGCCCGGAAGCGATGGCCCGGGAGCCGGACGATGCGCACGCCATGCACGGGACATTCGACCTGCCGCAGCAGGCGGGCGAGCATCGGGTTGGCGCGGGTCTTGCGGCCAAAGAAAGTCACCTCGACGCCGCCGGTCAGGTACTGATCGACCAGCATCGCGACGTGCTGCCCGCTCTTCAGCGCCTCGGCGAGCTTGATCGGCGCGCCGCGCCCGGCCGGGACAAGCGTGCCCATTTTGTCCTGTCGCATCTCCCGGATGATGCGGTCGGCGGCCGCGATGTTCGGCTTGCGATAGAGGATGGCGGTATCGAGCCCATGGGCGACAGCCGCCAGCGCCGGCATCTCCCAATTGGCGAGGTGGCTGGCGAAGATCAGCGCCGGCTTGCCGTCGAGACGGAGCTGGTGAAACAGCTCGTAGGTGCGGGCGGGCAGCTCGATGCGGCTGCGTTCCGGATGCGCCTCGTCGTAGTCCCAGATCTTGTCGAGATGGGCGAACTCGGCGCCGAGGCGGCCGACATTGTCCCACACCCCCGCGAGGATGGTCTCGATCTCCTCGGGCGACTTCTCGGGAAACGCCGCTGTCAGATTGTCCCGCGCAATGCGGTGCTCGCGCAGCCGCGGTCCGATGCGCTGAGTGATGCGCGCGAACAAGTCGGCGGTCTTGATCGGATCGAAATAGCGCGTCGTCTTGAGCATGCCGACCGTCAGCGCGCCGACCGCCGAGGACCCGAACGACTTCACGGCCTGGCGGATGACGAGCTTGGTCCGGAGCGGAATGAGACTCATCGATGCGACAGGTCGATCAGGCCGGTTCGCGGGTCAGGATCAGCGAGGCGTTCTGGCCGCCGAAGCCGAACGAGTTCGACATCACGGCGGTGACGCGGGCCTCGCGGGCCTTGTTACCGACGACATCGAACAGGATCGCAGGATCCGGAATGTCGTAGTTGATGGTCGGCGGGATCAGCTGATGCTCGAGCGTCAGCAGCGAGATGATCGCCTCGACCGCGCCGGCCGCGGAGATGGTGTGGCCGACCATCGACTTGTTGGACGAGACTGGAATCTTGCCGGTGTGCTCGCCGAACACGGCGGAGACGCCGACATATTCCATCTTGTCGTTCTCGGGCGTCGCGGTGCCGTGGGCGTTGATATGGTCGATCTGCTCCGGCGCCATGCCGGCGTCCGCCAGCGCCTTGCGGATGCAGCCGATGATCGGCTTGCCGTCCGGCGAGGAGCGGGTGCGATGGAACGAGTCGGTCAGCTCGCCGCAGCCGGCGACGACGCCGAGGATCTTTGCGCCGCGCGCCACGGCCGCATCGTAGCTCTCCAGTACGAGTGCGCCGGCGCCTTCGGCCATGACGAAACCGTCGCGGTTCTTGGAGAACGGCTTGGAGGCCGCCTGTGGCGGATCGTTCTGCGTCGACAGCGCCGACAGCAGCGAGAAGCGCACCAGGCCTTCCGGGTTGACCGAGCCTTCGGTCGCCGCGCACAGCGCCACGTCGGTCTCGCCGCGCCGGATGGCCTCGACGCCGAGCTGGATCGCGGTGGCGCCGGAGGCGCAGGCGGTCGACAGCGAGATCGGCGAGCCCTTGGTGCCGAACGTATCCGACAGCGAATCCGCCACCGAGCCGAACAGGAAACGGTGGTGGTAGTTGACGAACTTGCCGCCGCCGCAGACCTTCAGGAGGTCGTCATAGGTGAAGTGGGTGCCGCCGACCTCATGCGCGAGCTCGAGCCGTTGCGGCCACTCGATCTCGACCGGCGCGACCGCCAGAAACAGCGGGCCGGGGAAGTCGCCCTTCGAGCCGATGCCGGCCTGCGCGATCGCTTCCTCGACGGCCATGTGGCCGAGCCGCTCGGACAGGCCGGTGGAGGTGAACGGCGCCACCGGCACGAAATCCACCGTGCCGGCCATCGTCGTCTTCAACCCGTCGATCGGGAAGCGCGTGATGGTGCGGATGCCGGACTCGCCAGCCACCAGCTTGGTCCAATTGTCGGACTTGCCGGCCCCGAGCGAGGTGACGATGCCCATGCCCGTCACCACCACGACGGGGCGTCCAAACTTGTCGCGTACACTCATGATGTCCCCCGTCGCGTCGTCAGCCGCGCGCCGCGTTCACTTGATAGCTTCGACCAAGGCCATGCCTTCGCCGCGGTAATGGCCGGCGCCGACCACCACGATCTGGGTCGGGGCCTCCTTCATCTCGCTCTCGACGCCCGAGGAATCGCCGGGCGCGAACAGCGCGCCGCGCGAGATCGACAGCGCGGCGAGCGCCAGATCCAGCGCGAAATGCGCCTCCATCGTGTGGCCGAAGCGGGTGCCGCTCGAGCGTACGGCGAAGGCCTTGTGATGATCGAGGAACGCGCGCTCCTCCGACGTCACGGGCTCGGCACCGGTGGCGCCGGTGATGATCGCGCCCGGTGCGTCGTGCACGTCGAGCGCCGACCACAGCCGGTCCAGCGTGCCGGTCACCGCACCTGCCTCCTTGCGGCGGGCGCGGTCGGCCACGACCTTGCTCAGCCGCGCCAGCGGCTTGGCGCCACGGGCCTCCGCATGCGGCTTGGATTCCAGCACCAGGAAGGCGCCGGCTGAGCCGAGCGCGAATCCCGGATGCTCCTTGCGCGCCCACACCGGCTTGAACTCGTTCTTCAGATTGTAGTCGCCGAACTCGTAGAGCACGAGCAGGTCCTTGCGCTCGCCATTGTGCGAGCCGCCGACCAGCGCGATGTCGCTCTGTCCGCCGGCGATGCGCGCCAGCGCGATCTTGAACGCGTCGACACCCGCGACCTCTTCGCCCATGAAGGTACGCGACGTCCCGCAGACGCCGTGCGAGATCGCGATGTTGCCGGCGAGCAGGTTGGACAGCTGCGCCAGGAACAGCGTCGGGCGCAGATCGCTCATCAGCCGGTCGTTAAGGAAGCCCGGGGTGCAGTTGCCCTCGGCCTCGGCATTGAGGATGGCGGTGTCGACCGAGATGTCGCGCTCGCCGCCGCCGGCGGCGACGATCATGTCCATCCGGGACAGGATGTCCTTGTTGCCTTTCAGGCCGGCCGAATCCAGCGCGAGCCCGGCGGCATAGGTGCCGATGCGCTGCCACGCCTCCATCTGGCGCTGTTCCTTCTTCGGAATCTGCGCCTCAAGATTCACCTTGGCCCAGGGATGCACGATGTAGGGCGCAAAACCCTTCTCATCGACATTGATCTGGCCGGCGTTGAGAGCCTCCCAGTTCGCATCGAGGCCCTCGCCGAGCGAGGTCGCAAGGCCGATGCCGGTGATCCAGACTTCGACGGGGGCTGATGTCACGGAAGGCGTCTCACTCATCGCTGCAGGATCTGTTGCGGAAAGCCGACGCGCTCGGCGACGGCGTCCATGTGTCCGCGCAGCTCCGGATTGGGGAAGGGGACGTGGCTGAACGTGATCGTCGCGTTCGAGCGCAGCTTGCCGCCGACCTTCACGCGCGCTTCGGTCATGGCGTAGCCGGAGCCCTCATGCAGCACGTTGGCCTCGACCGTCAGCACCTCGCCCGGCTGGACGAAGCCGCGCATCTTGGCTTCCTTCACGGCGGCAAGGAACGGCATCCGCTCGAACTTCATCAGCGCGAGCAGCAGCCAGCCGGAGGTCTGCGCCATCGACTCGATCAGCAGCACGCCCGGCATGATCGGATAGCCCGGGAAGTGCCCTTCGAAGATCGTGCTTTCGGTCGGAACCTTGGCTTCGACGGTGATGGTTTTCTCGTCCAGTCTGAGGTCGAGAATGCGGTCGATCAGCAGGAAGTATTCGATCTGCATGGCGGGCGCTCAGGCGCCCTTGGCGGCGACCAGCTCGTCGATGCGGGCGCACAGGTTCTTGAGCACGAAATACTGCTCGGTGCTGGCCTTGCCGTCGTTGACTTCCTGCGTCCACTTCTCGAGCGGCAGCTTGATGCCGAAGGCCTTGTCGATCGCGAAGGCGATGTCGAGGAAATCGAGGCTGTCGATGCCCAGATCGTCGATGGCGTGGCTATCCGGCGTGATCGTGTCGCGCGGGATGTCGCAGGTTTCAGCGATGATCGTGGCGACCTGATCGAATGTTGAGGACATCACTAAGCCTTTGATATTTTGGAGCTAATCCGGAGAAGGGCAACGAGAGGACACCGCCCCCGGGGCGTCTGATGCGAGCCCTTTTACCCCCGTCGCCCAGGAGTCGTGTGCCCGTATATCGGAGCGCCGCGGTGAGTTCAATGGAGCCGGCCACGCCGGTTGTGGCGGGATTGTGATGCTCCGTCGGGGACGCCGGAGGCGCCCGTCAGGGCATGTAGGTCTCGGTAATGATGCGGGCGCAGTCGCGCCGTCCGGTGAGCAGGCAGTCCTGGGTCTTGCGCAGGTCGGCGATGCTCATCGCCAGCCAGATGCCGATCGCAGTCAGCGCGATGGTGAAGGCGATCGCCGCGATGTTGGCCAGGATGCGGTGACGGAAATCGTCGGGCTCCTCGCGCGGCTGCTCGTAGCGGGAGAGGTCGAGGGACACCGGCTCAGGCCGCCGCAGCTGAATCGGCGGACTGCCGCCCTCGGTGACCCGCCGCGGAGGACCACTGCGCGGCCGAAACGGCACCACGCGATGCTCGTCCTCCGCTGCGATGGGGCGCTGGGTCTTCATGCCTCGACTCCGATGCTCCTTCTTAGCACGCAGGTGCAGCCTCTCACAAAGAAACTTTGTCGTCGTTGAGATGCATCACACGCGCCTGTCGCCCTGCGGATGTGTCGTTTCCGTTGTATTTGGTGTATCGGTGGAACCGCGCGCCGGCGCGCCGATCTCGCCGGACTTCTGGATGAAATGCTTTGGAGCCTCATGCATGGCCAATACCCGCGAGCCGCTGCTGCATCCGATCCCGATCCTGACGCTGCGGCCGACGCAGATGACCGTCGGCATGCGCGAGGTGAAAGAGAAGCGCGAGCGCTTTCGCGAGCACAAGGCCAAGAAGAAAGCCGAGCTGATCGGCAAGCACATGATTCCGGTCGTGCTCGGACCGGACAAGCGGCACTACGTGGTCGACCACCATCACCTCGCGCGCGCGCTGCACGACGAGGGCGTCAAGGACGTGCTGGTCAGCGTCATCGGCGATCTGTCGATGGTCGATCCCGACGGCTTCTGGAACGTGATGGACAACAAGCGCTGGGTCTATCCCTATGACGCCAAAGGCGAGCGGCGGCATTTCAAGGACCTGCCGAAGACGGTGGCGGATCTGAAGGACGATCCGTTCCGCAGCCTCGCCGGCGAGCTGCGCCGCGCCGGCGGCTTCGCCAAGGACACCACGCCGTTCAGCGAGTTCCTGTGGGCCGATTTCCTGCGCCGCAAGGTGAAGCGCAAGACGGTCGAGGGCCATTTCGCAGCCGCGATGGAGCATGCGCTGGCGCTGGCCAAGAGCCATGACGCGGTCTACCTGCCCGGCTGGTGCGGGCCGGCCTCGGACGACTGATCCGCCTATTTCGCCTTCGGCAGCCGCCCCATCAGGTAGAACTCGTCGTTCGGGCGCATGCCCGTCACATTGGCCATCCGGTTCGACAGCGCGAAGAAGGCCGCGATCGCGGCGATGTCCCAGATGTCGTCGTCGCCGAAGCCGTGCTCCGCGAGCGTCCTGAAGTCCGCATCGCCGACGGTCTGCGCCTCCAGCGCGACCTTCATCGCGAAGTCGAGCATCGCGCGCTGCCGCGGCGTGATGTCGGCCTTCCGGTAGTTGATCGCGATCTGGTCGGCGAGCAGGGGATTCTTGGCCCGGATGCGCAGGATCGCGCCATGGGCGATCACGCAATACTGGCACTGGTTGGCGCTCGAGGTCGCGACCACGATCATCTCGCGCTCGGCCTTGGTCAGCCCGCCGTCCTTCTCCATCAGCGCGTCGTGATAGGCGAAGAAGGCGCGGAACTCGTCAGGCCGGTGTGCGAGGGTCAGAAAGACGTTCGGCACGAAGCCGCTCTTCTCCTGCACGCCGAGCAGGCGGGTGCGGATGTCCTCCGGCAGCGAATCGATCGCAGGGACGGGGAAGCGGCTGATGGCGGGCTGGGTCATGGCGTCGGGTCCGGCAAGGCGTGGCAGTGACCGAACCTTAGTCGATCGGGGAGAGGGCGCAACGGCCGCGCTCAGTCCAGCACGTCCACCGTGGCGGAGCGCCCGGAAACCAGCTCACTGCGCCTCGATGCATCGTCGAGCGCGATGCGGACAGGGACACGCTGCGCCAGCCGCACCCAGTTGAAGGTGGGAGTGACGTTGGCGAGCAGGCTCGCGCCCTCGGCGCGGTCGCGGTCCTCGATGCCCGCCGCAATGCTCTCGACATGGCCGGTCAGCACCTCGCCGGTGCCCATCAGGCGGATGCGGACGGCAGCGCCGACCCGGATGCGCGGCAGCTTGGTTTCCTCGAAATAGCCCTCGACATGCAGCGTGTCGGTGTCGACCAGCGCCATCACGCCCTTGCCCGCGCTGACATAGGCGCCGGGGCGCAGGTCCATGTTGGTGATCACGCCGTTGACCGGCGCGTGCACCTCGCTGCGCTCCAGATTGAGCTTTGCCACGGCCTGGTCGGCCAGCGCCTGGTCATAGGACGCCTGCGCCTGCTGCTGGGTGGCGAGCACCTGCTCCTGCTTTTGCTGCGACACCGCCTCGGTGGTCAGCGAACGGTAGCGGTCGAGATCGGCATTGGCCTGGTTCAGCGTGGCGAGACGGCCGGCGACGACGGCGTCAGCCTGCTGCAGCGCGAGCCTGAAGCGGGCGCGATCGATCCGGAAGATGACGTCGCCCTGATGCACCGGCTGATTGTCGCGCACCAGCACCTCGGTCACGAAGCCGGAGACGTCGGGCGCGACCTGGACGATGTCGGCGCGCACACGGCCGTCGCGCGTCCACGGCGCCTTCATGTAGTAGCCCCACAGATAGGTGCCGACGAAAATGGCCGCGGCGACCGCGGCCGCGGTGACCGCCACGCGGCCGAGCAGGGCGAAGGTGCTTTTCACGAGGACCACTCCGAAGCGAGATAGACGATGCCGCCGAGAACGCAGACGTACATTGCGAAGTCGAACAGGGCGGGGTGCCAGACCAGGCGGTAAACGCCGAGGCGGCGGAGGAGGGCGCGCAGCAGCGCGACGCAGCCATAGGCCACGACCAGCCACAGCAGCAGCGAAGGCACCAGCACGCCGGCGATGTCGATGTCGTGCCTCATGCCACGCGGCTCCGCGCATCGGTTGCCTCGGCGTGATAGGCGGGCGCGTCCGGGAACAGGCCGGTGCGGATACCGACCAGGCCGATCAGCGCGTCCTCCTTGGCAGGCGCCGCGGGCTCGGCGAGTGTCTTCAACAGCGCGACGTCGATCGTCGCGAGCAGATCGGCCGGCATGGCGCTGGCGCCGATGCCGCGGCCGCGGCAGGCGGCGGCCAGGCGGTCGAGCATGGTGTCGATCGCCGCGAGCGTCATGGCCGTGAGCCCGTGACGGGCGCGGCGGAGATCGATGATGTTGAGGCCGACGCGCAGCTGGCTCAGGCTGTCGAGCTCGCGGCGGTCGTCCTCGGGGATCGCAGCGAAGCGCTGCGCCAGGAGCCCGAGCCGATCGAGCATGAGTCCGACGAAGGCGGCGCGATCGTGATGGCCGCGGCGCTCGGCGGTCAGGGCCAAGGTCTCCCAGCTCGTGCGCAGCAGCCGTTGCGCGATCCATTCGGCGCGGACGGAGCGCACCAGGCGCGTCAGCACCACGGCCGCGACCATGCCGACCATGAACGCGATCGCCGAGTTGGCGTAGCTCTGGAAGTCGGCACTGTAGGTCGATTGCAGCGCCAGCAGCGTGGCGCCGTTGGCACCGAGCGCCATTCCGATCGGTGTGGTCTGGGGACGGGCGATCAGCACGCCGAACAGGAGGAAGGCCGGCGCGAGCGCGCCGATCAGCAGTTCGACGTCGGAGATCGCCGGGATGATCGCGAACAGATAGATCGCGTCGATGACGATGGCGACCAGCGACCACGCCGCGAAGCGGACGATGCTGGGGGCCGGGTCATCCTGCGACGCGAAGAACGAGCAGGCGACGGCGGCCATCATCGGGGCCGAGGCGCCGTCGGACCAACCGGTCGCGACCCAGAATGTGCAACAGGCGAGAATGGCGATGATGACGCCGGCGGCCGACCACAGCGCCAGCGCATGGTCGCGATGGCGGGCCGGAGCGATGCCCTGCTCGCTGCGGAAGGCGAGAGGTACCTTGGCGGTGTCCTCGCCCGCCGCGATCGCCGCATTCAGCGCGCGACAGTCCTCGGCAATGTCGACCAGCTCGCGCAGCCGGATCAGCAGGCTCGCGATCATGATCTGATCCCAGGAGGAGTGACCTTCCAGTGAAGGGCGGAGCGCATCGATCGCCGCGCGCAGGCGGTCGGCCGGCTCGCGATCCTCGGCCGCGACGACCCAATCGGCGAGACGTTGCAGCAGACGGCTCAGCTCGCGATCGATATGATCATTGAGCGCCGCCAGCCGGTCGTGGATCGAGCCGAGCAATGGCAACAGCAGCAGCATGTGCAGCCGCAACGCGCGCAGGCCCTCAACGGCATGGTGGTCGGCCTGGCGGTCGAAGGCGAGATGCGTGGCGAGCGTGTCGATCTCCAGCGCTTCCGCCGCCAGCCGCAGCCGGTGCGCGCGGTCCTCGGCGCTGCCCCCGCCGCCGAGCAGCACGTCGCGGCTCAGCCGGCGCGCGTCGTCGAGCCAGTGCTCCACCTTGGCCGCGACCGCCGGCGCGACGCTGCGCGGCAGGACGATGGTCGAGACCAGCGTGGCGCAGACGATGCCGAGCGTGATCTCCTGGGCGCGGGCGACAGCAACATCGAAAATGCCGGCCGGATCGGCCACGGCGGGAAAGCCGATCAGCGCCAGCGTGTAGCCGGCCAGCATGAACAGATAGCTGCGCGGAGTCCGGTCGAGCAGCGAGACATAGAGGCAGGCGCCGGTCCACAGCGCGACGACGAGGCTGAGCAGCTCGGGCGAATTGACGAAGGTCGGCACGATGGCAACCGCGGCCGCCGCGCCCGCGAGCGTGCCGAGCACGCGATACAGCGCCTTGGAGGCGGTGGCGCCGGCCAGCGGCTGCGACGTGATGTAGACGGTCGCCATCGCCCAATACGGCCGCGGCAGGTCGATCCAGAGCGCGATCAGCAGCGCCAGCATGGCGGCGGCGAACGTCTTGACCGAAAATGCGAGGTCCGCGCTGCGCACCGGGAATGAGGTCGTATGTCGCATCAGAGGGCGGTGTCCGAGGGGGTGGCTTCATGCGCGCGCGTCATGCGCTGCTCGATGCGATGCAAAACGTCGGACGCGATGGCGAGGTCCTCAGGGGAGATGTCTTCGAGCAAAAAGCCGCGCACGCGCCGCAGGACGGTCTCGATCTCCTCGGCCTTGGCCTCGCCCTTGGCGGTCAGATGCAGCGTCTTGGCACGGCGATCCGTGGGGTCCTCCCGTCGCTCCACCAGCTTCTCGCTTTGCAGGAGGTCGATCAGACGGACCAGCGACGGGCCTTCGATGCCGACTTCCTCCGCCAGCAACCCCTGCCGAATGCCGCGCTCGGCCTTGCCGTGCCGCGCCAGTGCCCGCAGCGGGTGAGCGGTCGCCTGCGACAGGCCGTGATCGGCCAAGGCCTGATCAGCCTCGCGGCGCCATAGCCTGGCGACGCGGGCGATCAGCAAGCCGATCTCCGACTGGACGTTGCTGGTCGAGTTCAACATGCAAGATAGATAGGATCAAAATTGATAGGATACAATCTATCTCGGCAAACGTCTTCGTGATTGGGGGCCTGCCATGGCCAGTCGGCCGGTCCGGCCGCCCGGCGGTTGAGGGCGGCCCCTCGGCCTAACGCAGTGGCTTCTTCAGCAGGGAGAAGCGATCGGGGTCGAGACCCAGGGACGGCTGCAGCATGGGAGCGTCGAGCGCGGTCGCGAGCCCGCCGCCGCGGTCGCCGAGGCTGGCGCTGCCGTCGCCGTTCGAGGCCTCCCGGCTCGAGGTCGCGCCGCGCCAGCGCTCCAGCACGGCGCTGACGAAATGCATGTCGTGGCCGGCATTGACCGAGCGCACGGTGGCGATCGTCGCCTCGCTGCGCGGCAGCTGATGCAGCGGCACCTCTTTGAAGCGCAGCCGGGTCGGCAGCGCGACGCCTTCGCCGAACGCCAGCACCTCGCGGGTGCCGAGCGAGGGGACGAAGGAGAGCAGGTTGGCGGCGGCATCGGAGACCGCCGAGCGCAGCAGCGACTGGTCACGCTCGTTGGCGAGGCGCATCGTGAACAGCGTGTTGCACTGGGAGATGATGGTGGCGTCGAGCTCGGCCGGCCGCTGCGTGACGAGGCCGAGATAGACGCCGTATTTGCGGCCTTCCTTGGCGATGCGCGAGATCGCCTTGCGGGTCGGGCCGAAGCCGATCGAGCGGTCGGCGGAGGCGTAGCGGTGCGCCTCCTCGCAGACGAACAGCAGCGGCGAGACGCCGTCGCTCCACAGGCCGAAATCGAACGCCATGCGGCAGACCACGGAGACGACGGAGTCGACCACCTCGGCCGGGAAGCCGGCGAGTTGCATCACCGTCATCGGCCGGCCGTTGGCGGGCAGGCGGAACAGATGGCTGATCACCTCCGCCATGGTGTCGCCGCCGACATTGGCGTTGTCGAACATGAAGGCGTAGCGCGGATCGTTGCGCACGGTCTCGATGCGCGAGATCAGCTTGTGATAGATGATGCGCGAGGAACGGTTCTCGAGCTTGCCCATGCGCTCGTCGATCAGGTTGATCAGGTCGACGAGGCGATAGGGAACGGGCGTATCGACGGTGTAGCCGATCGTCTTCGGGTCGATGCGCTTGAGGCCGATGCGATCGGAGTTCTGGTACTGGGTGTAGATGCCCTTCGCCAGCGGGATCACCTCGGCGAGGATGTCGAGCTCCTCCGGCACGCCCGGACGGCCGCCGAACAGGACGTCGACGATCTCCTCGAAATTGAACAGCCAGAACGGCAGCTTCAGATTGCGCGGGTTCAGCACCAGCGCCTTCTCGCCGAAGCAGCGGCCATATTCGTTGTGCACGTCGAGCAGGAAGATGCGCAGGTTCGGGCGCGCCTTGAGGATCTCGTTGAGCAGCAGCGACACGCCGGTGGACTTACCGACGCCGGTCGAGCCGAGCACCGCGAAATGCTTCGACAGCATCTCCTCGACATTGACGCAGGCGCGCACCGAGGGATCCTGCTGCAGCGCGCCGATGTCGATGTGGTCGCCGGCGGTCGGCGTGTAGATCGTGCGCAGCTCCTGGCTGGTGATCATGTCGACGGCGTCGCCGATGGTCGGGTAGTGGGTGACGCCGCGCTGGAACTTGGGCTTCTCGGCCGGGCCCAGGATCTCGCCGAGCAGGTCGACCGACGCCGTCGCGACAAATTCGTCCGCATGCGACAGGTCTTCGCTGGTGACCTCGGTGATGATCGCAATGATCGTGGCGCCGGGGCAGCGGATGCTGATGAAGCGGCCCACTGTCGCGCGGAGCTCGGACACGCTCATCTGCTTCGCCTGCAGTAGAATGCCGACGCGGGCCTGAGAGCCTCGAACCGAGATCACACGTCCGAAGGATGTCACGGTCATGAAACCTGTGGTGAATTGTTGAGCCGACACCTTCGCCCGAGGGACTGGAGAATTTGTTAAGCGGGTGACATTTGTGGCCGCCAGGCCGCCCGCCGGTGCGCTCAGAGCCCGACCCGCGAGGTTGCGGACGGGCTTTCTCAAAACCACCTAACGCATTGCGTGATAAGGCTTTCTGTACCCTGTGCTAAACCGTTGCAGCAACCGCGAGGGTTTACGTTCGGTTTACCATTCGATGGGCTTGTTCGGCCGGCCGCGCCGGCGCGGCCGACGCGCCGAACGGAGGGTCTTCGGGCCGCCGATTCTCTCGCGCCGGGCGACCGCGCGGGGATTTGATCGCGATCAATCTGGAACGTGCGCCGGGTCGCTACATTTGTGCCGTAAGCGCGAGGGAGCGGACGTCGGCCGATTCCGCCGAGCGCGACGGCTCTGTCGAAGAGCCGATCCTCGCGTGAAGCAAGGAGGATGAAGTCATGGCTGAACCCACCAAGCTGCCCGTCAACACCGAGAAGGCCAATGCGCCATCCATGCAGGGATGGCGGCCATTCGACAATTTGCGCCGTGAGATCGATCGCGTGTTCGAGGACTTCCACGGCGGACTCTGGCGGACGCCGTCGCTGTTCGACCAGCTGCCGGGTCTTGCACGCGCGAGATCGTTCGCGGTGGCGCCGGCGGTCGACGTCGCCGAGCATGACAAGGCCTATGAGCTCACCGCGGAACTGCCCGGCCTCGACGAGAAGAACGTCGAGGTGAAGGTCGCGAGCGGAGTGCTGTCGATCAAGGGCGAGAAGCAGGAAGACAAGGAGGAGAAGAAGAAGGACTATTACGTCCGCGAGCGCAGCTTCGGCGCGTTCGAGCGCTCCTTCCAGATCCCGGACGGCGTCGACACCGACAAGATCGAGGCGGTGTTCAAGCAGGGCGTGCTGAAGGTGACCCTGCCGAAGAAGGCCGAGGTGCAGAAGGCCGCCAAGACCATCGACATCAAGGCGGCGTGATCGTTCGACCGTTGCATCGCGATTCCTGTCCCATGATCATGGGACAGGGCCGCCTTCGATGCCGCAAAGGGCCGCTGTCGCGGCCCTTTTTTTCGCCGGCGTGGCCGGCTAATCTGCATCACAAGCAAACCGGTCCGTGACGCGGTCCGACGGGAAGGGAGACGAGGCGATGGGCAAGCTCGCACTGGCGGCCAAGATCACGCATGTGCCGTCGATGTATCTCAGCGAGCTCGACGGTCCGGCCAAGGGCAAGCGGCAGTCGGCGATCGACGGCCACATCGAGATCGGCCGGCGCTGCCGCGAGGCCGGGGTCGACACCATCGTCGTGTTCGACACCCATTGGCTGGTCAATGCCGGCTACCACATCAACTGCGCGCCGCACTTCCAGGGGCTCTACACCTCGAATGAGCTGCCGCATTTCATCGCCAACATGACCTACGAATACGACGGCAATCCGGAGCTCGGCCACATCCTGGCCAAGGGCGCCAATACCCATGGGATTGCCACGATGGCCCATGACGCCACCTCGCTGGCGCTGGAGTACGGCACGCTGGTGCCGATGCGCTACATGAACGCCGACCGCCACTTCAAGGTGGTGTCGGTCTCGGCGCTGTGCACCTCGCATTATCTGGCCGACAGCGCCAAGCTCGGCTGGGCGTTCCGCCGCGCCGTCGAGGACCATTACGACGGCACGGTTGCATTCTTCGCCTCGGGCTCGCTGAGCCACCGCTTTGCGCAGAACGGCACCGCCGACGAATATCGCGACAAGATGTTCAGCCCGTTCCTAGAGCGGCTCGACCACGAGGTGATCCAGATGTGGGAGCAGGGCGAGTGGCCCGACTTCTGCGACATGCTGCCGGAATACGCCAGCAAGGGTCATGGCGAGGGCTTCATGCACGACACCGCGATGCTGCTCGGCGCGCTCGGTTGGAACCATTACGACGGCGGCGTCGAAGTGGTCACGCCGTTCTTCCCATCCTCCGGCACGGGCCAGATCAACGCGGTATTCCCGGTGACGCCGATGCCGGTCGCGCTCGACGACATCGGCCGGCCGCGCGCCGCTGCGCTGGCGGGCGGGCGGCTGTAGCGGAGCGCAGCGTCTCACCAGACGCCCACACGCTGCAGCAAGGCGGTGATGTCCTCGGGATAGACCTGGTCTGTGGTGGCGGCGAGCTCGGCCTGCGGCCACCAGCGTTGCGCGGCGATGCAGGTCCGCTCAAGATCGGTCCAATGGCTGCAGGAAATTGCGGCGCTGTCGACCCTGACGAGAAAAAAGCGCTCGTCCGAGCTGACCTGTTCGCCATCGACCATCGTGAAGGTCACTGATCTCTGCGCGACCTGCGGCCCGGGATGCGCGATGCGGATGCCCGTCTCTTCGAACATCTCCCGGCACGCGGCCGCCTCGTAGCTCTCGCCCGGATCGAGCCCGCCGCCGGGCGTCGCCCAGAACTGCTGACCCTGCAGCTCTCCGGCGATGTGAACGAACTTGAACAGCAGGAGCCTGTCGGCGGGATCGACGACCAGCAGGCGGGAGGATGGACGGGCGCGCATCCGGTCATCACTCTCCATTCGGAGCAGCGCGTCAAGTGCGGTCGAACTTCGGCGCGGCGGCGTCGACCCATTCGGGCCCGGTCAGGACGGCTCGCATGGATCATGCGCAAGATTGCTCGGCTGCTCGCCAGGCTGCGCGTGGTTCCCTGCGTCGCCTTTCAGGCCGCGCGGCGCCGCTGCTGCGACAGCTGCTCGCGCTGGCGCCGGCACTCCGCCGCGAACTGTCGCAGGCGCTCGATCGTCACGGAGTCCGTGATGCTCCGCTCGAGCCGTTCGGCGCGTTCAATCTGGTCTTCGAGATCCGTCAGCGTGGTCATGTCCCGTCTCCCTCATCCGGACAAGTTGAAGCAAATTGCATCGTTCCGGCCGGGCGGCGATCGTGGTGAATGGCGGATTAATGTCGTGATGTTGCTCACGCCCGGAGGCGGGCGGAGCAAGCTGGGGAACGGACGGGGCGCGACGTTGTCGCCGACCGCCGCGTTCGCTAGCATCCGCGCATCAGCCGAAACCGAGGAAGCCTCTCCATGCGTCGCGAGCCAGCCGATGCGGACGACTCCATCGTCGTTGCGCCCCGGCAGCGCTCGCCCAAGGCGGCGCAACTGCTGACCAGGATGCTGTCGCAGGATCGCGAATTCTGCGCGAGAAGGGTGCTGGACGTCGATCAACTGCTCGGCCTCGCGCAGGGCCGCCTCGGTGCGGCGTCGTTCGGCGCCGACGACGCGCTGCACGTCGAGGGCATCCGCTGCCTCGCCGGGTCGATCGCGCGCGACCCCGGCTATGACGATCTCGGCCGTTACTTGGCCGGCTACTACATCTATGGCTGGATCGAGCGGTACATTCAGCTCGCGCAGGATCTGGCCGAGCAGCCGGCGATCGTCGACGTTCCGGTCGCAAGGCCACTGTTCCTCATCGGCTTCGGCCGCACCGGCAGCACGTTCCTGCATCATCTGCTGGCGCTGGATTCCCAGGCCCGCGCGCCGCGGCTCTGGGAGTTGCAGGAGCCGTCGCCACCGCCGCGATCGGAGACGTATGAGAGCGATCCGCGCATCGGCCGGCTGCGCGCGCAATCCGAGTTTCGTTCCGCAGTCCTGCCGGATCTTCACAAGATCCACGAGTACGACGTCGAGGCTCCGGAGGAGTGCCAGCTGATGATGTGGCACGGTCCGCAGCACATGATCCTCGGCCTCCGGTCGCCGGATTATTGGCAGTGGTTCCGCAATCTCGGTCCGTCGCAGCTCGACGTGCTCTGTGCCGGCTACAAGCGTCAGGTTCAGCACCTGCAGCTGTTTCATCGCGGCGGCCATTGGCTCAGCAAGTCGCTGGCTCACGCCCACTTTCTCCCGGTGCTGGCCAACAGCTTCCCCAATGCACGGATCGTCCGGCTGCACCGCGACCCCTGCCAGGTCATTCCGGCGCTCGCGAGCCTGATCGCGCAACTGCAGATCTTCTTCACGCCATGCATCGGTGCCCATGATCTCGGCCGACGGACGCTGGAGCTGTTCGAGCAGTCCACGGAGAGAATGATGCGGGCCGACGATGCGGTGAGCCCGATGCGGTTCGTCGACGTCGTCTTCGACGATCTCATTCATGATCCGCTGGCGACCATCCGCCGGATCTATGCGACGTTCGGCGACGATCTCGCACCGGAGTTCGAGAGCCGGCTGCTGCGGCGGCTGGAGGCGGAGAGCTCCAGAAGCCGGTTCAAGCACGTCTATACGCTCGAGCAGTTCGGACTATCGGCTGCGCAGGTCATGGCCCGCTCAGACGGCTACCTGACGTGGGTCGAACGGCGGACGGGCGCGAAGCTGTGCGGCCGCTGATCTGGCGGCGCCACAGGCGCTATTTCGAAGCAGGGAGTGGCAGAGCGTCCTGATTGGAGGCGATCGCGGGCGGCGGCGGTGAGCCGGGTCGCTGGAACGTCATCACGTCCTCTGCGGACAAGGCGCGTGCGGCCGGTCGGCATCCCGTCATCGCGGCAGCGATCGATCCTCGGCCGCACGGCGGCTGCTCGTCCTCTCGGCTCGCCGCCAGCCCGATGAGGCCGACCACCCCCAAGACAAGCAGGCCATACATCCCGAGCCAAGCCAGCCGACGCAGCACCGACAATCCTCGCTAAATTCCAACGCCTTCGGAGTTGCACCTCGGCCGGCGGCCGCCAGCGACTCGCGGCAGGTCCCGCAAGGAAACGGGTTGATGTGGCGAATTTGTCGTTAGATGAGTTGCTGTCGGTTACAGCATGTTGGACTACGTGTCCGCTGGAGTGTAGCAGACAACACGTAGGCTCTACCCAACCTGACATCCGCGGCCTGTCGCGGCATAGACCAGGGCACGCGCTCGCGAAAGCCGGTGGTCGCGGTGTCCGACGCGGGCTGCCCGCGCCTCTCATCCGGGCTTCCTGCGAACGGCAACGCCGACCGCTAGCGGATCGGCGCGTGCCGACAATAGTCCTGCCAGAAGGTCCGGTACGCCGTCTCGACATGCTGCGTGTAGAGCGCGTTGTTTCCAGCGGCTGAATGCGCGACCATGGCCGGCAGCTGGGCGCGGAGCGCGGCGAGCTCCGCGGGGCGTGAACAGAAGTTCAGCGCGTTCGCGAGATAGCCTTCGTCGTCTTCGGCGACCCACGCGTCGAGGCCGACCGCCTTGACGATCGCGCCGCCGGCGCGGGCGGCCGGGCCGCTGCCGAGCTTGGTCACGACGGGCACCCCCATCTGCAGCGACTCCCAGGTCGAGATGCCGCCGTTTTGCGGAAACGGATCGAGCGAGATGTCGATCTCGGCGAACATCGCCAGGTGCTGCTCGCGCGACGTCTTTCCCGCACAGATCACGCGGTCCGCGGCAATGCCGTGAGCGACGAAGCGGGCAATCAACCTGTCGCGCAGCAGGGAATCGCCCATCGAGTGGTTCTTGACGACGATGATCGAGCCGGGCGTCGCCGCCATCAGCCGCGACCAGAGCGCGACGCAAGGCTCGGACAATTTGTCGATGCGGTTGAACGCGCCGAACGTGACGTGGCCGTTGCGAAGCATCGGTAGCGACGATGGCGCGATCGGGGGCGGCGGCTCGATCGTGATGAGCGACGGCAGGTCGTAGATCTTTTCGGCGAACAGATGCCGGACCGCGGGGGGAATCGTCACCGGATCGGCCAGCAGATAGTCCATGACGGCCAGCCCCGTTCCGGTGACGCTGCCGACGGCCGAGACTTGGACCGGGGCTGGCTTACGCGCAAACATCGTAAGCCGGTGGCCAGCGGAATGTCCTGAAAGGTCGACGAGGATGTCCACCTTGTCGGCCTGGATCTGATCGGCAAGCTTGTCGTCGCTCCACAGCGAGGCGTCGACAAAGCGATCCACCAGCGAACGGCAGAGGTCGGTCTTGGCGTCCTTCGTCGGCGAGCAGGAATACGCAAGAATGTCGAACCTGGCGCGGTCGTGGTGGCGCAGAATGGGGAGGAACGCAAACGCCGCCGAATGGTCGCGGAAATCGGACGAGACGTAGCCCACGACCAGCCGCCGGTCGGGGTCGATATTCCGCACACCGAGCGAGCGACGTTCCAATCGGGATCCGATCGCCTCCCACCAGTCCCTCCGAACGGCCTGGAGACGCTCCACTCCGGTGTCAGGCAGGAAATCCAGCGCGAAGATCTTCTTGGTGATCGCGTCCTCATGGTTCGGTCTGATCGCCAGCGCCCGATCATAATGTTCGATCGCCGTTGCGGTATCGCCCTGGGCGGCAGCGCAGACGCCGAGCAGGGTCCAGGCGATTTCCGACTTCGGGTTCTGTGCCAGCACCTTGTTGATGACGGAGATCGCGAGCGCGATGTTTCCTTTGGCGAGCGTCACCGCGGCCTTGCCGCAAAGGGCCGC
Source organism: Bradyrhizobium sp. STM 3809 (assembly GCF_000239795.1). Lineage (GTDB taxonomy): Bacteria > Pseudomonadota > Alphaproteobacteria > Rhizobiales > Xanthobacteraceae > Bradyrhizobium. The sequence continues at coordinate 13,135 of NZ_CAFJ01000252.1, read as the reverse complement.
TTCCATCAGCGGTTCGAGGGCGAGCGCCGCGTCAAAATCGACCTCCGCCTCGTCGAACTTGCCTAGCTCCTGATACAACCGCCCGCGTTGGGCGAGCACTGCGGCCGCCTGCGGATTGATCGCCAGCGCCGTATTCAGCGCCGCAAGCGCAGTGTCGAAATCCCTCAGATTCATGCTGGCCACGCCCTTGCCGAACAGGGCCGTCAGCAGCCGCGGCTGCAAGGACAGCGCGCGGTCGAAGTTCTGGCCGGCCTCGTCGTTGCGGCTTGTGAACATCAGGGCCATGCCGCGATTGGCGTAGGCCTCGGCATAGTCGGGCTTCAGAGCAATGGCGCGGTCATGCGCCGAGATCGCCTCATCGAAACGGAAGAGGCTCATCAAGGCGTTGCCGAGATGAGTGAGCGCGGTCGGGAAGTTCGGCTGCAGCGCGATGGCCCGTTCGAAGCGGGCGCGAGCCTCCTCATGGCGGCCGAGCCGCGACAGTGCCAGGCCGAGATTGCACTGGGCCTCGGCCGAGCGCGGCTCGACCTCGACGGCCCGCGTGAGCAGCAGCATGGCCTGGTCGCAACGGCCGCAATCGCGTTCGGAGACCCCGAGCAGATGCAGGGCCGCGAAATGCTGCGGCAGGTCCTGCAGGATCTGCTGGCACAAGGCCTGGGCCTCTTGATGCCGGCCCTCGCGATAGGCTTTCACCGCGGCCGGCAGCAGCACGTCTGCCTGCTTCTTGGCCCGCTTCTGCTGCCGTGCGTTCTGAAAGGCCCGCGAGCCGACGCTGCTTTGCACGTGCCGTCCTCCACAAGAGCGGTCCATTGCCCGGAATGGTTGTTCCGTTCTCGCCGATTCGCAATGAGCAGAGGTTAATGAAGGGTCCCGGGCATCGGACGAAGGGGGACGTCGTGGCCGCGGTGCATCCAGTCCCGGACCACCCAGCGCGCCGCGCGCACTCTACCCCCTGAGCCGCGCCAGCATTGGCGACCTGCGCGGCGGTATCGGGCGGTGCTGCGCGCTTCGTCGCCCTCACGCGTCAGGAGCATGTCCAAAATTCACCGGCCGCCCGGTTCATTTGCACCTTTCCGAGGCATCGGCTTCCCGATAGCCTCGATGCCCAGATCAGGGTGCATGGGGGGATCGACCCGCAGCGCTCCGATTTGGATCAAGCGAAAGACTTGATGCGAACGGCGCCAAGCGCGCCCGATGGGGAAGGACGTTGGGATGGGACGGGCGAGCGAGCCTGTAATGCCGCCATCGCGGCTGTTGCCGGCGCACATGCGCGGCATCCGCGAGTTGCAGCCCTTCTTCGCCGTCGCGACCCCTGAGACGATTGAGATCGAAAGCAGTCACTGCGGGCCTGGGCACGAGCCGCTCGTGCGCGACGCTGTGGCTGACCGGCTTGCATGGCCTGAAGGCGCATGGCGGCCGTTCGATCGCAGCGGCCCAGCGTGGGCTGCTCTATCCAGATCCGCAGCGCAGCAGTCGAGAGAGATGACCCCCGCGTCCTCGCAGCGGTGGCCTCTCAATCTCAGGAGACGATGGCCATGAACGATATGCCCTGGATCAAGTCCTATCCCGCAGGCGTCCACTGGGACACCGCGATCGTTCCCATGACGGTGCAGCAGATTCTCGACGACACCATCGCGAGATGGCCGGATCGTCCCGCGGTCGATTTCATGGGCAAGCGCTTGAGCTATCGCGAGCTCGGCGATCATGTGAACCGGGCGGCGCGCGGGCTGCAACAGCTTGGGGTGAAGCCCGGCGTGCATGTCGGCCTGTTTCTGCACAATACGCCGCACTACATCATCTCGTTCTTCGGGGTGCTCAAGGCCGGCGGCACGGTCGTCAACTACTCGCCGCTCGATGCGGCGAAGGTGCTGGAGCACAAGATCGAGGACAGCAGGACCGACGTCCTGATCACGCTCGACCACGTCACGCTCTATCCGCAAATGGCCGGGATGCTCGGCAAGACGAGGCTCCGGAAGCTCGTCGTCGGGAGCCTTGCCGAGATGACCACGGCGCCGGATGCGATCGCCGCCCAGATGAAGGCTAGCAAGCAGGTGAGCGACGTCAGCTGGGATGAGAACCATCTCAGCTTCGCCGATCTCCTCGACAATGACGGCTCATTCGAAAGCCATCCGATCGCCGATCCGCGCGAGACGATCGCCGTGCTGCAGTATACGGGCGGCACGACCGGCCTGCCCAAGGGCGCGATGCTGACACATGGCAATCTGTCGGCCGCATGCCAGCAATACCGAGAGACCACGCACGGACATCCGCCCGTGCTCGTCGAAGGGCAGGAGCGGTTGCTGGCGGTGCTGCCGCCCTTCCACATCTATGCGCTAACCGTGAACGTGCTGTTCGCCATCCTGTACGGCGCGGAAATCGTCCAGCATGTCCGGTTCGATCCGCAGGCGGCGCTGGCCGAAATCGCGCAGAAGCAGGTGAGCGTGTTCTGCGGCGTGCCGACGATGTTCACCGCATTGATCAACCATCCGGAGACGCCAAATCACAGCCTGCGTTCGCTCAAATATTGCGGCTCGGGAGGAGCGCCGCTGCCGCTCGAGGTCGCGCAGCAATTTGCGGCGATCACGGGATGTCAGCTGACCGAGGGCTGGGGCATGACCGAGACCTCCCCGAGCGGCACCTTCACGCCGGCTCAGCCGGGTGCGATGCGCAAGGCGGGCTCCTGCGGCATGCCCTCGCCAGGCATCACGATCAGGTTCCTCAGTGTCGACGACCCCACGCAGTACGTCCCGCTCGGCCAGCGCGGCGAGATCTGCATCAAAGGCGCCAACGTCATGAAGGGCTACTGGAACAACCCCCAGGCGACCGCCGACGTGTTCACCGCCGATGGCTTCATGCGCACCTGCGACGTCGGCTACATGGACGACGATGGCTTCATCTTCATCGTCGATCGGACCAAGGACATGCTGCTGTGCAGCGGCTATAACGTCTATCCCCGGGTGCTGGAGGAGGCGATCTACAAGCATCCCTCCGTCGAGGAGGTCGCGGTGATCGGCGTTCACGACGCGTATCGCGGCCAATCCCCCAAGGCCTTCATCAAGCTGAAGGCTGGAGCGGCAGCACCGTCACTCGGCGAGCTGCAGAGCTTCCTCAAAGACAAGCTCGGCAAGCACGAGATGGTGCAGGCGCTCGAAATCCGTCCCGAGTTGCCAAAGACCGCCGTCGGCAAGCTGTCGAAAAAGGAGCTGTATGACGAGGAGCAGCGCAAGCGCGCCAACCCGGCCTGAGCCAACCCGGCCTGAGCCGACCTGGGCTGCGGCTGCACGGGCGATGGCTCTTGCTCGCTTCGGCCAGAGCTCGACGAGTCGTTGTTAGATCGAACGTAACCTCAGGGATCTTTTCATGCGCAGTGCCATCCACGAATCGTTCGGCGAACCCGCGGACGTCCTCGTCGCCGGGGACAGCCCCGTTCCACAACCGCGCTCCAACGAGGTCCGCATCAAGACGATCCTGTCGCCCATTCACAATCATGATCTGTGGACGGTGCGCGGCAGCTATGGCTACAAGCCGAAGCTGCCCGCTATCGGCGGCTCGGAAGCGGTCGGCACGATCGACGCCGTCGGCGACGGCGTCACCGGCGTGACGATCGGGCAGCGCGTCGCGGTCGCTTCGGTCCAAGGCACCTGGGCCGAGTACTTCGTCGCCCCCGCGGCCGGACTCGTCCCGGTGCCCGACGTGATTTCCGACGAGGCGGCGGCGCAACTGATTGCCATGCCGTTCAGCGCCATCTCGCTGCTGGAATTCCTGGAGGTGAAGAGCGGTGACTGGGTGATCCAGAACACCGCCAATGGCGCGGTGGGCAAGACGCTCGCCATGCTGGCGGCCGCCCGCGGCGTGCATGTCGTCAATCTCGTCCGTCGCGACGCGGGGGTCGGCGAGCTGAGTGCGCTCGGGATCGGCAACAGCGTCTCGACCGCGACTTCGGGCTGGCAGAAACAGGTCCGTGCCATCACCGGCGGCGCGCCCATCCGCGCGGCGGTGGATTCGATCGGCGGCAAGGCGAGCGGCGAGCTCTTGGGCCTGCTCGGCGAGGACGGGCTGCTGGTCTCGTTCGGCACCGCCGCAGGCGAGCCCATGGAGCTTTCGTCGGGCGAGCTGATCTTCAAGCAGGCCGTCGTAAAGGGATTCTGGGGCGCGAAGGTCAGCGCTGCAATGCCGGCGACCACCAAGAGCCGTCTGCTCGGCGAGTTGCTGAAGCTCGTCGCGAGTGGCGAACTGAAGCTGCCGACCGAAGGGATCTTCGGACTCGAGCGTGTCGCCGATGCCGTGAAGGCTTCGCTGACACCGGGCAAGGCCGGCAAAGTATTGCTGAAGCCGTAGCGTCGACCGTCGCGCGCGTTTGCCTGAAGCGGGCGGGGCAGCGCGATCGTGGCTGAACGTCGAAGCGGTTGAACGTCGATAACGATCTGGCAGGTCGCGCCGAGGCAAATCAGATCGTAGCTTCCAGGGATCTCACCCTGGAGGCGACGAACCCTCGGCCGCGGCCCGGTCCAGATCCAGCGGACAATGCGGGCCGCGTGCTACCGGTGCGGATCGGGGAAGACGAAGCTGCGCCAGCCGGAGCGGTCGAATGGCTGCCATTGCCCTTCCGGCTGAGCCAAACGGTCTGCGACCGCGTAGACCGCCGCCGGATGATGGCCCATTCCGCAATGGCTGCTTTCGACCTCGATGCTTTCCGAGAAGCTCGAGGTTTTCTCCTTGCAGCCCTGCCAGGCACAGATGCCATCCGTCCGGCTGAAGATCGCCGTCGTCGGCACCGGCGGCGGCTCCGACAAGGCTCCGCCGAAGTTCTGCTCCTCCTCGTCGGCGCGACGTCCGCTGGCCATCTCGTAGACGCGCCAGGCGTTGGTGGATTTCGGCGAACCCGCAAACGGACTGCCGAGCGTGATCACGCTGCGCACGCGGTCCGGCATCATCTTGGCGAGCTGACGGGCATAGAGTCCGCCGAGGCTCCAGCCGACGAGCGAGATCTTGCGGCCGTGGCTGTCGTTCATCTCCTCCACGAGGTCGACCATCGATTGCTGGACGCCCGGGCGCAGGCCGAGATTTCGGCCCTGCCGCCAGCCGCTCACGGCGTAGCCCTTGCTCTTGAGGAAGCTCCGCAGCGGCCGGGTGGAAACGTCCGAGGCAACGAGGCCCGGCAGTACCAGCACGGGATGACCGTCGCCGCGCGGCGTCATGCTGAGCATCGGCAGGGCCGCAGCGAATGCGCCCAACTCATGCAGGGCACGTCCTTCCAACAGCATCAGGAGCTTCGACGGAGGACCGGACGCGTGGGCGGATGCGGACATGCCTTTTCCCTCTCTCATGCAGTGCCCGAAAAATGCGCCAGCCGGCACGATTGTTCCGCAATGCAGCAAAATCTAATAATCAGCTAGGAAGGCCGACTCGCTTATTCAAGCTCCGATTGCCCGGCCACACAATAGGGCGGATCGGGATCGCAGGCCTCTGTAGTGAAAGAGTCACAACAAGCGCAGCACGAATTCGGCGGTATAAAGCGCAAGTCCGGCCAGGCCGCCGATCATTGAACCGTTGAAGCGGATGTATTGCAGGTCCTTGCCGACGTTCAGCTCGATCACCGAAATCAGCTGGTCCATATTCCACGACTTCACCTGGTCGGAGATGAAGGTCGATACGCCGCGCTTCTGATCGGAGATGAAGCTCTTGAGCACGGTGACCAGTCCGCGATTGATCTCACCGCGCAGCTCGGCATCGCCGGCCAGCGCCTCGCCCGCGCTCACGAACATCCCGGCGAGATGATGCCGCAGCACGGGAGTCTCGCCGTTCGCGCTGCGCTCGATGAAGGAGCGGGTGTTGGACCAGACGCTCTCGGCGAGTTCGCTGAGCTCAGGCCGCGCCAGGAGGTCGCGCTTCAGCGCGTCGATGCGCCCGGCATAGGCGGGGTCGGTGCCGAGCCGCTCCACGAAGGACAGCACCATGCGATCGAACTCGCCGCGGAACGGATGATTGGGGTCGCCGCGAACCTCGTCGAAGAAGGCGCTGGCGGACGCCATGATCTTGTCCATCAGGAACTTGTCGGCGCGATAGAGCCGCAGCAGAGTTGGTAGTTCGGCCCGGATCTTGGCGCGGATCATCGCCACGGTCTCGGGCTGGGCCAGCGTCTCGCCGATGATGCGCAGGACGTCGTCGAACAGCACTTGATGCCGTCGCGCCTCGACGAAGGCGCGCAAGGTGCCGGCGGCGAGCGGCGCCAGATCGATCGCCTGCAACTGGCTGTTCAGGCGACGGATGATGAAGGTCTTCAGCCCCGATGTTTCCGTCGCCTGGACCGCCTCGGGCAGCAGGCGCAGGGTGAAGCGCGCCAGATCGTCGCTGCGTTTGCGATCGCGCAGCCAGTCGGCGATGAAGGAGCCGAAATCGATCTCGCGCAACTTCGCCTCGACGGGGGCCTGCTCGAGGAAATGCACTTCGATGAACTCGCCGAGCTTGTCGGCGATGCGGTGCTGATTGCTCTGGATGATCGCGGTGTGCGGGATCGGCAATCCCAGGGGATGGCGAAACAGCGCCACCACCGCGTACCAGTCGGCGAGGCCGCCGATCGTTGCGGCCTCGGCAAAGGCGGCGACGAAGCCGAACGCCGGATGCGTACCGACCAGAGACTTCGACACCGCAAACAGCGCCAGCGCGCCGACCAGCACCAGCGTCGCTTGCATCTTGACACGCCGAAGCTCGGCGGCGCGGGCGGCGTCGCCGGGGGTGTCGAGTGAGAGAGAGCCGGTCTTCATCAACCCAGAACTATGCGGCCGTGCCGTAAAAAAGAAGGCCCGCAGAATGCGAGCCTTGGACGCGTGATGGTCAGGACCGATCAGGCGGTCTTGCGATAGACCTTCGAGACGTTGTCCTGCGCGGCCTTCGCACCATTGGCGACCAGCTTGCCGAGGTACTCGGTGGTCGACTTCGCGCGATTGACGAGCACTTCGCCGTGCGCGCGCGCCAGATCGGACTGGATCTGCACCGCTTCGCCGAACGATTTGGCGGACGCCAGCTTGTCGATGCCGGCGAACAGGGCCTCGGCGTCCTGGTACAGCGCCTGCTGGATGTTGCGGCTGACCTTGGCCATCTCGCTGACGGAGTCGGACACCGCCGTCTCGATCGCAGCCGTCACCTTCTCGGAGCCGGCATAGGCCTCGGCGGCGCGTTCCTTGGCGGTGCTGGCGGACTTCTTGACGAACTCGCGGGCGGCCTGGGGGACCTCCAGGTTCTGGAGGCTCTTGAATGCGTCGGTCACGGGAGCGAAGGCTTCCTTGACACTGTCACGCAGATTGCTGGTCTCGGTGGTCATGGCGTCTCTCCATCCTCTTCAGAGCTATGGGGCTCACCCCGTCCGTATTGGCCCGGGGCACAGTCTTCATGCCACAGCATATGGTGCAGTGCAATATCGATGCTGCAGTGCGATATCACGAATTCGTGAGTTCGGGCGACGGCGGTCATTGGGGGTGGGCAACGAAAAGGCAAAGCTGCCGTCGCCGCAGGGTCAGTCCCCCACCGCTCCTGGAACGCCATAGGCTTCCAACTGGGCCCGAACCCGGGCGACGTCATGCCCGAAGACGACGATGTCGTGCGTCTTGCCGTCGACATCGCGAACCTGGTCGCGCAAGAGCCCCTCGGCACGAAAGCCGAGGCTCTCGAACAGCGCGATCGCGCCGCGCTGGTCCACCGTCATCTGAACCGTGAGCTTCTCCAGGCCGGCCGCGAGGGCAAGAGCGAAGGTCTCCTGCGACAGGGCACGTCCAACTCCCTGTCCTCGGACACCGGGCGACACCACCATCCGGATCTCGCCGACATGGGGCGACCAGGAATGCGGATCGCGAACCACGGCGCTGCAGCCGACCACCTCGCCCCCCTTGATCGCGAGCAGGCTCGTGATCTGCCCGCGCTCGATCTCTGCGATCCAGGCCGACAGCACCTTGGGCTCGCTGATGTTGCGCGGCAGGAACAAAAGGTCATGGCTCGGCAGCGCCCGGGCGAAAGCGAGCACCGCGGCCTCGTCGGCGCGCGACATCAGGCGAAATTCGATGTCGCCGACATCCGTCGCGACGATACGGGGATAGGATCGCGCTTCGCTCATGTGGATCGTCCACCCAGCCAGGAGTCCAGTTTGGGCCACAGCCGCCGGATCGCATTGGCGCCGGCGACGAGGGAGACGTGGCCGCCCTTCAGGATCACCTCTTCCTTGTCGGTCGACCCGACCTTGGGAATGAGATGCCGTGCCGCATCATACGGCACGATATGGTCGTGCTCGGCCACCGCGTGCAGGACCGGCACCTTGATCTCGGCGAGATCGCAGCGATGCCCGCCGACCGACATCGTGCCGTTGTAGAGCTTGTTGTCCCACATCAGGTCCTTGGTGATCGCGCGGAAATACTCGCCGGCAAGGGGCAGGGTGTCGGTCGCCCAGCGGTCGAACATGCGGTAGGACTTGACGTAGTCGTCGTTCCAGATGTTCTCCCACAATTGCACCTGGCTGATCGCGCGGGAGGCCGGCCGCAGCATCTCGAACGAGGAGAAGATCATCTCCGGAGGCACGTTGCCGATGGAATCGACCAGATGATCGACGTCGAAGTAACGGCGATCCGAGAAATTCTGGAACAGCGTCATCTCGCGGAAGTCGATCGGCGTGGTGAAGCAGATCAGATTCTTCATCGGCCCGTCGTGGAAGATCGAGGCATAGAGCAGCGACAGCACGCCGCCGAAGCAATAGCCGATGACCGTCACATCAGGCTCGCCGGAATCCTCCTGCACGCGGCGGACGCAATAGGGAATGAAGTCGAGGACATAGTCCTCCATCCGCAAGCCCTTCTCCTCGGGCTTCGGCGCGGTCCAGTCCAGCATGTAGACGTCATAGCCGCGCTTGAGCAGAAACTCGATGAAGCTCTGGCCCGGCACCATGTCGAGGATGTAGCCGCGATTGGTGGTCGCCATCACGATCAGGATCGGCACCCGGTAGATCTCGTCGGCCAGCGGGCGATAGTGATAGAGACTCATCGTCCCGCGCACGCTCAGGACATCCTTGGGCGTCGAGCCCAGCGATGGGCCCGAGGTCGTGAGATACTCCACGCCCTTGATGCTGCGCTGGATCGCGCGCTGCACCTCGGCCTGGATGCGCTCCGGAATCGAGGCCAGCTGGTCGAAGGGGGCGGAGGCGTTCATTTCTGCTGCTCTCTGGGCGGCTGCTTCGTGCGTGGCGGACGTGGCGACGGCGGCTGGGCCGCGCCTGGGGCGCCGGCCGCCGCGCCCGACTGCATCATCAGCAGCGACTTGATCTCGGCGAGCTGCGCCTCGATCGACTGCAGGCGCGCCGCCATGTCGACCATCTGAGCCCGGCTCGGCATGTTCAGTCCGCCGAGATATTTTTCCATCATCTCCGACATCTGCTTCTGGGCGCCCGCCGAAGCCCCGCCGGCCTGGTTCATGGCCTTGCTGAATTCGGGCGAGGACATGGTCTTGCCCGCGAAGGTGTTGAAGCTCTTCTCCATCTCGCCGAGCATCGTCTGCCACATGGCCCAGGGATCGTTGCCTTTGTCGGCCATCACTTCCTCCGCAAAATAGCCTCTGCCTGCTCGCGGCCTGCCGCACCGACAGGCCCGGTGGCCGCGTCAGCCCCCGGCCCAGACGTCGAGTACGTAGCGGTTCGTCGCGCCGAGGTCGGCGATCCAGTTCGCTGCCGCCTCTGCATCGGATCCGGTGCAGTCGCGATGGATCTGCATCAGCGTCGCCTTGACGTCCGGTTCCATCTTCGAGCCGTCGCCGCAGACGAAGATGACCGCGCTTTGCTCGAGCAACTCCCAAACTCGTGCCCTCTGGGCGGCGAGCAGGTGCTGCACATAGGTCTTCGGTCCATCGCCACGCGAGAAGGCGGTGAACAGCTCGCAGATGCCGCTGTCGGCGAAGGCCTTGAGCTCGTCGGCGTAGAGATAGTCCTGCTCGGGATGGCGGCAGCCGAAGAACAGCATCGCGGGACCCAGCGACCTCCCGGCCGCCTTTTGCGCGGCGCGCTCCTGCAGAAAGCCGCGGAAGGGCGCGAGCCCGGTGCCCGGTCCGATCATGATGATCGGCCGCCGCGAATCCTCCGGCAGATGGAAGCCGGCCTTGGTTTCGCGCACCGTGGCAAACACGCTCTCGCCCTCGCGGCGCGAGGCGAGATAGTTGGAGCAGACGCCCTTGTAGAGGCCGCGGCCCGACAACGCCGGTCCCGCGACCACGCCGACCGTGACGCTGCAGCGCGCCGGATCGCCGGACGGCGAGGACGAGATCGAGTAGTAGCGCGGCGCCAGCAAGGTGAGCATTTCGAGATAGGAATGGAACGGCAGCTCGCAGGCGGGGAAATCCTCCAGCAGATCGTACACCGATTTGCGTTTGGCGAGGATCTCGGCGCGATAGCGTTCGCCGGAGTCGGCATCGTCGCCGAGATAGGCGGCGAGCTTCGGCCGGGTCACCGGGCAACGCGTATGCTCCGACATGATCTGGATCTGCTTGCGTGTCGCGACCTGCTGCAACTCGACGAAATCGGTCAGCAGCCGACCGACCGAGACCGCTTCTCCGACCGGCAGCTGCGCGCGACGGCCCTCGGCGACCCGCAGGCGGATCTGGTCGGCCGGCGAAAAGCCGAAGCGGCGCGCCACCCGGTCGACCAGTTCGGGATCGTTGCGCGGCACCACGCTGAGATGGTCGCCGACGCGATAGCTGGCACCCGCCGGCAACTGCACCTCGATGTGCCGCGTCGAACGCTCCGACGGATGGGCGCCCGACTTGTTCTGGAGTTCGCGGTTGACCAGGATCGTCATCGGCGCGGCGCCGCCGAGCGCCGCCACCGCGCCTGCCGCCGTCGGCGCCAGCGGCTCCACGGAATAGAGCGGCGCATCCTCCGCGCTGCGGCTGAAGCCGCTGTCGAGGCCGAACTCCTTGACGGCCGCGGCGCCCAGCGCCGCGAACCAGGTCTCGAACTGGCCGTCGAGGTCGCTGCGCGCGTCGCCTTCGCCGCGTTCATGGACGCGCTTGGCCCCGTGCGCCGCCAGCGCGTCGTCGATGAAGCGCGGCACCGACTGATAGGTCGCGGCCCAGTCGCGGTTGCCGCAGCCGAACACGGCGTAGCGCAGCCCCTTGAACGCATCCGGCGCCAGCTCGCCGTGCAGCCAGCTCACGAACTTTCCGGCATTGTCGGGCGGCGCGCCGTTGTAGGAGGCGCAGAAGATCAGCACGCCGCCATCTTTCGGCAGCTGCCCGGCGAAGTCGTCGAGCGGGGCAAGCCGCGTCGAGAAGCCGTTGACCTCGGCGAGGTCGGCCACGCGTGTCGCCATGTCCTCGGCGGTGCCGAGGTTGGAGCCATAGAGCACCAGGAGCGGCGTGTTGTGCCCCGGCCGCGTACGCGCGCTCTGCACCGACGGGCCTTGCGCGGCGGTCCCCGGGCGGCTTGAAGGAGGGGCGCTGCGATCACGGTCGTTGCGCGGTCGCACCTTGATCTTGAAGCCCTCCGGCTTCATCGTCAGCGTCTCCTTGAGATGCAGCTGGTAGCGCTGATGGTCGATCAGCTTGAAGCGCTGCAGGATCATGCCGAGCGCCAGCGCCGCCTCGTGCATGGCGAAGCCGCGGCCGATGCAGGCGCGCTGGCCGTTGCCGAACGGCTTCCACGCATTGACCGGACGCTTGGCCTCCGCCTCCGGGCTGAAATTCTCGGGATCGAAGGCATCGGGGTTGGGTCCCCAGACCTTGGGATCGCGATGCAGCGCGGTGACGAGGATGGTGACGAACGTGTTCTTCTTCAGCTTGTACTTGCCGCCGATGGTCTCGTCCTGCAGCGGCGCGATGCCGTAGGCCGGGGCAGGCGGCCACAGCCGCAGCGACTCCTTCAGGATCTGGGTGATGTAGGTGAGCTGCGTGACCTGCTGGTAGGTCGGCTTGGCATCGACATCGGGGCCGAAGACGCGATCGACCTCGTCATAGGCCTTCTTCAGGATCTCGGGATGTTTCAGCAGGGCATAGATCGTGTAGGACAACAGGCCGCTGGTGGTCTCGTGGCCCGCGATCAGGAACGTGTTGATCTGGTACCGGATGTTGACGTCATCGAGCTGCTCGCCGGTCGCGCGGTCGACGCCGCTCATCATCGCGTTGAGCATGTCCTTCTTGTCGTCCGCGGACGCCGCGCCGGATTCCGCGCTCTTGCGGCGCTCGGCGACGATCTCGTCGACCATCTTGTTCATGAACGCGACGTCCTCGGCGAGGACGGTTCGCCGCCGGCCCATCCAGAGATGCTCCAGCGGCAGGCCGCGCGTCATCATGATGGTCTCGAGCGAGCGGACCAAACCTTCCACAAACGGATGGTAGTCGCGCCGGTAGAACGAGTTGAAGCGGTAGTCGAAGCCGCACAGGCCGATGGTGTCGAGCGTCAGGGCCGTCATGTCGTGGACGACGTCGATCTCCTCGTCGGCGTTGAGGCGCTCCCATTTCTTGACGAGCTGCTCGGCGATGTCGACCATGCTCGCGTGATAGGACTGCATCGCGCGGTTGCCGAACGGCTGCAGAAGGATGTTGTGCGCCTTGGTCCAGTTCGGCTCCCTGGTGTCGGCCGTGAACAGGCCGTCGCCGCCGATGGCGCGCACCCGTCGCAGCGCGCCGCGGACCACCTTGTCGAAACGCTTCTCGTCGGAGAGTTCGTCGACGAGATCATAGCCGGAGGCGATCACGATCGGCGAACCCATCATGTCGAGCCAGAAGATCGGCCCGTACTCCTTCGCGAGCCGGGTCAGATGCTGCACCGGAGCGTTCGCATCGAGCGAAAGCATGTTGCCGACCACGGGCCTGGCCGGCGGCTGCGGAATCGGGCTCAGTCTGTTGCTGGACGGCATTGTCGCTTTCGGTCCCTCACCTCGTGTCATTCCAAGCGCGCCGCGCGAACTCGGAATTCCTCAGCACAGGCTTCTGTTGCTGGCCTGCTCTCTCAGATTGTCCCCGATGTACCCCCGGGGTTGGATGCGGGGCTCCGCCCTTCCGGCTGCCTCGCAGTGACGCGCATCGATCGCAGCGGATGTCGCCGCGATACACCTTCGACCTCATCCGAACCGGCGTCGCCGCCATTCGATCAGCTTGGCCGAAACCTCTT